>CASFYR010000018.1 GCA_949298975.1 uncultured Bacillota bacterium | reverse complement strand
GATCTTAAATGTAGAAAAAGCCCGTTTACACCGTATATTTGACAATGCTGAGATCCGCTCGATGATTACAGCTTTCGGCTGCGGGGTTGGTGATGAGATCGATTTGAGCAAACTGCGATATCATAAGATCGTTATCATGACCGATGCTGATGTCGATGGGGCACATATTTGTACCCTGATGCTTACTTTCCTTTACCGCTATCTCAAACCGGTAATTGAAGGCGGGTATGTTTATATCGCTATGCCGCCGCTTTTCAAAATCCAAAAAGGCAACGCCATTCGTTATGCATATACCGATGGTGAATGTGAAATGTATAAAAAAGAATTTGTCAACAATTACAAAATTCAGCGTTATAAAGGTCTTGGCGAGATGAATCCTGAACAGTTGTGGGAAACGACACTGGATCCTAAGGTCAGAACTTTAAAACAGGTAACTATCGAAGATGCAATGGATGCTGATAATGCCTTCAGTATGCTGATGGGCGATGAAGTTGAGCCGCGGCGCAATTTTATCGTTGAAAATGCCCACTACGCTAATTTGGATATTTAAGGGAGGTCTTGATGGATAACAATTATATTGAAAACTTTAATCATGGCAAGATCAAACAGGTTAATATCGCCAAAGAAGTAAGAGATAATTTTCTCGATTATTCTATGTCGGTCATTGTATCCAGAGCTCTGCCGGATGTCAGAGACGGTCTTAAACCGGTTCATCGCCGAATTCTTTACGCGATGTATGATATGGGGATTACTTCTGATAAACCGCATAAAAAGTCGGCGCGTATCGTAGGTGAGGTTTTGGGTAAATACCATCCGCATGGCGATACAGCCGTTTATGATTCGATGGTCAGGATGGCTCAGGATTTTTCTTATCGCTATCCTTTGGTTGATGGTCATGGCAACTTTGGTTCAGTTGATGGTGATGAAGCGGCAGCGATGCGTTATACCGAAGCAAGAATGGCAAAGGTTGCCGGTGAACTTTTACAGGATATCGAAAAAGAGACGATCGACTGGACGGATAACTATGATGCATCTGAAAAAGAGCCATCCGTTCTGCCGTCAAAATTTCCGAATTTATTAGTGAATGGTTCAACCGGTATCGCGGTCGGTATGGCCACCAATATGCCGCCGCACAATCTCACTGAAGCGATCGACGCAACGATTGCAGTAATGGAAGATCCGGATATTTCTGTAATGGAACTGATGGATAATTATATCAGCGGTCCTGATTTCCCGACCGGCGCTTACATTGTAGGCAAAAGCGGTATTCGTCAGGCTTATGAAACCGGCAAAGGCGCTATCATCATTCGTTCTAAAGTAAAGATCGAAGAGATGGATAACGGTAAAAAAAGGATCATTGTCAAAGAGATACCGTATCAAGTCAATAAAGCGATGATGGTTGAAAAAATCGCTTCTTTGGTTCGGGATAAGGTTATTGATGGCATAACGTCCCTCAGCGATGAATCAAACCGTGAAGGAATCAGAATAGTCATTGAACTGCGAAAAGATGTTCAGGAAGATGTTATATTAAATCAGTTATATCGTCTTACTGCTTTACAGACTTCTTTTGGTGTAAATAATGTTGTTTTGGTCAACAACAAACCAATGCTGCTCAACATTAAAGATATCATCCGTTACTATATCGATCATCAGATCGAAGTCATCAATCGCCGTACTGCTTATGACTTAAAGAAAGCGGAAGACCGGGCTCATATCTTAGAGGGTTTGAAGATTGCTTTGGACAACATTGATGAAGTTATCGAAACGATCAAACGGTCAAAAGACAACGCCGATGCGATAGTTCAGTTAACGACGAGATTTGGTTTGGATGAAATTCAGGCCAAGGCAATCCTTGATATGCAGCTGCGCCGGCTTACCGGACTGGAAAGAGATAAAATTCTTGATGAGCTGGCTAATCTTAAAATTACGATCGAAGATCTCAAGGATATCTTAGCCAACCATTACCGGGTGGTAGCGATCATTAAGGAAGAATTGTTGGATATCAAAAATCGTTACGGCGACAAAAGACGGACCGAGATCATCGAAGGGGATATTGATGTCGAAGATGAAGATCTGATCCCGGTTAGCGACGTTTTGATCTCGATGACCAGCAACGGTTATGTAAAGCGTTTGCCGATCGATACTTATCATACGCAAAACCGCGGCGGCCGGGGCATTAAAGGTATCTCTCTTAACGAAAATGATATCATCCTGGAAAATATTACCATGTCAACACATGACTGGCTGATGTTGTTTACCAACAAGGGCAAGGTATTCCGGATTAAGGGTTATAATATTCCAGAAGCTTCCCGTAATGCCAAAGGCATTCCTTTGGTCAATCTGCTCAAACTGGAAAAGGATGAAAAGGTTAAAACATTGGTTCCGATCAAACGTGATAACGAAGAATATAAATACTTGTTCTTTGTGACTAAAAACGGTATTTGCAAACGTGTTGCGATTGCAGAATTTGACCTGATCAGACAAAATGGTAAGATCGCTATTTCCTTAAAAGATAATGATGAATTAGTCACGGTGAAACCAACTACCGGTCATAACCAAATTATCATCGGTGCTGCTAATGGTAAAGCGGTGAGGTTTGCTGAAGATGACGTTCGGGCCATGGGTAGAACGGCATCCGGAGTCAAAGGCATGAATCCGGATGGTTCGGTGGTTATTGGTGCCGCTACCGATGGGGAAGGTGATTATATTATGGTTGTATCCAAAAAGGGTTATGGTAAAAAATCGCTCCTGGATGAATACCGGATAACCAGCCGTGGTGCCAAAGGAGTAAAAACTCTCAATATCAGTGATAAAAACGGCGAACTGGTTG
The DNA here is from genome assembly GCA_949298975.1 of uncultured Bacillota bacterium. Lineage (GTDB taxonomy): Bacteria > Bacillota_I > Bacilli_A > Erysipelotrichales > Erysipelotrichaceae > JAHHTG01. Next base: position 5,285 of record CASFYR010000018.1, on the reverse strand, counting down.
ACCTTAAAGCGGTGAAAAACGGTCAGGATTGTATGATCATGACTAGTGATGGGATTATTATCCGAATCTGTCTTGATAATGTTTCGCTGCTCGGCCGGGCAACACAAGGGGTTAAACTGATTAAAACGCAGGAAGATACTTTTGTTTCTGCAGTGACGATCCTCGATCATGAAGAGGAGGAAACCGTTGAAGAAACTACGATATCACAATAATTTGATTTATTCATGGATTGACTTTTATCAGAAGTCAATCCTTTTTACAGTTTTTGATGTAATTTTGATATTAGTATTAAAACAATGTTATATTATTGTTAAGCAGGAGTGATAGTAATTGATATAAGCATAATTACATTAAAAAAGATTTGTCAGGTTGCAAAAGAGAATTTTTAGAAAAAGAATGTAAGGACGCTTTCTGCGGTATATCCTGAAATTTGTGCCGACCACCGGAGCCTTTTGTGGATATTACTAAACAAAGACAAAACGGCAGAAATTGAGATGGTAGTGACCCATGCCTATCAAGATGTCTTAAGATGGTTTGGACAGTTATCTTTGCATATCGATTAATCACTGGAATGATTCGTACTTTTGAATATCCACGAAATACTGCTCAAAGATACTGAAAACTATATCGAAGAAATGCGTACCTTCAGCTGAATGAATGATAATTATAGGCAGTAATGCCTGATGATTTTTAATTATAAGTTAGTTTTTACTAACAAGGATATCGCAATAACACGATCCAGTCTCTTTATCAGCAACACAAAGAAAAGGAGGATTGATTATGCAAAAATTAGGTGTTATAGAAGATACATTGTTTGTCCCGATGCTGGGCCGAATCTATGCCAGTGAGCATTGTCCGCAAGTTTTATATGATAAAAAAGCATTGGAATTGAAAAATAAGCTGCCTTCAGATTTGATCGAACAGAATAGGCAGAATCAATATACTCTTCTCGCTTCTGCCTCTCGATCTGCCAATATGGATCGTTTCATCCAGTCATTTCTGGAACGAAGACCAAATGGTGTGATCGTTCAGCTGGGCTGTGGTTTGGAGACAACCTATTACCGTTGTGATAATGGAAGAACACGCTGGTATGATGTGGATCTGCCTCATGTGATCGAATATCGGCGAGGACTTCTTCCTGAACCGGAGCGGGAAATTTATATCTCAGGGGATGCCTTTGCAGATGACTGGATCAAACAGATCCGCAAAGATGTGCCGTTTGCTCCTGTTCTGGTTACTGCCGGAGGTCTGTTCCACTATTTTGAGGAAAATAAGGTTGTGGAACTCTTGCGGATGCTAGCGGGGTTTAAGGAGATTGAAATTGTCTTCGATGCTGTCAGCAAGGGTGGTATGGCCATGATGCGAAAAAAATATATGAGGCAGGTAGGTCATGCTGATGCACAGATGTTCTTTTGTGTGGATGCTACAAAAGAATTGGCCGTTAAGATCGGTAATGTGAAAATGATTACAGAGGAACCTTATTATCATTATATTCCTAAAAACGGTTTAAGACTGTCAACAAAGGTCAGTATGACGGTTTCTGACAGGTTATGCATGGTGAAGATGATAAACCTTAAATTATAAAAAGGAATGATAATAGTGATGAATATTGTGGAATTATGCAAAAAGTATCCGCCAGATACATTGGCCCTGTCTCATGGTAAATCTTTTACCTGATGTTATTATTAGAATTCACAGACAAAGCCGACAGGCAGAACCTGTTTGAAAAAATGATATAATACCTAAAAAATGAAAATCTGGTTTTGAGCATTACAGTTGTCAGGACACACAGAAATGCTATAATGAAGTCACAAGTTAGATATAACTAACAAGGAGGATATAATGAATAACTTATTGAATAATTATTTAGCTGATTTAGTAGTAGAATATCACAAACTGCAAAATTTCCACTGGTATGTCAAAGGAAAAGATTTCTTTACCGTTCACGCTAAATTGGAAGATCTGTATAACGCCATCAACAGCGCTATTGATGAAGTGGCGGAAAATATTTTGATGATCGGCGGTGAACCACTGGCATCCTTGAAGGATTTTTTGGCTAACGCCAAAATTGAAGAAGCTAAAGCTGAACACCTTAAGTCCAAAGATATCTTTAAAGAAGTACAGGCGGACTTTGAATATCTGCTCAACAGTTCTTTAGTGATCAAGAAAGCTGCTGATGAGAGTAATAATTATATCATTTCAGCTTTGATGGACAATTACATTCAAAACTTCAGCAAGAATATCTGGATGATTAGTCAGGTTACCGAATAATAATTAAAAGGATGGAAAGCTATTTGCTATCCATCCTTTTTTCTTTGTTTCTGACCAATTCGATCGCTTCCTTACCGCTTAAGTGATCAATATCCATTCTGAGCATCAGTAAACCCAGATAGTCCCGTTTTATCGCTGCCTTTCGGTTTGCTTCATGATCTTCAGGATAATATTTCTTGGCCATATTATCGATTGCCTGATATTTTTCGTTTTCATCATCAATGATCTTGATTCTGCCAAAAGCAATCACACTGCGAAAGTAGTCGGTATATTCTTCTTTGATTATTTGATCCTGGTCAATAACACAAAAAGACGCTTTATCTGATTTTTGGATCATTTCAATTTTTTGGCCGCTCTTAGCTGAATGGAAATAAATCTTATCCTGTTCATACCAATAATTCAGCGGTACGGCATAAGGATAGTCGCCGTCGCATAGCGCCAAAATTCCCGTTTTGCCATTTTTTAAAATCAATTCGTTTTCTGATTGAGTCAATGCTTGTTTGAACCGGCGCATTTCTCTAAACATTTAATCACCTCATAATTATTATAGTTTAAAAATGTTCTGCTACTTGTTTTTTTATGATTATTAGGATAAAATTTTTCTGTATAACGAATAGGGGATAAGTAATTCTTTTGACCGGTATAGAGAGATGATGGCTGGTGTAAATCATCCCGGAAAGGAAATGAAATCTACCCCTGAGTTGATCTAACCCATCACGTTTTGTCGCGTTAAGACTATTAAGAAGCAATAAAGGTGGCACCACGGTTAATACCGTCCTTACGGTGCTTTTTATTTTGTCAGGAGGAATTATGATAGACATTAGATTAATCAGAGAAAATCCGGAATTAGTTAAAGAAAACATCAGAAAGAAATTTCAGGATGAAAAGCTGGTGCTGGTTGATGAAGTAAAAAAATTAGATGAAGAATACCGGCAAATCCGCAAAAACGCCGATGATTTAAGAGCCAGAAGAAATCAGGCATCCAAAGAAATCGGTGGATTGATGAAACAAGGCCAGAAAGAAGCGGCGGAAAAGATCAAGGCTGAAATCAGTCAGATCGGCCAGCAGATTGACGCTATGGAAGTTAAAGAAGAAGAGCTGGCCAAAGAAATCAGACAACGGATGCTGGTAATACCTAACATCATTGATCCTTCGGTTCCGATTGGTAAAGATGATTCAGAAAATGTTGTTTTGGAAGAATTCGGCACAAAACCGGTTAAGAATTTTGCTATTCCATATCATACTGAAATAATGGAAAGACTCAACGGCATTGATTTAGACGGTGCCCGGAAGACCAGCGGCAATGGTTTCTATTATCTTTTTGGCGATGTCGCCCGGCTGCATTCGGCAGTTTTGACATACGCCCGGGATTTCATGATTGACCGTGGTTTTACTTATGTGATCCCACCTTATATGATCCGCAGTGATGTCGTTACCGGGGTTATGTCTTTCAGTGAAATGGAAAATATGATGTATAAAATTGAAGGCGAAGACCTATATCTGATCGGTACTTCCGAACATTCGATGATTGGCCGTTTCATTGATACGATCATCGATGAGGATCAATTGCCGCTGACCCTTACTTCTTATTCACCTTGCTTTAGAAAAGAAGTCGGAGCACACGGTATTGAGGAGAGAGGGGTTTATCGGATCCATCAGTTTGAAAAACAGGAAATGATCGTTGTCTGCCGTCCGGAAGATTCGATGCAATGGTACGAAAAATTATGGCAAAATTCAGTCGACTTTTTCCTGTCGCTCAATATCCCGGTACGTACTTTGGAATGCTGCAGCGGCGATTTAGCTGACTTAAAAGTCAAATCCTGCGATGTGGAAGCCTGGTCGCCAAGACAGCAAAAATACTTTGAAGTATGTTCATGCTCAAATTTGGGTGATGCTCAAGCGAGAAGACTGCAGATCAGGATCAACGGTAAAGACGGTAAATACTTCGCTCATACCCTTAATGATACGGTAGTCGCTCCACCGCGGATGCTGATTGCTTTTTTGGAAAACAATCTCAATGAAGATGGCTCGGTCAATATTCCCGAAGCTTTGCGGCCATATATGGGAAATAAGGAAGTTATTGGAAAATAAATGTTTCACATGAAACATTTCGGCATCATTGTTTCACGTGAAACAAAACAGGAGCATAAATGAAACCAGTAATTTTTGATTTCAACGGCACTTTATTTCAGGATAGTGCCATCCATTTAATGATCTGGCAGGAATTGTATGACAAGCTTTTCCCCACCGGCGTTCCTTATCCGGAGATATATGAGAGGATCAAGGGTTTACATAACTGTGTAATTATTGATTATTACTATGAATTAAACGGTAAGAAGAAACCATCAGCAAGCGAAAACGAGAAATTGTCATTATTGAAAGAAAAGATGTATCGTGATTATTGTCGGGATAATCAACTTTGTGTATTAACCAAAGGAGCGCCGGAACTGATGGATTATCTGAAAGCTAATAACGCAAAAATAAATTTAGCCAGTGCTTCCATTAAGGAAAACGTCGATTTCTTCTTTAGTGATTTTAATTTAGGCAAATGGTTTAAAAGGGAACTGGTCGCTTATGATGACGGCATATTAGGCAGCAAGAAAGAGATGTATGATAAAGCCTGCCAAAATATCGGTATCGATCCGAAAGAAGCGGTCGCTATCGAAGATTCGCTGATCGGGTACAGAAGTGCCGTTTCAGCCGGGATCAACGAAGTGATTATGATTGACCCCAAACATATATTTAAGAAAGAAGACAACATGATTGAGATCGTTGAAGATTTTACTGCAATTGATCGTGCAATATTTGAAAAATAATCAGATATATGTTAAATTAGTAGAGGTACAACAGGTATGATCTAATTTGGTCAGGTCCGGAAGGAAGCAGCCATACGACCCTCTATCTGTGTGTGCCTTTTATTTTAGAATTATGGATAAAGAACTTTATATGCAAGCGGCGTTAGATGAAGCTGAAAAAGCTTTTAGTGAAGATGAAGTGCCTATTGGCTGTGTTAT
>CASFYR010000017.1 GCA_949298975.1 uncultured Bacillota bacterium | reverse complement strand
CCCTCTTCTTCCAGTGCCTTAATCAAACGTGCTTCAGTATATCGGGAAGGCGCTTCGGTAAAGTGCTGCTCCATATGTAAAGCTGACTTGCTGATTTGATCCCCTTCACTTAAGATCGGTAATAATGAATCTTTGCTGTTGTCGTACTCTTTGTACAGTTTTAAGAAACCGTCAAAGACTAAAACGCTGCCATTGGCGGTATACGTCAGACCGTTGGTAACAAGTTCATATACCGTAGCTTCATTCTGAGCGTCAGCCATAAGGGAAGCCAGAGCTCTTGTATAAATAAATTTATATAGCCTGTACTGGTCTGAAGTCAGATAATTCTTGACCTTTTCCGGGGTATTGGCTAATGAGGTCGGTCTGATCGCTTCATGGGCGTCTTGCGAATTCTCATCGTTTTTTACACGGTAAAAACCGACATATTTTTTTCCGTAATTTTCCTCAATCAAATGTTTGGCGTTGGTTACAAACTCATCCGATAATCTGGTTGAATCAGTACGCATGTATGTGATCAAACCTTGGGTTTCGCTGCCGATATCAATACCCTCATAAAGCATTTGGGCAAGCATCATCGTCTTTTTTGCGCCAAAGCCCAGTTTAGCCGAGGCTTCCTGCTGTAAAGTCGAAGTGATAAAAGGCAAACGAGGGGCGCGCTTTTTCACGCTTTTAGTAACTTTGTTTACGATAAAAGGATCAATTGTCTGATCATATAATTCTTTAGCTTGTACTTCGTTTTCAATCTTGGCTTTTTTGCCCTTTATTTTAGTCAGATCCGCCTTAAAGGAAATATCGTCTTTAACAAAATCAGCTGTCAGTGTCCAGTATTCTTCCGGAACAAAAGCAGCGATCTCCTTTTCCCGATCACAAATCATGCGCAACGCAATCGACTGAACCCGTCCGGCTGATTTTGACTTGATCTTAACCTGCAATAGTTTTGATAGTTTAAAACCGATAATGCGGTCTAAAATTCTTCTGGTCTCTTGTGAACGTACCAGATCCATATCTATCGTTCGCGGATTATCTAAAGCATTCAAAACCGCCTTTTTAGTTATTTCGTTAAATACGATTCGATCTTCCTTGTCAAGGTCAAGATTCAATACATTGGCCAGATGCCAGGAAATGGCCTCCCCCTCACGGTCCGGGTCGGTCGCGAGATAAACATTATCCGCTTCCTTGGCCGCTTTCTTCAGATCGCTGACCAACTTTTTCTTTTCTTTATCAATCACATAGGTTGCTTCAAAATTATTATCGACATCAACACCCAAACCGCCTTTGCCTTTGGTTGCCAAGTCGCGAATATGGCCTTTGGACGAAAGTACCTTATAATCCTTGCCTAAATATTTTTCAATCGTTTTTGATTTAGACGGTGATTCAACAATCACTAAATTCTTCATTTATTTTCACCTCAAATACTTTATATATATAAGCATAAATTGATCGAAAAAACAATTTTAATATTCAAAAAAACTGCTGCGATCGATCGGAACAGCCCCTTCGGCGATCAGTGTATTATTAGCCAAATCAGCATACAGGTCAAACGGCAGGACATATATCTCTTTGCCAAGTTGCAGGCCGGCTTCAACAGTCGTCATCGTTCCGCTTTTAAACTTTCCTTCCATTACGAACAGTTTATCGCAAAGAGCCGCAATCAAACGATTACGAAAAGGAAAATGATAAGCATAGGGTTTAATAAATCCGGGATATTCCGAAATTAGTAAACCATTTTTCTTTACTTCTGTAAATAGTTTTTGATTGATCGCCGGATAAATATAATCAATTCCGCATCCCAGAACCCCAACAGTCCTGTCCAAGGCCGCTTTATGCGCTGTGGCGTCAATTCCCTTTGCCATTCCGGAAACGATCGTATGACGTTTCTTTAAAGCCTGACATAACTCTTCAGTCGCCTTGACAGCATAAAAACAGGGATTGCGTGAACCGATTACCGCGGCAGGATCATCATTCAGCAATTCCTTGCGGCCATGATAGAAAAGGACAAAAGGCGGCTCTTCCAACTGATGGAACTTTAGAGGGTAATCAGGATCAAGAATGGTGATTGCGTTTGAACAAACATATTCTTCAATAACCTCCCGGGTTTTTATGGCTTTTGCGATCCGGCCGTATTCGCCCTGATACTTGATTGCCAGAGCGATCAAATGGTATCTGTTTAACTGCACATCTTCTTATATACCCAATAAAACCCAAATCCTAAAAAAGAGTAAGATCGGAAAGTGTTTTACAGGGCCCGTAAGACAAACGGTAAAAGTCTTGCAAACCATATTGCCCCAGTAATTCTAAATGACGTTTAGTCGGATATCCTTTATGTTTGGCCAATTCATATTCCGGATATAACCGGTCATACATCAGCATGATTTTATCTCTGATCTCTTTGGCTATAATGCTGGCCGCTGCGACATTGATACTTTTCATATCTCCCTTAACCAAGGGAAATACCGTTTTATTCAGATCAAGCGGCATAGCATCAGTAATAACGATGTTGCATGCAGCTCTTTGAGCAATTTTTGTCATGGCCTTTTTTGTAGCCTGATAAATGTTTAATTCATCGATTCTCTTATTTGATACGATCTGGACATCAAAATAAAGCGCATCTTTTTTGATCATAAGACAGGCTTCGTGCCGTTTTTTAGCCGATAACTTTTTGGAATCATAAATCAAATCGGTATCATAGCCGACCGGTAAAATGCATCCGGCCACGACCAGCGGTCCGCAGATCGGCCCGCGACCGGCTTCATCAATACCTAATATCAGCTGATTTTTAGGCCAGAACTTATTCTCGTATTCATTGCTGGTACGGCTCATGCCAAAACTCCCAGGTTACATTTTCGATTCGATTATTGCGGATATCGGTCAAAATAAAATCAATTGCTTTATTAATATCCTTCTTACTGTCCTTAAGAAGAAAATTCTTATTAGCGGCAATCGCTTCAATCATGGTTTCAAAATCAAAACGATCAAAAGAAATGCCGTAGCGCATGGTGAGCTTGTCCGGATAGAAATTATACAAATGAAATAAAGCCTGCTTGATTAACATTTTCTTATCGACAACCTGATCGTTGAGCGACCCGATAAGGGCTAAATTTACCGCCACAAGTTCATCGGCAAAACGCGGCCATAAGACCCCCGGGGTATCCAGCAATTCGATATCTTCGTGGATCTTGATCCATTGCAGACTTTTAGTTACTCCGGGACGGTTTTCTGATTTAGCCACCTTCTTTTTGACCACACCATTAATGAAAGTCGATTTTCCAACATTGGGAATACCGACAACCATCGCTCTTAGCATTTTCTTTCGGATGCCTCTGGCTTGTGCTTTGGCTATTTTAGCCTTCAGGATATCTTTGATGATCGGCGGGATGATTTGTTTCAAATTGTCGTTTACCGCATCGATCGCAACAGCCTGATCGTTAGCATTTCGCAAATGTTCCAGCCATTCATCCGTCCGTTTAGCATCAGCCATATCCTTTTTGTTGAGCACGATGAGTCGCGGTTTTTGAGCGATAATATCTCTTAATAAAGGATTTTCACTGCTGAAAGGAATCCGGGCATCGCGGATCTCAACAACTATATCCACCATTTTTAACGATTCCTGAATCTGAATTTTAGCTTTCTGCATGTGACCGGGATACCAGTTTATCCTGGTAGATGCTGGTTTCTTTTCTTCTTTTGTCATTAATTTTCACCTCCCACCAGTCAAAGTCTGCAGTTTTTGATATATTTTCTGTCAAACATACCACGGTCAAAGTAATAATAATCCGTGATAAACTCCTTTTGATCACGCGGTCGAACCATAACCTTGGATTTCAAGTAGGTAAAACCCAAAGAACGGCAAAGATTAGCCGAGATTTTATTCTCCCTGAAACAGCTATATAGGAAGCGATCGCCTTTAAGTCTGTCAAATATCAGCATTTTTAACCCTTCTACCACTTCTTTGCCATAACCCAGACCCTGATATCTTTGAGCAATGCATATTCCGCTATCTTCGTACACTTTATCGCTCACTTCGATAACTCCGGCAAAACCGATTGGTTCATCATTTGATTTAAGACAGACAAAATACGCATAATGATTGCTTTGATATTCAATCGTCCGTCTCAGTCTGTCCTTTGCCTCGTTGAGGGTTTTGGTCGTCTGCCAAAACATCAGTTCATTCAATCCTTCATCTTGCCAGACATTATGCCAAATAAGATCAAGATCGCTCATTTTGGCCTTACGCAAAATCAAGTGTTCAAGTGATAATTCATTTACCATCGCCTACCTCCGAAAACAAACTGTGGTATTGCCAGATCCGGTGGATAAAATCGTCGGTTTTATTTAAATCAGATATCAGATCATTAGCCGCATCCAGGGCAATATCATAAATATTGCGGTCAATGCTGCCGTCTTTTAAAGCTGCTTCCAGCTCGTTTTGATCCAATAGAATAATCTTTTTATCCGAAGTATATACAACATCTAAAAACAGATCAACAAAGGAAAGATTAACCGAATCGTTACGATATGTAATATCAAAATAACATTCGACCAATTTGTTATTATTATCAAATATTGCCGTCAGCCACCAATGCTTGCTTGATGGGATTATTTGCAGCCAGCAATATCCATCATCAGCTATCACGATCCTTTGTTGTTTACGTTTGATGTTTTTCGGCTGGCTGACTTTCTCAATGAAAAGCTCAACAGCAACCCCCGTTAACCATTCATCGGCGATCAAAAGCTTGTGCCAGTGCTTTGCTGTTATCGTTTCAATTTCATCTCTTAGAGCAGTTTTAGTCTTCAGCATCATTTCAAACCCAATTCACTGAAAGGGAATAAAACCAAAATATCCTTGGCAATGATCTCGTCTTTGGAAAAAGCCGGATCTTCATAGGCTCGGGAGTCCTTGGAGACATTGCGGTTATCCCCTAAAACAAAATATTCGTCTTCACCCAGCACCACAACTTTATCATCATAATCAAGATCGCTGTAATATTCATAATAAGCGTATGGATCATCCAACAATTCACCGTCAACATAAATCTTATCACCGTCAAAAGTCAAAGTTTCGCCCGGCAAACCGATTATCCGTTTTACAATTTTATCGTCAGTCTTATCTGATTCAATGACAACCACATCATAACGGTCGATCCCGAACCACAAAGTGAATTTTCCGCCAAAACCAAATTCATCATTTTTAAGTTCCGGATACATGGAACTGCCTTTGATCGTTACTGGGATACCGACAAAAAGATAGATGACCAAAACAATGACAACGCTGGTTACTATTGTCTTTAACAATTCGACAAAAAAACTATTCTTTTTCATAACAACATTATACCTTCATCAAAAAAGAAAAACCACATAAGTGGTTTTAATCTTAGCGAATCTCTTTGATACGAGCTGATTTGCCAGAACGACCTCTGAGATAATAAAGACGAGCTCTTCTGACTTTACCTTTTCTCAATACCGCAATATTTTCAACAAGCGGTGAATTGAGCGGGAATGTTCTCTCTACACCAACACCGGAAGAAATCTTTCTGACGGTAAAAGTTTCACCAATACCATGGCCTTTCACTCTGATGACAAGACCTTCAAACGCCTGAATACGCGATTTGTTTCCTTCTTGGATCCTTACATCGACACGCACAGTATAACCGGGACGTACATCAGGACGATCGGTTTTGAGCTGCGATTTAGTGATCTCTTCAACTAAATTTAAGTTCATTTCTTTCTCCTTTACATGTATATAGATATTGCTCATAAGTCAAGCCCAGCGGAACAATACTGCAATGTGCTTTAATATGATATCATAAACGATCATATAAGGCAAACCTTTTTTAAATTCAAATATTGATTAAACCATCTTTCAATTCCTGATACAATTCATGCAGCAAATCAATCTCATCTTGGGTAAAGCGATGTTCGTGCAAAAGATCTTTACGGTATTTCAATGTTTCTAACAAAGCCATTTTCGTCCGCCAACGCTTGATCATTTGATGATTGCCGCTTAAAAGCACTTCAGGTACTTTCATCCCCCGGTAAACGCTGGGTCTGGAATACTGCGGGTACTCCAGTAAATGGTTATCAAAAGACTCTTCTTTAAGCGATTCCCGATTTATCGAATTATCAAGCAAACGGCTGACAGCGTCAATAACTACCAAGGAAGCCAGCTCACCGCCGGTCATAATATAATCGCCGATCGAAATGTTTTCATCAACATACTTTTCAATCCGGGCATCGACCCCTTCATAATGGCCACAAATAAAGACCAAATGATCTTTTTGTGCCAGTTCGGCAGCTTTTTTCTGATTGAACGGATGGGCTTTCGGGGATGTTAATAGTACATGGGAATCCGGTTTTTTAACATGTTCCAAAGCCCGCAACAATGGGTCGATCTGCAAAAGCATGCCTGCTCCGCCGCCATAAGGGCTGTCATCGACATGACGGTGTTTATTTTGACTGAAATCACGGATGTTCACCACTTCTATCTTAAAGGCGCCGCGATCCTTGGCTTTTTTGATCACCGAATGTTCAAAGTATTCTTTTACCAAATCGGGAAGCATTGTCAAAACAGTGAATTTCATAGCAAGCCCTCGATCGTATTAATATCAATTCGGCCGGCTTTTAGATCTACGTCTTTAATAAAGACGGGAATAAACGGGATCAAAACTTCTTTATTATCAGTGGTTTTGATCCGCAAAAAATTATATTTTGGCCCCTCTTCTACCGTAATCACTTCACCTTTTAACTGCTGATCGGCATAAATCATAAGTCCCTTTAAATCATTAAAATAATATTCCCCTGCTGCTAAAGGCAAGATATCTTCCTTAGCTTTATACACTTCAGTTCCTTTGAACGGTTCGATCAGATTGATGTCCTCAAAGCCGCAAAAACTAAGGAGCAGGCGTCCTTGATGATAACGCTTATGTTTAATTTTAAAAGCGGTGTATTCGCTTTTGCCTTTTTTAAAATAAACCGTAGAACCGGTTTTGAACCGTTCATCAGCAAAATCAGTATATACATCCATTTTTACTTCCCCTTTAAGGGCAAAAGTAGTCGCAATCTTTCCTATCAATACATAATCCATGGTTTAATTATAAAACAAAAAAGGGATTAATTCATCCCTTAAATAGCTTCAAACTTTATGCTGATTCGTTTATTCTCAATTTTGGATGCCACCTGAAGCATTTGACGGATCGATGAGGCCATACTGCCCTGTCGGCCGATCAAACGTGCTATATCGTCGCTTGGGGCATAAACATAAAGCAATACTTCGTTTTCATTGATCGAATCCATCTGTTTGACCATTACGGCATCCTGGTCTTTACACATTGGTCTAACCAGGTTCAAAAGAACATTTTCCAGATTGATATCCATTATTTAGCAGCCTTTTTAGAATCAGCAAACTTTTTCATGATACCCTGTTTAGCCAGAATACTTTTTACTGTATCAGACGGAATAGCTCCATTGTTTAACCACTTCAGAGCTTTTTCTTCATCGATATCAATGATTGCCGGATTCTTGGTCGGATTATATGTACCAACTACTTCAATGTTGCGTCCATCACGCGGACTTCTGGAATCAGCGGCAACTATTCTGTAGAAAGGAGCCTTCTTCGCACCCATTCTTAAACATCTTAATTTAACAGCCATTTTATTTCCCTCCTTTTTTAACCTCTAGTATCATAACAACAATTAATATTACTGTCAAGTATTTTTACTTTACATAAGTAAAAGAGAGCATAGCTCTCTTTATTAACCAAACAGGCCGCCAAAAGGTCCGCCCTTAAGCGATGACATCTGTTTCATCATCTTCTTCATTCGATCATATTGATTGATGAGCCGGTTAACATCGTTGATCGTCGTGCCGCTGCCGGCTGCTATTCGCCGTTTATGCGAATTGCGCATGATGGAAGGATCTTCTCTTTCAGCCTTAGTCATCGATTGAATCATCGCCTTAACTTTAACCAGCTGTTTATCAGCATCGGTATTTTCAATCTGTTTGGCCGCCTCGGACATGCCCGGGATCATTTTGATCAAAGAAGCGATCGGCCCCATTTTTTGAGTGGCTTCCAGCTGTTTTAGCAAATCATCCATCGTGAATTTACCCGACATGAAACGTGCCGCGCTTTTTTCGGCCTCTTTCATATCCATTTGTTCCTGGGCTTTTTCAACAAAGGTGACGACATCTCCCATGCCCAAAATCCTTTGCGCCAGACGATCCGGATGGAAAACTTCGATATCGTCGACTTTTTCCCCGACGCCGGTAAATTTGATCGGTACACCGGTAATGGTTTTAACTGATAAAACCCCGCCGCCTTTGGAATCACCATCGAACTTCGTGACGATCAGGCCGGTAATATTCAGCAGGTCATGAAAACTCTTTGCCACATTTACGATATCCTGACCGGTCAGAGCATCGACAGTCAAAAGAATCTCATCCGGCTTAACAGCTGCCTTGACTTCAGCCAGCTCATGCATTAATTCCTCATCGATATGCAACCGTCCGGCTGTATCGATAAGCACGGTATCATAACCGTTATTTTTTGCGTAGGCAACGCCCTCTTTAATAATGTCGACCGCTTTTTTGCTCAAGTCATCTTTATAAAGATCGACACCTATTTCATCTGCCAGAGTTTCCAGCTGTTCGACTGCCGCTAAACGAATAGTATCACCGGCAATAATTAAAACCTTACGATTCTGCTTCGTTTTCAAAACTTTGGCAATCTTGGCCACATGAGTCGTTTTACCGGTACCCTGTAGACCGACCAGCATAAAAACGCTTAAACCATGGTCTTTAAAATGGAGCTCATTATCCTCGTCGCCTAAAAGTTTGATCAATTCGTCATGAACGATCTTGATCAGCAATTGCCCCGGATCAACCGCATTCATAACATCCTGTCCAAGCGATTCCTCTTTAACCCGATTTAAAAAATCTTTAGTAACGCCATAATTGACATCAGCTTCCAGCATCGCTGAACGGATCTCGTGCAGAGTATCCTCCATATTCTTTTCCGACAGTTTGCCCTTGCCTTGCAGGTTGCGGAACGATTTAGTTATTTTTTCTTGTAATGTATCAAATCCCATAATTTATCACCGATACTATTGTACTAGAAAGCCGTCTATTTAACAATAAAAAGCTAGCACTTAAGCTAGCTCAGACAACTGACTTTCTCAGCAACGATCTCGTTGCGATAGACTGATAGACCATCATCACGCTGATAATTATTGGCTTGCAGCCGGCCTTTTATCGCAATATAACTACCGATTGGCAGATTTTTAGCCTCATCCGCCAACCCTTTCCACAGATTGATCTGATAAAGATCACTTTCTTTTGTCCCTTTGGCATTCGGGTAATTCCGTTCTACTTCTAGAATCATCTGGGCAAACTGCAGACCGTTGTTAGTCTCTTTAATCATTGGTTCGGCAATTAATTTTCCGACTATTACTAAATTGTTCATTTCATCTCCTTCCCTTGCCTGCAATCAAAGGATAGAATAAAATAGATTCTATTGCAAATCATTAAATCTGTCATTTAACGGCGATAATATACATTATTTATTAGAACAATTTAGTATTTTAGGACATTTTCGGACCTAAGGTAATCAAAGAATAATTATCCATATCGATCAAATCAATCTCGTTTTGAAGATCATTAATCGTCAAACCGGATACGATATCATAAATCAGATAAATATCAAGATCATCCAGCAGATAACGCAGCTGACTGATCGTATAGTTTTCAACATCATTAAATTCCGCAAAATAGTTGCCGATATAGCGCCTTTTTAACTGCGTGAGCTTTTCCTCGGTCAATCGGGCATTGCGCAGAGTTTTGTCAACCAATGATTTCAAATTATCGGCAGTGTTATTTTCACAATAGAACATGATATAGGAAGCGTCAGGATTAAAACTGACATCATAACCGAAAAAATAATTGATCAAGCCCTCATCAAGCCATCCTTGATAATCGGGATTGAGATTGGAAAAAAGCATCTGCAAGGCAAAACGCAACGCTTTTTCTTTCTTTACGATTTCATAAGGCTCAATTCCTTGATGATTGCATTTAATTGCATATACATGTTTTTGAGAATTGACATCCATGCCAAGATAATGCTTTGACTTTTTAACATTAAGCGGTTCTTCAGCAAAAATTGTTTTACCCGGTTTGATCTTGGAAAAAGATTTTCGGTTTTGATTGCTTTTAATGATGTTCATTATCTTATCGGGATCTTCAAAGGTTGTAATACATAAAATCATGTTGGATGGATGATAGTTGAGCTTATAGCATTGATTCAGTTCATCAAGTGAGATGGCCTTCACGCTTGCTTCATCACCACCAATATCATAGATCAGCGGATAATTATGGTAAAGACACTTATAAGTTTCATCGATCAAACGAGCATCGGGCATTTGTTCATACATCTTGACTTCTTCAATAATGATCGGCTTTTCCTTGGCCACTGACTCCTCGTCAATTGTCAGTCTTTGCGTAAAATCCAAAAGCAGATCAAGACATTCATTTAAATGCTTTTTGCCGGTCAGGGTAAAGTAATAGACCGTTTCACTATAAGAAGTCATTGCATTGACATAAGCTCCCATTTTGGCAAATTGATCCAGCACATCGCCTTCAGGATCTTCAAAAAGTTTATGTTCAATAAAATGAGCGATACCCGGATTAAAATCGTAACGCTTTTCTCCGTCGCTGGCATGGATATCCAAAGCGCCGAAAGGTGTTCCCAATGCCGCAGTAGTGGTATTGTATCCTTGCTTATGGTTGATATACACTTTTAAACCGTTGGTCAGTTCTTCAAAATAATATGTTTCTTTGAATAATTCTTTATCTATTCTTTTCATCATCCAAACCTCTTAAGACAAATGTCCCCTTTTTGCGATATGCAGAAACAATGCCTTTAACATCATCCCATGTAACCTGTTTGATAAACTCAATATAATCATGAAGCGTCAGATCTGTCTGATAAATATCATTGGCTATTAAATGGTCGATGATATTCTTGGCAGTATCGTCATTGGCATTTAGGGCGTTGATCAAATAGGTTTTTGCCACCATCAGTTCTTCCTCTTTTGGGCCTTTATCCCCAAGATCAGTTATGATCTTATCAATCAGCGAACACATTTTGGCAATATGAACATACGAAGCAGCTGCAACGATCTCAGCCAGCCCCTCGCTGCGCTTTATCAGCGAGTATATGCTGTAGCAAAGACTGTTTTCTTCTCTGACAATCTTAAACAGCCGGGAGCTTGGGCCGCTGCCAAGAATAGTATTGGCTACCAGTCGCTTAAAATAATTGGCCGGGTCGCTTTGGGTGTCACAATTATAAACAATCCGTAAATAAGCCTGAGATATATCCTTTTGGTATTCAACGTAACCGTGTTCTTTTAATCTGACCGGTGATAGATCAAACAGAATATCATCTCTGGCAGATAAACCCCACTCCTTCAAATCCATAAAATCTGCTTCAGTAACATTTCCCAAAACGTAGATACCGATTTTAGCATCATTCAGCAGATGTTCATAGGCTTTTTGAACTTTGATAAGATCGGTTTTAGCCAATAAGTACCTTTTATCACCACATTGATCGTGAAACAGACGATGATCTTTTGCCAACTCTTCCTTTGTCCTTTCATTAAGAAGGTTGCCCGGTTTATCAAGATAACGGATAACTCGGTCTTGATAATTCAGTTTTATTTCTTCAATAATCTTAGGACTGAATGACGGATGAAAAAGCGTTTCTTCAATAAAAGCAATATCGTCTTTAAAAGTGATATCGGTTATAAACGACGGATCCAGAAAGTGATAAACCAAAGAAAAATGCAAAGTATTGCGAAAAACTTCCGCATTGCCCTCTACTTTAGCACCATACAAAAGATCTTTACGCTTTGTCATCGATAATTTATCAGGATAGCGATCGCTGTATTCACCTAAAAGATCACTTAAAACATAATAGGCCAGATAATCGTCTTCAACATAAGGCAAATGGAAATCAAAATGAACTGTAATATCTTTAAATTTATCAGTTTTAGTAATTTTTAAATCAACATTACGAGCCAAATTCATTAATAACCTCCTTATAAAAAACTTCAGGTTTGATACCTGAAGTTATTATATCATCTTTTACCGGCGTCGTATATCTGGCCCTCTGCCTTAGGTGCGACCGATTTGCCCGAAAAAACAACAAGGGCAACGATAGTCAAGACATAAGGAATACAACTGTAAAACTCTGATGGGATCATGTTAAGAAGCGGGATAAGTGAAGCTCTGGTTCCTAAAGCAGAAGAGAAACCAAAGAAGATTCCTGCTCCCAAAACTCCCCATGGATTCCATTTGCCGAAAATCAGTGCTGCAATCGCAATAAAACCAACACCATGGATCGACGAAGCAGCAAACTGAACTGAACTGGTCAAGACCATCATGCCGCCAGCCATACCGGCAAACAAACCGGAAATCAATACACCGATCCAGCGCATCCTGATGACATCGATACCAGCCGAAGCGGAAGCATGCGGGTTTTCGCCGCAGGATCTAAGTCTTAAACCAAAAGCTGTCCGATAGACTAAAAAATAAACGAAGACAACCAGAATGATCGCAACATAGATCGTTGGATAAATGCCGGAAAACAACATATCGCCGATAATCGGAATGTCACTTAAAATCGGTACATCTTTAATTTGTGAAATTCCACGGGAGAAACTTTGGGTTCGCTGCTGATCGAAGATAATCTGACATAAGAAAACACAAAGCCCGGTCGAAAGCAGATTTAAAGCCGTACCGGCAATAGTTTGATCAGCTTTGAAATTAATGGCCGAAACAGCCAGCAGGATCGAATAGACACAACCGGCAATCATGGCGGCCAAAACCCCGATCCACCCGGCATAAGCACCTAGTGACGGATTGCTTTCCAATAAGACACAAACCGTGGCTGCCACAAAAGCACCAACCGTCATGATACCTTCGATTGCGATATTGATAACACCGGAACGCTCGGCAAACAAACCGCCCAGTGCAGCGATAATGATCGGAGCTGCAATCATCATAGCTGATGGAAACATTGAAACGATGATATCCATTAAGCCGCCTCTCCTTTCTTTTTGGTTTTAGTATTTTTTGATCCGGATAATTTATTGTTTAATTTATCCAATAAAAATTTGATCGCATATTGAATGGCTACGAAGAAGATGATCGAGCTTGAGACGATCTGGGCAATTTCCCGTGGTATACCGGAAGTCTGCAAAATCGTTTCGGCTACCTTTAATAGTCCAAACAGGATACCGGCTAAAACGATACCGATCGCATTGCAGCCGCCGACAAGCGCTACAGCGATTCCATCGAAACCATAATTCTCCATTGCCGATAAAACCCGGCCGTAGGCAAAAGTTCCCAGAACCACTAACGCTCCGGCCAATCCAGCCAAAAAGCCGGAAATCATAATTGAAATGACCGTACTTTGACCATCTTTGATCCCAGCATAACGAGCCCCTTCCTTGTTAAAACCGGTCGCCCTTAACGAAAAGCCAAAACTGGTCTTTTCAATAATAAACCAATAGGCAACAGCTGCGATTATAACCACAATGAAACCCCAATGCAAACGGGAATTATTCGTTATTGAGGATAAGAAGTCGCTGGTAAGGTTCATGCTGTCAGGAATATCGACTGTCCTGGTGGCTGAACTGCCCGGCAAGATCTTGATAAAATAATTCGATGAATAAAGGGCGGTATAATTGAGCATGATACCGGTAACCACTTCCGAGATATTGAATTTAACCTTCAAAAGACCCGGTAAGAAAGCCCATAAAGCTCCGCCGATGCCGCCGATAATTAAAGCTAAAATAACCCCAAAAGGCGATGGCATAGGACAAAGGATAGCAAAATAGCAAGAGAATAAACCTCCGATGATAAACTGGCCTTCAGCGCCGATATTAAACATACCGCAGCGATAAGCAAAGCCGATAGCCAGTCCGGTCAGGATCAAAGGCATAGAAGTAACAATAAGTTCACCCGGATAACGCAGATTTAAACCACTGCCAGCCTTGATACCGGTCGCCCCTTGTAAAAGTGCGGTAAACAAATTCCCGACATTAAGCCCGCAAATAGCGATAATGATCATTCCCAAAATGATACCGGCAATGATCGCAATAACAGGAATCAATATTTTTTCATATTTGCTGATAAACATATCAATCCTCCACATGGCCGCCGGCCATCAAGATACCCAGTTCATGTTCATTGGTATCTTTAGCATTTTTAATACCGGTGATCTCGCCTGAAAACATGACAGCTATCCTATCGGAAAGCGATAATATCTCATCCAGTTCAAACGATACCAGCAATACTGCCCGTCCTTTATTCCTCTCATCGACAATCCGCCGATGAATGTATTCAATAGCACCGACATCCAGTCCCCGCGTTGGCTGAACGACGATCAGAAGATTGCTGGAACGGTCAATCTCCCGGGCGATGATCGCTTTTTGCTGATTGCCGCCGGACATCGAACGGGTCAAAGTTTCAATGCCCTGACCGGAACGGACATCAAATTCCTCGGTCAGTCTCACCGCATATTTATCAATCTCCGTTTGATTTAAAATACCACGGTGCGCAAACGGTTCATGATTGTAATCATGAACGATGTAATTTTCTTTAAGCTTAAAATCCAGAATCAGCCCATGTTTATGCCGGTCTTCCGGTACATAGGCCATACCGTTATCGTAACGCTTTTTTACCGAGTAATGGGTAACATCCTGATCATTGAAATAAATCGAGCCGCTCTCTGGTTTACTAAGACCGCTCAGAGCATAGACCAGTTCGGTCTGACCGTTGCCGTCAATACCGGCTATTCCCAATATCTCTCCTTCTTTTACTTCCAAAGAAAGATCTTTGACCGCCATTAGACCGCGGTTATTCTTTACCGATAAATGATCGACCTTTAATACCGTTTTCCCTGGGGTTAATTCTTTCTTGTCAACCTTAAAATCAACATCGCGGCCAACCATCAGTTTAGCCATTTCATGTTCGCTGGTCGCTTTGACATCGACCGTTGCAACAACTCTGCCTTTTCTTAAGACCGTGCAGACATCGGCGACATGCTTGATCTCTTTTAATTTATGAGTGATCAAAATGATGGTCTTGCCTTCTTTACGCAAATTTTCCATGATCAGCATCAGTTCGTCGATCTCTTGCGGGGTTAAAACCGCTGTCGGCTCATCAAAGATCAAAATATCGGCATCACGGTAAAGCATCTTTAAAATCTCAACTCTTTGCTGCATCCCGACGCTTATATCTTCGATCTTAGCGTCCGGATCGACGTGCAGGCCGTACGAATCACCTAATTCCTTTATTTTTTTAGAAGCGTTGCGATAGCTGATCGTTCCATATTTGGTCTTGTCTTCGCAACCCAAAACGATATTTTCGGTAACAGTAAAAATATCGACCAGTTTAAAGTGCTGGTGCACCATTCCGATCCCTAAACGATTAGCTACATTCGGATCGTCAATTATTACTTTTTCGCCATTTACAAATATCTCGCCCTCATTTGGTTGATACATCCCAAAAAGAATCGACATCAAGGTCGATTTACCGGCCCCGTTTTCTCCCAGCAGAGCATGAATAGAGCCTTTTTTGACCTGGATGGTCACATCGTCATTGGCAATGATTCCCGGGAACTTTTTGGTAATATGGAGCATTTCAATAGCGTAGTCCATCGGGTTCCTCCTATCCTATTTCCTCAATTATAACATGTTTGCGCTTTCATATTCTATTAGTTTATAAATGATTTATTTTCACAAACAAAATGATCTTTATCAAAAAAGCGATGCCAATCCTGACATCGCTTAAAATCGACTATGATCTATGATCTGATTAGTTAGAAGAACCGTTAGCGATAGTTGGTTCTGCAGATACAACGATATCGCCGTTAACGATCTGATCGACATAGCTCTTGATGGTTTCGATTTCATCGGCCGTCAAATTGCGTCCTTCACTGATTTCCGCACCGACACCATCCATATCCAAAGTATAAGTGGTGACTTCAGCAGTGAAATTGCCGTCATGCAATGCTTTAGCAGTATTGTAAGTAGCAGTATCAACCCGTTTTAACATTGAAGTGAGGATTACCGAAGTTCCATCATCCTTCATGCCGTCTTCATACTGGTCTCTGTCAACACCGATGACCCAAACGCCACCACGCTCTTTAGCCTCTTTGATTACACCGTTTCCGACATTGCCGGCTGCATGATAAATGATGGTAGCGCCTAAATCATACTGTTTCTGAGCTAATGACTGGCCTTTAGTCTCGTCAGAGAAACTATCGGCATAGTCAACATAGATCTTGGCTTCCGGATTGACCGCTAAAACACCCTGTTCATAGCCGGCCTGGAAAGCCTGAATCAATTCAGAATCCTGACCACCGATAAAGCCAACGATATTAGAACCGTCTTCTTTAGCTCTAAGACCGGCAGCAACACCGACCAAGAATGAACCCTGTTCAGCGGAATAAACAGCTGAAGCTACATTTTCAAGATCAGAAGTCGTATCGATAACTAAGAATTTAGAATCCGGGTAGTTTGGCGCCACCTGTTTGATTGCGTCATTAAATAAATAACCAACCGCAACGATCAAATCAGTTCCATTATCACCAAACTGTGATAAGTTAGGTACATAGTCAGCGTCAGAATTAGACTGTAAGTACTTGACGCAATCTTCTCCGCCGACCTCTTTGGCATACTTCTGTAAGCCTTCCCAAGCCGACTGATTAAAGGATTTGTCATCAACACCGCCGGTATCCGTAACAAGACCGATGGTAATTGTACATTCCTTGCTGTCACCGCCAGTGTTGTCACTGCTGTTCGAGCAAGCAACTAAGCCCAATGCTAACGCAGCAACGAGAATTAATTTTAGAATTCTTTTCATTTTCTCTCCTTTTTCTATAAGTTTCCTTATACTTATATTCTAGTTGATGGTAATGATTAATTCAATAAAATTTCACAATTATTTCACAATAAAAAACCGGATCATGAAAAATCCGGTGATAACTAAAACATAAAAATGAAAGTTTATTCAGAAATATCGTCTTCCCGTTTGATAAACACTTCACGCGGTTTTGATCCGTTGGCCGGTCCAATGACGCCATTCTCTTCCAAAGCGTCGATCAATCCGGCAGCCCGATTATAACCAATGCCAAAACGGCGCTGTAAGAGCGAAGTTGAAGCCTTTTGCACATCGATGACATATTCTTTTACTTCATCATAAAGATTGTCCTTATCTCTGATCGCACTTGCAGTAGTGCTGGTGTTGTTGATGTTCTGGAACTCAAAATATGTATCATCATATTCCGGTTTGGCCTGAGCTTTAACAAAATCAGTAACTTTCTTAATTTCGCCATCCGTTACAAATACACCCTGCAGTCTGATCGGCGAGGT
>CASFYR010000016.1 GCA_949298975.1 uncultured Bacillota bacterium | reverse complement strand
ATGGTTTTGGGACTTGCTGCTTGCTCCAACAATTCTCAGGCCGGTGACGGCGAAAAGACTCAAGTTGTTATTTGGCATTCTTATACCAAAGATCAACAGAAATTCATCGATCAGGCAGTAGCTGATTTCAATGCCGAACACGAGAATATCGAAGTAGTTGTTGAGACCCAGCCGGGACAGGATTTTGAATCCAAGGTCATGAATGCAGTCAGAGCAGGTAATGGTCCGGATATCATCATCCATTACGCTACGGAAGCAGCTAACTATGTCAATGATAATTTGGTTGCTGATCTTACTGCTTATATCAACGATCCGGAAATTGGTATTGCCGATTACCAGAGTACGGTCGATGCCGGTGCATGGGATGAAGCTAACAGCTTCAGCGATGGCAAGATGCATATCTTCCCGCTTATCACATCCGGTCCGGTATTCTTCTACAATGCCGACCTTTATGATGAATTGGGTTTGAAGGCTCCTACTACTTGGGCTGAACTTGAAGAGAATTCAAGAGCAATCAAGGAAGCTTATCCTGATAAATACGGTTTCGCTTTTGATTCTCTGACTGACGGCGGTCAGACTTTGATCTCTCAGACCGGTAATGCATTGGTCGATGCCGAAAACAAGACTGTTACTTTCAATACTCCGGAAGTCATTGAACAGGTCGAATGGTTCCAAAGAGGGGTTGAAGACAAGTTATACATGGTCACTCCAACCCAGGAATACTTCTCTAATGACTTCAACAGCGGTGTTTTAGCTTCTTATATCGGTTCAGTTGCCGGTGTTCCTTACTTAGAGCTGGAAAACTGGGCTGTTGCTCCGCTTCCTCAGGGCGGCGAAGTTGAATGGACCCCAGCCTGGAACCGTGGTGCTATCATCTTCGCAAGCGATGAAGCTACCGAAAAGGCTGCCTTTGAATTTGTTAAGTATTTCGCTTCACCGGAAGTAAATGCTGAGTTCTGTAAAGTTGCTAACTATGCTTCGCCGTATGCTGCAACCAGAGAACAGGAAGTTTACAAACAGCATGTTGCTGATAACGATGCCTTAAATGCTTTAAGACCGGAAAACGCCGGTTCATTCCCAGCTATTCCTGGTGTCGCAACTGTGCGTGAAGAAGTACAGAAGATGTTCACTGAAGCCGCAACCGGTGTCAAAGACGCAGCTACGGCCGTAGCTGATGCTGAAACGGCATGTAACGCTGCTTTACAGGGTGAATAGTTAAAAGATAATATTGATTTAAGAGATCCGGGGGATGCTTCCGGATCTCTTTTATTATTTTCGGCAATAAATGAATGTTGTTTAAAATACATTTTTAAAAAGTTTGCTTTAAATTATTACACCTAAGTTATCTACTTATGTATAATTATATTGTTAGGAGAAGAGTATGCAGATAAAACTAGATGGAATTGTTAAGAAGTTTGACGATGTAATTGCCGTCAATAATTTTTCAATGATTTTTGAAGAGGGGACACTGACTGCCCTTCTGGGACCTTCAGGGTGCGGCAAATCAACCATGCTCAATATGCTGTCGGGGATATTGCCGGTTACCGAAGGAACGATATATTTTGATGATGAGGACGTCACTAACCTGCCGCCGCAAAAAAGAGGGGTTGGACTGGTATTCCAAAATTATGCCTTGTATCCGCACATGTCGGTTTTGGACAACATTTGTTTCCCTTTGGAGATTCAGAAAGTACCAAAAAACGAACGGATTGAGAAAGCGAAAGAGATGGCCAGACTGGTTAAGATCGAACAGTATCTTGATCGTAAACCGAAAGAACTGTCTGGCGGACAACAGCAGCGGGTCGCCATTGCCCGAGCGCTTATCAAGAATCCGCGTCTATTATTGCTGGATGAGCCATTATCAAATCTTGATGCTCGTTTGCGTTTAGAAATGCGCGAAGAGATCCGTCGGATTCAGCAGGAGACGAAAGTTACGACAATCTTTGTAACTCACGATCAGGAAGAGGCGATGTCGATCTCGGATAAGATTGTTTTGATGCGCGACGGTTTCTTAAAACAGGTCGATAAACCACAGCGTTTATATGATGAGCCGAATAATTTGTTCGTGGCCAACTTCTTAGGCAATCCGCCGATAAATAACCTTGTCGGCAAGATCAAAGACGGCAGATTCGTGCTCAGCGACGACAGCGCTTCGATCAGGGTCGATATCAAACAAGCAAAAGAAGGTGAAAAGATCGTTTTAGGGATCCGGGCGGAAAGCGTGGCGCTTAATGATCAGGATCCAGATTTCACAGCGGTGATTAAAGAACGCTATACAATGGGTAAAGAAGAGCTGGCAATCTTAAAGGTCGGCAGCGGCGAACTTCGCGTTTACCTCTCCAGCGACTTTAGTCATAAAGCTGGTGATACTGCTGGTTTTAAACTCAAGAGCAAAGGTGTATTCCTGTTTGATCAGGACACCGAGGATCGGGTCGATGAATAAGACGAAAAACATGTCAGGACGTTTTAATCGTTCCTGGGAACCGTTTCTTTATCTGCTGCCGTTTTTTATCGGTATTCTGGTGTTTACTCTTTATCCGGTAATCAATGTCGTTTTGATATCTTTTAAAGAAGGTTATCGTTTATTAACTGGCGCATATACGGCTATTGGTTTTGAGAATTATTCCAAAGTATTGTCGGATCCGTATTTTATCAACGGAATCAAAAATACAGCGGTCTATATCATCACAGTAGTCCCGATCTCCACGATGATTTCGCTGTTATTTGCCAATCTGCTCAATCAGAAGATCAAGGGCATTGCCATATTCCATACGGCATATTTCTTGCCTTTGGTTACTTCAGCGACGGCAATCGGTCTTGTCTGGAAATTGATGTTCAACGGTCAGATCGGAGTTATCAACTTCCTGCTGGGTATTTTCGGAATTGGTCCTTTTGAATGGATAATAGACCCGAATATGAATATATATACTTTGATCATTTTCGGTATATGGAACATGCTGCCGTTTACGACGATCTTATTGCTTTCGGGATTACAGAATATCGATCCTTTATATTATACGGCGGCCAGAGTTGACGGCGCTTCGTCGATCAAGATGTTTTTCAGAATTACCGTGCCGCTTTTAGCACCGACAATTGGTTTGACCTGCGTCGTAAATACAATCTCCGCTTCAAAAGTATACGGCGAACTGTTCCCGTTATTCAACGGTCGTCCGGGTATCGCCAGCAATCTTTACACGGTCGTCTATTACATCTATGATCAATTCTATCTCAAATGGAATTTAGGTAAGGCGGCTGCTGCCTCAATCATTCTCTTTTTGATTATCTTTGTGTTTACGATGGCACAGCTGCAGATTCAAAAACGCTGGAAATATTATTAGGAGGGGAATATGCGAAAGAAACACTTTAGATTCAGTTTTAAAAAACTGTTGGTATATTTCTTTTTGATCCTGGGTGCCGTTATTATGATGTTTCCGTTTTACTGGATGCTGATCAGCGCTCTTAAAACTCCGGCTGAATTTAATACTTATCCGCCGCTTTGGGCTCCCGGCAACTGGTTTAATATGGATAATTTCAAGCAGGCTTTTGCTATGGCGCCGTTTATTCAATATTTTATGAACTCGGTAATCGTTACTTTATGCTGCGTTGTCATAACCGGTTTCACGACGATTCTTGGGGCTTTCGCTTTTTCCAGACTGAAATTCCCGGGCCGTGATCTTATTTTCTCGCTCCTTTTGTCATTGATGATGGTTCCATTTGAAATGTTGGTCATTACCAATTATGAAACCGTGACCAAAATGGGCCTGATCAATACTTTGCCGGTTTTGATCATTCCGTTTATTTCTTCGATCTTTTATACTTACATTCTGCGTAATTTCTTCTTGTCAATTCCTGACAGTCTGTATTACAGCGCCAGAATTGACGGCGCATCAAACTGGAAGTATTTGTGGCGGGTCATGGTACCGATTGCCAAACCGAGCCTTGTGACGATAATGCTGTTGAACGCCATTTCGTGCTGGAATTCTTTCCTTTGGACTTTGATGACGATCAATTCTGACCGATTCAGAACTTTGCCGATCGGTCTTTACGCTTTCATGACCGAAGGCGGCAGCGATTTCAAATTGCAAATGGCGGCCAGTACCTTTACCGTCTTGCCGATGATCGTGCTGTTCCTTTTTGCCCGGAAATACATCGTCAATGGCGTTGCCCGCGGCGGTTTGAAGGGATAACCGATATCGAATAATTTGAGGTATTATCGTTTCGATAATGCCTTTTATTTTATGATGAGAAATGATAAATCACATTTTTCACAATTGACTAAGTATGTCAGGAATCTTATAATATATATGAGTCATAAAGGAGGAAATTATTTTAATATGACAGTAAAAGTTGCAATTAACGGATTCGGTCGTATCGGACGTCTTGCATTCAGACAGATGTTCACTGATCCAAACTATGAAGTAGTAGCTATTAACGATTTAACAGCACCTAAGATGTTAGCTCATCTGCTTAAGTATGATTCTTGCCAGAAGAAATACGATCATGAAATTTCTGCCGGCGAAGATTCTATCACAGTAGATGGCAAAGAGATCAAGATCTATAAAGAACCGGATGCAGCTAATCTTCCTTGGGGAGAATTAGGTGTTGATGTTGTTCTTGAATGTACAGGTTTCTACACTAAGAAAGAAAAAGCTGAAGCTCATATCAAGGCCGGTGCTAAGAAAGTAGTTATTTCTGCTCCTGCTGGTAATGACCTTCCTACAATCGTTTTCGGTGTAAACGAAAAGACCTTAAAACCTACTGATACAGTTATCTCTGCTGCCAGCTGTACAACAAACTGCTTGGCTCCAATGGCTAAAGCTTTAAATGATCTGGCTCCAATTCAGGCAGGTATCATGACTACTGTTCATGCTTATACCGGTGACCAGATGGTTCTTGATGGACCACACAGAAAAGGTGACCTCAGAAGAGCAAGAGCAGCCGCTGTTAATATCGTTCCTAACTCTACCGGTGCAGCTAAAGCTATCGGTTTAGTTATCCCAGAATTAGCTGGCAAGCTGATCGGTTCAGCTCAGCGCGTTCCTGTTCCTACAGGTTCTACTACTATCTTAGTAGCAGTTGTTAAGAGTGACAAAGAACTTACTCCTGAAGTAATCAACGCTTTCATGAAGTCTCAGGAAACTCCAAGCTACGGTTATACTGAGGAACCAGTTGTTTCTTCTGATATCATCGGTGAAACTCATGGTTCAATCTTCGATGCAACTCAGACTATGGTCACAAAAGTAAGCGATGATACTTATGAAGTACAGGTTGTTGCATGGTATGATAACGAGAATTCTTACACCACTCAGATGGTAAGAACTATCAAATACTTCAACAGCTTAAGCTAATCCAAAGACTCAAAAAAGAGGGAAGACCGGCAAAAGTCGGTCTTTTCTTTATTTCATGGCCCGCTTGATCTCATTTTATTTGCTTATGAAAAAAAGTTTAATATAATATAGTTATGAATTCATTTCCTAAGAAACTGATGGACTTGAGAAAGTATTACGGTCTGTCACAAAATTATTTAGCCGAATATCTGGAAATCGATGTTATTGAATATATGGGGTATGAGAACGGCCGTTCGGTACCATGTTTCAATGATATCAAGAAATTAGCCAAATTGTTTCGCGTCTCGGTTGATGAGATGTTTGATAACCGGGCAGTCATTCCTTTTTTGCAGGATAAGGAAAAAGTATCCAAAGATAAATCTAATTTTAACTATTTGACCAAGCAATCGAAAAAACAAAAATGGTCGGACGGTTTTAAAAAGAACAAGAAGATCATCATGCTGATCACTGCTTCGCTTTTAGTGATTATCGTAGCTTCGGTTCTTTTGATCAGCTATTTATTAAACGGCAAACAGATTATCAATGAAATGAGCGGCAGCAGCCAGAACCGGCTCGATGCCTCCAACACCTCGGTCGTCTATGTTAACGGCAAAGGTATTGCTTATGGCCGCGGGGATAATTCCAATGGCCAGCTGGATTTTGCTTTTGATCAGGTCTTTAAGATTCAGGAAGGATCAAATTTCACGGTCGTTTTGAAAGAAGACGGGACCA
This sequence comes from uncultured Bacillota bacterium, assembly GCA_949298975.1. GTDB lineage: Bacteria > Bacillota_I > Bacilli_A > Erysipelotrichales > Erysipelotrichaceae > JAHHTG01. The sequence goes on along the minus strand of CASFYR010000016.1, from coordinate 19,835 downwards.
TTGCTTCGGTTGGACTTATTTCGCAATATGCCGATGAGATCAAGGAATGGCGCGACCTCGTTGATGTTGAAGTCGGCAAGAGTCATATTTTGGCTTTAGATAAATATGGTAAAGTTTGGTGTACAGGCGATAATTCTTACGGTCAATGCGATTTTGAGAAAACCGAAGGCATCAAGAAAATTTTTGCATCAGATAACGCTAGTTTTATTGTCGATAGCGAAGGCAGTCTTTATTATGCCGGCAGTATCGTAAATACCGATATTTTAAACGATGCGCATGATCTGACTGATATCGAAGTCAACAACAAGGCTGTTGCTTATGTCGACGGCGGTAATGTGGTGTATTATGGAGAAACTGATTATGAAGATATCGCCTCCTGGCAGCACATTGTCAATGTTGAACTGGGCGATGACTATATAGCGGCGATTGATGATAACGGTAAAGTGTATATCGCTACAGAGAATGAAACGATGAAACTGGACGCAGAGAATTGGACTGATATTATCGCGATTGCCGGCGGATACAATTACCTTGTTGCCTATGACGGCGAAAATATCTATGGTACCGGCGAAAATATCTACGACCAGTTTGATAAGGCGGAGATCGTTAAAAAGCCTTTGTCTCAGGTAACAAATGTCAGCGTAGCAATCAGTGAGCCTGATCAGGTTATCACTATCAGTTTTGACGCTGTCGAAAATGCGACGGCTTATAAGCTGACTTATGAGGGCGAAGCGATCGACAGCACAACTACTTCGTTTACTATCCCGTTTGACAAATTAGAGGACGGCAAGGCCTATGACTTTGTGATTATTGCGGTTGGTAACGAATATTATGAGGATTCAATTCCGTTAACTACCCAATACACTTTCCGTCTGCCGGACCCTGAGATTACGATCAAAACCATGGTCGGTATGAGCGAACAGCAATTCATTGATTATATGAGTGAACTCGGAGTCACAGATTTCAACGGTTTCTATTCCGAAGGCACTTGTGCCGCCGGTTTTAGCGAGCCGACGGTATTACGGGTTGAAGGATTGACAGCCAATGAAGTCATCAAGAAATCACAGCTGGCGACACTGAAAGTCAAATATTATGTATGTACGGTTGAGGGAAGCGAACAATGAAGATATGGCAAATTAAGAATCGGCCCAAGAGTCTGATTTTAACTGACGAACAGTTGATCATTGCGATCAAGGACAAACTGTTGCGCGGGGATGATATTCTGATTAATGTCGATCTGCGCAATGAGATTGCCATTAAAGATTCTGTTTACAGTTTTTATCTGCCTGAGGTAGAACATGAACAAGACGAAGATTGAAAAGGCACTATACTATTTTGTTTTGATTTCAATGATCGTTTCGATTATTTTTATCACGGTCAAAATCTTTTTGGCCCCATCGATCAGCGATGATCCGAGCATCCGAACCAAGAGTTCTTATACCCTGATGCTGGTGCAGTGCGTTTTAGGGGTGGTGGCGATCCATATCCCCGATATTATTGAACATAAACTGAGAAGAGATATTCCTTCTATGATGGTTACTATGTATATCGTTTTCTTATACTGTGCCATCTTTTTGGGAGAGGTGCGAAGCTTTTACTATCTGTTTGATAACTGGGATACTTTCTTGCATACATTTTCCGGCGGGATGCTCGGGTCACTGGGTTTCAGTATCGTTACCATCATCAACAAAACTGAAAAAATCCCGGTCAATATGTCGCCGTTCTTCGTGGCTTTGTTTGCCTTTTGTTTTGCAGTTACGATGGGTGTCATGTGGGAATTCTACGAATATACCTTTGATGGCCTTTTAGGTTTGAATATGCAGAAGTTCATATTAGAGGATGGGGTGCAGCTGGTGGGAAGAGCAGCCCTCAGCGATACGATGATGGACCTGTTTGTCGATGCTTTTGGAGCCTTGATAATGAGTATTATCGGTTATATTTCATTAAAATATAATCCTGATTTTATTAACCGGCTTCGTTTTAAAAAGATTGATACTGATAAATAAACCGATAGATAAGAATAGTACATCAATAAGAGATTATAGCGAGGATATGACGGTGGAAGATATCTGTTGTCTGTTGATGGAATGCCCTTGTTTAGGGAAGACTTGAACGACAGTAGAGTCTTACGTATGATCTGCGTTAAGGATTGATAAGTTAAAGATAGAGTGGAACCGTGTCAGAATGAGCACCTCTTGACGGTGCTTTTTATTATATAGAGGAGAAGTATATGCGAATTTATAACACTAAAACATTACAGACGGAAGAATTTAAGCCGATTACTCCGGGTGAAGTCAAAATGTATGTCTGCGGACCGACGGTCTATAACGATATTCATATCGGCAATGCCCGCCCGATCGTCGTTTTTGATACTTTACGCCGTTTATTTGAAGAACTGGGCTATAAAGTTAAATACGTTTCCAATTATACCGATGTCGATGACAAGATCATAAACGAGGCGCAAAAGCGTCAAATTTCCGAACTCGAACTGACCGATGAGATGATCAAGCGGGTAGAAAAGATCCGCGATCTGTTAAATGCCAAAGATCTTTATAAAACACCGCGGGTCACCGAAACGATGGATACGATCATTGAATTTATTGATGAACTGGTAATGAACGGGTATGCTTATCCTAAAGACGGCGATGTATTTTTTAACACCGCAATGATCGACGACTACGGTTCATTATCCAATCAGAAAATGGACGATCTTAAGGTTGGGGCGAGGATCGAAGAAAACGACAAGAAAGAATCGCCGCTGGATTTTGTATTGTGGAAGCATACCGATACCGGTATCAGGTGGAATACCCGCTATTCCAAAGGCCGGCCGGGCTGGCATACTGAATGTGTGGTTATGATCAAAAAAGAATTAGGTGACCTTATCGATATTCATGGCGGTGGGAAAGACCTGAAATTCCCTCATCATGAAAACGAGCGGGCGCAGGCCAAGGCATTATATCATAGTGATTTGGCTAATTATTGGATGCATAACGGCATGATTGATATTGAAGGTGTCAAGATGTCCAAGTCTCTGGGTAATTTCATTACCGCCAAAGATGCTTTGAGCAGCTATGATCCGATGGTCATCAGATGGCTTTTATTAAGCGCTCATTATCGGGCGGATCTGAATATTTCCGACGAAGTGATAAAAGGCAGTGAGAAAGAATTGAACCGGGTTTTGACGGCACTGAAACAGGCTCAGTTAAAACTGGCTTTAGCCGATATCAAAGCCATCAGGCATGATGAAGAACACTATGGCGCTTTTATCAGTGCGATGGAAGATGACCTCAATACTCCGAATGCTTACAGCGCGATCTTTGATATGGTAAAACTGATTAATCAGCAATGCCGCCGCCCGGATTGTGATCTTGGTGAATTGGCCGAAGTGGTCAATTCATTGAAAAAAGCCCTTGATGTCTTAGGCATCCGCTATCATGATTTACATTTAAGCAATGAAGACCGCAAGATCTATGAGGCGTGGCTGACCTCAAAAAAAGCCAAAGATTTTGCAAAGGCTGATGAATACCGGGAAATTTTGATTGAGCGAGGTATTTTGTAAGTGGATCCATACCGGCTGAATGGTACATCGTTAAGTTTTATCGGCGACGCCGTATATAGTTTGCTGGTCAGAGAATATTACATCAATCAGGGTTATACCGGCGGCAATAAACTTCAGTCTTTGACTAAGCGCTATGTCAGTGCGAAAGGGCAAAGCCGGTCTTACCAGCGGCTGCTGACCCATGGCTTTTTTACTGAAAAAGAGACGGAGATCTTTAAAAGAGGGCGAAACGCCATCACTCACATTCCCAAAAACGGCGATCTGATCTCGTATGCAATTGCCAGCGGTATGGAGGCGGTTGTCGGTTTTCTGTATTTAAGTGATAAGGAACGACTAAAAGAAGTGTTTGATCTGATCTTTGAAGGAGGGATCGATAATGAGTAATATTATCTATGGGCGCAACAGCGTCAATGAAGCCTTGGAACTGGAAAGAGTAATCAGATTATATGTCCTGGCTTCTTATCCTAAACTGAATGACCTAAAACAAAAGAAGATCCCTTTATTGATTAAAACCCGGCAGGAAATGGATCGGTTATGCCAAAGAGGCAATCATCAGGGCATTGCGGCGGAGATTGAAGATTACCCGCTGTATCGGATTGAAGATCTGATCAAAGCTAAAAACGGGCTTATTGTGATTCTGGATGGCATTGAAGATCCGCATAATTTTGGTGCGATCATGCGAACAGCAGATTGTGCCGGCGCCGACGGAATCATCTATCGGGACCGACATGGCGTCGGTCTTACGCCAACGGTAGCGAAAGTGTCCTGTGGCGCGATCGAACATGTTAAGGTAGCGGCGGTCAGCAATCTGGTCAATGCGATCAATTTTTTGAAAAAACAGGGATATTGGATTGTCGGAACGGATGCTGCCGGAGCAAAATCATATAATGAGCTCGACTACAGAATGAATGTCGCTTTGATCATCGGGTCAGAGGGCAAAGGCATGGCCAGACTGACCAAAGAAGCCTGCGATTATATCGTCAAACTGCCGATGAAAGGGCATGTCAATTCCTTAAACGCTTCTAATGCCGCCGCAATTATGCTATATAAAATTATTGAAAATCGTCAGTGATATCCACAAATGTGGATATCTTTTTTAATTTTAATGCACGAAAAACGGTCGCAGGCAATAAGCTGCAGCGTCATTTTTCGATCATAATATAGTCATGAAAGACGAATTAATCATCAAGATCCAAAATAATGATGAAGAGAGCGTTAAGATCCTTTTGGAAAAATACCGCTATCTGATCATCAAGATTGTCAACGGCTTTGGGATAATCAGAGGGGATTACCGCATTGACCGGGACGATTTGATCCAAGAAGGGAATATTGCCCTTTATCGTGCTGCCATGACGTATAAAGATGACACCGGAGCATCTTTTATCACTTACGCCTATAAAGTGATTTACTGTCGTTTGTGCCGGGTCGTGGTCAATTTAGGCAAACCGTATAAATATGAAGGAATATCGCTTGACAGTGATCAGGATATTGAAAGAGCAGCATACCGGAACCCGAAAAATCCGATCGATCTGATCATATACTGTGACACGGTCAAAACGATGGAAAATTTTATGAAAAATGCTTCGCCTTTGGAACGAAAGATCATAACCATGCGGCAGGAGAAATACAGTTACAAGGATATTGCTGCTATGTTGAATATCACCCCCAAAAGGGTTGATTATTTGATTCAGAAAATGAAAAACCGTTATCGTTTAAAATTGGAAGAAGAAGGACTGACTTAGGGTTAAACCGATCTGATATCTATTGACAATTGGGCTGATTGTGGTAGTATGTTAGTGTATGTTATTAGGTCGGCGACTTAATAACTTTTTATTAGGAGAAGACAGCGTGCCAAATAAGAATCGAGTAGTATTAGCTTGCAGTGAATGTTTATCGAGGAACTACAGCGTTTATAAGAATAAAAAGACCAATACGGAACGCCTGGAACTCATGAAATTCTGTAAAAAGTGCAATAAGCACACCTTGCATAAAGAGACTAAATAGGAGGGTCGGTATGAAGTGGTTTAGTTTAAAAGAAATCATCAAGGAAAATAAAAAGATCCGCTGGCCAAAGAAAGGTGATCTGGCTTTGAATAGTGTTCAGACCATCGTCTTTGTCGCCTTTTTTGCCATCTTTTTCGTTTGTTGTCAGCTTGTTGTCAGTTTCTTGCTTAAATTGATAGGAGTGATCGGATAATGGAAGAAGCAAAAAAAGAATGGTATGTCGTCAATACTTATGCCGGTCATGAAAACCGGGTAAAAGACAATCTGGAAAAAAGACTTGATACCATGGGTATCGCGGACAATCTGTTCCAGATCGTTGTCGCTGAAGAAACCCAGATCGAAGTCAAGAATGATAAATCCAAAGAAGTGGTTAAGAATATCTTCCCGGGATATCTGTTTGTTGAGATGATCATGACGGATGAAGCCTGGTATGTCGTCCGTAATACTCCGGGCGTTACCGGATTTATCGGTTCATCCGGCGGTGGAGCAAAGCCGTTCCCGGTTGCTAAAGATGAGATTGAAGCAATCTTAAGAAGGATCGGTAAGTCAGACAAGAAGGTGGAAGTTGAATTCAAAGTCGGCGATAATGTTAAGATCGTATCCGGTCCGTTCAGCGGTATGGAGGGAGTCGTTGATTCGATGAACGATCAGACCCAGGTCGCAACGGTTCTAATTATTCTGTTTGGCCGTGAAACCCCGACCGATATCAATTATATCGATCTTAAACCGGCTGATTTTTAAGGTTTAATATTGCTTTTTTTAAGCAAATATACTAAAATTTTAAAGCACGTGGGAGGAGGGCAACTGCTCCATGTTACCACGTACCATAAATAGGAGGAAAATTATGGCTAAGAAGAAAGTTGCAAAAGTTTGTAAGCTACAGTTTGAAGCCGGCGGCGCAAGACCGGGACCGGCATTAGCTTCAGCAGGTATCAATATGCCGCAGTTCTGTACCGCATTCAATGATGCGACCAAAGACCGCAAAGGCGATATCGTTCCTGTTGTCATCACTGCTTATGAGGATAAGTCTTTTGATTTCGTCTTAAAGACGACACCGGCATCAGTATTGTTAAAGAAAGCGGCTAATGTTCAAAAGGGTTCAGGCAATCCGAAAACGACTAAAGCCGGCAAGATCACTAAAACGCAGTTAAGAGAGATCGCTGAATACAAGATGCCAGATCTTAATGCCAATGATGTTGAAGCTGCTATGAAGATCGTAGAAGGTACAGCCCGCAATATGGGTATTATCGTGGAGGGTGAATAATTATGGCAAAACACGGAAAGAACTATATCAATTCACTCGCTAAGATCGAGAAAGGTAAATTATATCAGGCTGCAGAGGCCATTAAATTAGTTAAAGAGACTTCGACAGTAAAATTCGACGCTACCGTTGAAGTATCGTTCCGTTTGAATGTTGATCCTCGTCATGCTGACCAGCAGATCAGAGGAGCAATGGTATTGCCAAACGGTACCGGCCGTACGCAGAAAGTATTGGTTATTACACAAGGTGCCAAAGAAGAAGAAGCTAAGAATGCCGGTGCAGATTATGTCGGCGGTAAAGAGATGCTCGAAGATATCAAAAAAGGCTGGTTCGATTTTGATGTCATCGTCGCTACCCCGGACATGATGGGTGAACTTGGTAAATTAGGTAAGATTTTAGGTCCTAAAGGCTTGATGCCAAACCCTAAGACCGGTACGGTAACAATGAATGTTGCAGCAGCGGTCGAAGAGATCAAAAAAGGTAAAATTACTTACCGTGTCGATAAAGAAGGCAATATCAACTGCATGATCGGTAAATGCTCGTTTACTGATGAAGCTTTAGTTGAAAACTACAAAGCTTTATATGGCGCAATTGCTAAGGCCAGACCATCAGCCGTCAAGGGTACTTACATTTTGAACATCGTGCTTTCCAGCACTATGGGCCCTGGTGTCAAAGTATTAGCTGACTAATTATGATTGCTCTTTATGAGCAATCTTTTTTAAAGGTAAGGTATATGAAAAAATTGAGTGATTTATTTCCTAATGTCGCGTTGCATGATAATCCCTTGATCAAGGGGATCAAGATCAATTCCAGTGAAATCAAACCGGGCGATCTTTTCGTTTGTACTAAAGGTGTGAGTGCTGACCGGCACGATTTCATCGACGATGCAATCGCCAAGGGTGCGGCTGCACTGGTAGTATCAAAACCGGGGAGTTATTCGCTTCCTTATGTCCTTGTCGAAGATGTCGATGCGATCGCCGAAGATCTGTTCAAGGAATTTTATGATCATCCTGAAAGATCGCTTAAGATTCTCGGTATTACCGGAACTGATGGCAAGACGACCAGTTCTTTGATCGTGCAGGCTTTGATCGGTGATGATAAATGCGGCTATATCGGCTCTAATGGCTATTATTCCAAAAAAGTTCACGGATCAACGGTCAATACGACCCCGTCTTACGATAAACTGTACCAGTATTTTCGTGAGTTTTTGGATGCGGGATGTGAATATGTGGCGATGGAAGCTAGTTCAGAAGCTTTCTATTTTGGCAGGTTGGACAATATTGCTTTTGATGGCGGCGGTTATTCCAATGTTACTCATGAGCACATGTATATTCATAAGACAATGGAAAACTATGTGCAGTGCAAACGCCGGTTATTCGAAAATTTAAAAGCGGACGGCTATGGTGTCCTTAATTATGACGATCCTTACTATCAGATAATGAAAGATGCCTGCCATAGATCGTACAGTTATGGTTATGATGCAAACTGTGATCTTTATATCAAAGATTATAAATTATATCCGAATAAAACTGAGATCACGCTGATTTATGAAGGGGAAGAGCATCATATCACATCGCCGCTTTTAGGAAAATTCAATATTGAAAACTTATGCCTTGGCCTGCTTATGGTTTTGAAGCAAGGTTTTGACTTTGAAACTGTGATCAAAAACATCGGCAATGTTCAGGTTGAAGGGCGGATGCAGGTGGCCAATTGCGGTCAAAATTATCATGTTGTGGTTGATTTTGCCCATACAGCTAATGCTATTTTAAGGCTTTTGGAATTTGTCGATACTTTGGCGATCAATAAAACCATTGCCGTTATCGGTTTGCCAGGACATCGTGACATCAAAAACCGTCGGGATATCGGCCGCATTTTGGCGGAAAGGCTTGATCATGTCATCTTTACGATGCATAACCCGAAAGACGAAGATGTTATGGCAATCATCGAAATGATGATCGAAGATATTAAAGACAAAAACAATTATGAAATTATTCCTGATCGTCATGATGCAATCAGTAAAGCTGTTCAAATGGCAAACAAAGATGATCTGGTATTGATTTTAGGCCGCGGTTCATATACTGAAATGAAAGTTGCCAGTGGTTCTTACTATTTCTCTGACTATGAAGAAGCGCTAAAAGCCATCGAAAATAAGAAAAAAGGCATATCTGATTAATGATATGCCTTTGATTTATTACTTTTCTTTTTTAAAGCATAAGAACCAGTCGAGGCAGTAGGTGTTTTCGTCCTGATTGGTAACTCTTTCTTTAGCTAAGCCGCATGATCCCGGCGGTGGGATGATTACATCATCGCCCGGACGCCAGTCAGCCGGGGTTGCAACGCCGTCACGATCGGATTTCTGCAATCCTAAAACGACGCGCTTGATTTCATCAAAGTTACGGCCTAATGACTGCGGGTAGTACATGATTGTTCGGATCTTACCTTCAGGATCGATAAAGAAGACGGCTCTGACAGCCTGAGTTGTCGATTCTTTCGGCGAGATCATGCCAAACTTATTGGCAACCTCCATGGTGATATCTTCGATGACCGGGAATTTTACTTCAAGTCCTTCATGCCCTTTCCATTTGATCTTTTCTTTGATCGTTCTAAGCCAGGCGATATGAGCGTAAATGCTGTCGATCGAAAGTCCGATCAGTTCGACGTTCAGTGCTTTAAATTCTTCCTGCATGCTGGCAAAAGTCATGAATTCGGTAGTACATACCGGAGTAAAGTCAGCCGGATGAGAGAAGAGAATAACCCATTTTCCCTTATAATCTTCCGGGAAGTTGATGACTCCTTGGGTTGTTTTAGCTGTAAAGTGCGGGGCATCATCGCCGATGCGAGGCATTGAGTATAATTCTTTTACTTCGTTTTCCATTATTGATTCTCCTTATTTAGACATTCTTGACAGGTACCTTTAAAATAGATATCGTAATCTTTGATTTCAAAGTCGCCGATAGGGAAAGGAAGAGTTATCATCTGCTCAATATCAATGATCTTTTGACACTGCGTACAAATAAAGTGGTGGTGTTTGCGATTGATGTTGTCGAAATGATCGCCATCCGGCATTTTAATTTTGCTGATCTTGTGTTCAAATAATAGAGTATTCAGATTGCGGTAAACCGTGCCCAGAGAAATATCGGGAATGGTCTTTTGGGCAATTGCGTAGATCTCTTCTGCCTTCAAGTGATCATAACTGTTGCGGATGATATTCAGAATTAATTCTTTTTGTTTAGTATTGCGCATATTTTTTTCCTTATCAGTAATGATTACTGATTACAATATATCATATTTAAAAATTGCAGCAAGGATAATGCTCATGAAACCGATATTTTTTGTTTATTTGTTTAACCTGTTTATTGGCGGAGATTTTACTGATTAGGACTTGCATTTATAATTCCAAATAAGGTATAATACTAACGCATCAATATGCCAAAGACAGCAACGGCCTCAAAGCTTAATTATGTTGCCGAGGTAAAAGATCGTTTTTTATGACTTTTAACCTGTGCTGTCGGGCACAGGTTTTATTACTTTTGTATATTGAGCTAGAAAGAGGGATGACATGAATCAAGCTATTTTAAATGAGAAACAGGAATTAGTTTCCAAGATCGCCGGTCAGATCAAAGATTCAGCTTCCAGTGTTGTAGTTGAATATCGTGGTTTGACAGTAGCTGAAGTCAATGAACTCCGCCGTAACCTGAGAAAAGAAGAGGTAGAATTTAAGGTCTACAAAAATTCAATGGTAGAAAGAGCTGTTGAAGAATTGGGTTATGACGAAATCAAAGAGTTCTTGAAAGGACCTAATGCGATCGCTTTCTCAAAGGATGCTACTGCTCCAGCCAGAATCTTGAATGATTTCGCCAAGAAACATGACAAGTTGGTCTTAAAGAGCGGTATCGTCGAAGGAAAGGTCGTATCGCTTGATACGATCAAAGAATTGGCTGGCTTACCGAATAAGGAAGGTATGCTGTCAATGTTCTTAAGTTGTCTGGTATCACCAGTCACATCATTTGCCAGAGCTGTTCAAGCTGTTGCCGATGCAAAAGGCGGCAATGCAGCCGGTGAAGAAACAACTAATGCTGAATAATTGAAAGAGGAGGAATTAAAAAATGGCAAAATTATCACATGAAGATATCTTAGCTTACTTAGAAGAAGCTACTATTTTAGAACTTAATGATTTAGTAAAAGCAATCGAAGAAAAATTCGGTGTCAGCGCTGCTGCTCCAGTTGCAGTTGCTGCTGTAGCTGCTCCGGAAGCTGAAGCTGCACCAACTTCTGTATCTGTTATCTTAACCGATATCGGTGCTTCTAAAGTTGGCGTTATCAAGGCTGTCAGAGAAATCACTGGTCTTGGCTTAGTTGAAGCTAAAGGCTTAGTTGACAAGTGCCCAAGCCCGATCAAAGAAAACATCAGCACAGACGAAGCAGAAGAGATCAAGAAGAAATTGGTTGACGCCGGTGCAACTGTTGAAGTTAAATAATTTTTAAAAGATGAGTCATTACTATACCGATAACGATGATTTGAGCTCTCAGCCAAAAGAGTTTGATTATCAGTTCGGTGGTGAATACTTTAAATTTATCAGTGACAATGGCGTCTTTTCCAAAGACGGCATTGATTATGGAAGTTATTTATTAATCAGATGTATTAAGGACTTGCCATTGGGTGATGATATTTTAGATCTGGGATGCGGTTATGGACCGATCGGAATTATCCTGAAACGGCTTCATCCCGCTTCCCGGGTTACTTTGGTCGATGTGAATTCGCGAGCTGTCGATCTAGCGATTACCAATGGTCAAAACAACAAGGTCAACATTAATGTATTTAAAACTGATGACATCAACACGCTTAACTTAAAATTCGATACTATAGTTTTAAACCCGCCCATTCGAGCGGGTAAGCGTGTAATATTTGAATTATACGAAAAAGCGCAAATTAATCTTAAAGATGAGGGGCGCTTATTTATCGTTATTCAGAAAAAACATGGTGCTGCATCCAGTTTTAAAGAGTTGCAGGAGTTGTTTAGGGAAGTTAATCTGCTCGATAAGGTCAATGGACATTGGCTAATCGAGGCGATTAAATAAAGTCTGCTGCAGTTTGATTTTAATTTGAAAGGACGGCGCATATATGACAGAAAAACAAACTTATCACATTGTTGAATTGGGCAAAAACTCAGCACGCCGTGATTATTCCAAGGTTAGTGGTAAACTGGAATTACCTAATCTTGTCGAGATTCAGACTGACTCATTTAAGTGGTTTGTTGAAGAGGGAATTAAAGAAGTATTTGAAGATATTTATCCCATTCAGAATTACAGCGGTAATATCCGTTTAAAATATATTGATTATAAATTCGGTGAACCAAAATACAGTATCAGTGAATCAAAATATCGCGTGGTAAACTACGCTGCTCCGCTTAGAGCTAATATGGAGCTGGAAATTTATAACGAGGAGACCGGGGAAGTATATACCCGTAAAGAAGAAGTATTCCTCGGTGATTTTCCAATGATGACTCCGACTGGTACTTTTATCATCAATGGAGCCGAAAGGGTAATTGTCTCCCAGATCGTCAGATCGCCGGGCGCTTATTTCGATATTACCAATGATGATAAGACCAATAAGGAGATCTTTGACCATGAATTTATTCCGAGCCGGGGAACATGGTTAGAACTTATTACTGATGAAAAGAAGACCAGCAACGGCCGCCTTATCAATATGAGCGTTGACCGGAAGCGGAAGATTATTTCCAGTATTTTATATAAGGCAATCGGTTTCTCATTGAACCTTGAAAAAGGTGAGGACGCCTTCAATACGGCTAATATCAAAAAGTTATTAAGAGCGATGGGTCTGGATGTCTATGATGATTTGATCAATCAGAACAATGACCGTGAGTTCTTGAATATATACGAAGCGATATTCACTTCGTTTTTGGGCGGTTATGAGGAAATAGCCAATACTTTGGAGGCTGATAAGACCAAAACCACCAATGAAGCGCTCATTTTGATGTATGAAAATCAGAAGTCTGATGAAGTGCCGACGATGGATGGCGCCATCAATTTGATGAATGCGAAATTCTTTGATCAGAAGAAATATGATCTGACCAAAGCCGGCCGTTACAAGGTCAATAAAAAACTGAACATAATTGATCGAATGGAGAATAACATCCTTAACGAGGATGTATATAACGGCAAGGGTGAGGTTATTTATCCTAAAGGCACTTTGATCACTAAAAAAGAGCGTAATGTCTTAAGGGAAGAGCTGACCAAGGGTTCGCATGTCCATGCTTTTCCGTTTAACTATAAGTTTGCTCATCCGGATACGATCTATATCGGCACAGAGAATTATCTGGCGCTTAAGGGACGTATTTTGGCCAATGATATCGAACTGGCAGACCGTTTTTATGAAGCCGGAACCGTTATCACTTTAGCTGATGCCGAATATTTGCAAGATAAGGTTGATACCGTTAAGATCTACAGCAGTATCATTGCCGAAGAAGTGAAACTGGATCGTGATAATTTCCGTGCAGTCATGGACTACGGCCAAAGATTGTTCGTTTTAGGCCGTTTGGTTGACGAAGACAATCAGGATATCGTCTTTGATGACGAGCTGGCGATCGCCCGTTTCATTCCGGATACCGACTCTTACATGGTTACCAATGACAGTGAAGATAAACTGATGCGGTTATTGGACAGTACCCGTGTTTCGGCATGGTTGGTCGGTAGTGCCTGCCAGGTTGTGAATGTCAAAAAACCGGATGAAGATTTCAATATCCGTTTAGTCGGTATCGATCCGCTCAACAAGAAAAAATGCATTACGATGTCGGATATGATTGCCTTTATGAGTTATTCACTGAGCATGCTTGATGGTATCGGCAGCACGGATGATATCGATATGTTAGGCAACCGGCGAATCAGAACGGTCGGGGAGCTGATCCAGAACCAGTTCAGGATCGGTCTTAGCCGGATGGAAAAGGCGGTAAAAGAAAAGATGTCGATCGCTGATTTGGAAACGGCGACCCCGAAGACTTTGACCAATATCCGGCCATTGATCGGTGCGATCAAAGAATTCTTCTCTTCATCGCAATTATCACAATTTATGGACCAGCAAAATCCACTGGCCGAACTCACTAACAAACGTCGTATCAGTGCTTTAGGACCAGGCGGTTTAACGCGTGAGCGAGCAGGTTTTGAAGTGCGTGACGTTCATAATTCTCACTATGGCCGAATCTGTCCGATCGAGACCCCGGAAGGTCAGAATATTGGTTTGATCTCTTATCTGACTTCTTATGCTAAAGTCAATGAGTATGGTTTTATCGAAACACCTTATCGAAAGGTTTTAAGCGATGGTACGGTAACGGAAGATTATGTTTATTTGGCTGCCGATGAAGAAGCTGATTATATCATCGCTCAAGCCAATGAAGTTAAAGACGGCAAACTGGCTGGCGAGCAGGTGGTTGCCCGTAAGGCTGGGGAGACGATCATGGCTGATATGAAAGATGTTGAATTGGCTGACGTATCACCAAAACAGATCGTATCAGTTGCGGCGGCATGTATTCCATTCTTAGAAAACGACGACGCATCCCGAGCACTGATGGGCGCTAACATGCAGCGTCAGGCGGTGCCTTTGCTCAATCCGCACAGTCCGTTTGTCGGTACCGGTATCGAGGCTCGTTTGGCTAAGGATTCCGGCAGCGGGGTGGTCAGCGGTGATGATGGTGTTGTTACTTATGTCGATTCACAAAAGATCATCATTACTAACGATGAGGGCGAACATGTCTATGATCTGGAGAAATTCCGCCGGTCTAATGCCGGAACCTGTATTAATCATCGCCCGATTGTAAATAAAGGTGAAACGGTCAAAAAAGGCAGCGTAATCGCCGATGGTCCTTCAATGGATAACGGTGAACTGGCTTTGGGCCAGAATGTTACGATCGCTTTTATGACCTGGCATGGTTATAACTACGAAGATGCGATCATTATGTCGGAAAGAATGGTCAAGGACGATGTTTATACTTCGATCCACATCGACGAATATTCCATTGAATGCCGTACGACCAAGTTGGGCAACGAAGAAATTACCAGAGATATTCCGAATGTTTCCGAAAGTGCCTGCCGCAATTTGGACGGCCGGGGTATTGTCATGGTCGGTGCGGAAGTCAAAGAAGGAGACATCTTGGTCGGTAAAGTAACGCCTAAAGGTCAAAGCGATGCTTCGCCGGAAGAGAAACTGTTATTGGCAATCTTCGGTGAGAAATCACACGAAGTAAGAGATAATTCTTTAAGAGTACCGCATGGCGGTGCCGGTATCGTCCAGTCCGTACGGATCTTTAACCGGGCTGATGGCTATGAATTGAATCCGGGCGTAACTACGGAAGTCAAAGTTTATATTGTTCAGAAACGTAAGATTTCTGAAGGTGATAAGATGGCCGGCCGTCATGGTAATAAAGGGGTTATTTCCAAAATATTACCGGTTGAAGATATGCCGTTTATGCCTGATGGCACCCCGGTTGATATTATGCTCAATCCATTTGGCGTTCCGTCCCGTATGAATATCGGGCAGGTACTGGAGATCCATCTTGGGATGGCGGCAAAGACTTTAGGAGTCAAATTTGCTACCCCGGTATTTGATGGAATCAATAACGAAGAATTGCGATCAATCATGGAAGAGGCCAATACTTCTAAAGACGGTAAGATCGTTTTGCGTGATGGCTCGACTGGCGAACCTTATGATGAAAGAATCTCGGTCGGCGTCATGTATATGATCAAACTGGCACACATGGTTGATGATAAACTGCATGCCCGAGCTACCGGCCCTTATTCATTAGTAACCCAGCAGCCACTGGGCGGTAAGGCGCAAAACGGCGGTCAGCGTTTTGGGGAGATGGAAGTCTGGGCTTTGGAAGCCTATGGTGCTGCCCATACCCTAGAAGAGATCCTGACAGTTAAATCAGATGATGTCAATGGTCGTACCAAAACCTATGAGGCAATCATTAAAGGCAAGGATCTGCCGGATCCTGGTTTACCGGAATCATTCAAAGTCTTGAAGCATGAATTGCAGGCTTTGGCAATCGATGTCCGCATGCTTGATGGTCAGGGCAATGAAATAACTTATTCTGAAACCGGCGATGAGGAAACTGAAAGCGAGATCAAAGAAGAAACGGTCGTTGATACTCAAGGTCTTGTAATCAAAGACGCCGAAACGGAAGAAGAAGTCGTAGAAGCGGCAGTTGTCGGTTTTGATGATGAAGATTTATAAGGAGGTGTTGGCGATATGAACAATAAATTTGAAGCATTACAAGTAGGAATTGCATCTCCTGAAAGAATACTTGAATGGTCGCATGGCGAGGTAACTAAACCGGAAACGATTAATTACCGCAGTCAGAAACCGGAAAGAGACGGTCTTTATTGTGAAAGGATCTTCGGTCCGACCAAGGACTGGGAGTGTTATTGCGGCAAATACAAGAAGGTACGCTATAAGGGGGTCGTTTGTGACCGCTGTGGCGTAGAGATTACCAAATCTTCGGTCAGAAGAGAGAGAATGGGACATATTTCCTTAGCAGCCCCAGTCGCTCATATCTGGTATCTCAAGGGTATTCCATCAAGAATGGGCTTACTTCTTAACATTGCGCCAAAGGCATTAGAAGAGATCGTTTATTTCGTATCCTGGATCATTACCGATCCCGGCAATACCAATTTGCAATATAAACAGATCTTATCAGAAAAAGAGTATCGGGAAAACCGTGCTTTATACGGTGAAGGCAGTTTTAAGGCTCAGACTGGTGCTGAGGCCATCAGAGTATTGCTGGAGCAGGTCGATGTTCAGAAAGAACATGATGAGATCCTGCACGAACTGGAAAAAGCACAGGGCGATAAGCGCAAAAAACTCATCAAGCGGCTGGAAACCGTCAACGCTTTCCTTTATTCCAACAATAAGCCGGAATGGATGATCTTAACCGTTCTTCCGGTTATTCCGCCCGATTTAAGACCAATGCTGCAGCTTGACGGCGGCCGTTTTGCGACCAGCGATCTCAATGATCTTTACCGGCGGGTAATTACGCGTAACAATCGGTTAAAGAAACTTCTGGAGATCGGTACGCCAACAATTATCGTGCAAAACGAGAAGCGTATGCTGCAAGAAGCGGTTGACGCCTTAATTGATAATGGCCGCCGCAGTGCGCCGATTAAGGGCGCCGGGAACCGGGTGCTAAAATCGCTTTCACACAGCTTGAAGGGTAAACAGGGTCGTTTCCGTCAAAATCTGCTTGGTAAGCGGGTTGATTTCTCCGGTCGTAGCGTTATTGCTGTCGGACCTAATCTTAAAATGTATCAATGCGGTATACCGCGGGAGATGGCGATCCAGCTTTACAAACCGTTTGTTGTCAATGAGATAGTCAATAAGGGTTTAGCGCCTAATCATAAGAATGCCGATCGAATGATCGATCGTCTTGATCCACAGATCTGGGATGTTTTAGAAGAAGTGATGGACAATCATCCGGTCTTCTTGAACCGGGCTCCGACCTTGCACCGTCTTGGTATTCAGGCTTTCAAACCGAAACTGGTCGAAGGAAGGGCTATCCGTCTGCATCCGTTAGTATGTACAGCTTTTAACGCTGACTTTGATGGTGACCAGATGGCCGTTCATTTACCGCTGTCTGAAAAAGCCAGAGCTGAAGCCGAGATCCTGATGCTGGCCTCCAACAACATTCTTGGTCCTAAGGACGGTAAACCGATCGTTACCCCGTCTCAGGATATGGTTTTAGGTAACTTCTATCTGAACATGGAAGAAACTGCTGAAGAATTTTATGAAAAGGCCGACTTCATCGAAAGTCTTGGCGATCATGAAACTGCAGAAATGTGGCGCAGCTTCGGTGATTCGGAAGGTCATGTCTATAAAGATATGAACGAAGCTTTAATGGCTTATCATAATCATCAGGTACATTTGCATACCAGAGTAGCGATTTTGGCGTCTTCATTAAAGAAGAGCTGTTTTACGGAAAAACAGAATGAAGAATACTTGATTACGACTATCGGTAAATTAATCTTCAATAATATTTTCCCGGCTGATTTCCCATATATCAATGCCGTATCGGCGGAATCCCTCAAAAATACGCCGGACAGTGATTTTGTTCCTTATGGTACAAATATTAAAGAGTATATCAAGAATCAGCCAATCAAACCGGAATTCAAGAAGAAAGATCTCTCCAGTGTTATCGCTGAGGTATTCAACCGTTATCGCACTGAAGGGTCAAGCGATATTCTTGACGGCATAAAGGACCTTGGATTTGAATTTTCCACGGTTGCCGGTATGACGGTATCGCTCTCTGATATCAATGTCGCTCCAAACAAAGAAAAATATGTCAATGAAGCGAAAGATAAAGCAGATGTTCTTCATACATTGTTGTCCCGTGGTCTTTTGACTCCACCGGAATGGGAAAAACATTTCTCTAAACTTTGGGCTGACACCAAGGACATTATTGGTGATGAAGTTATGAATAATCTGCCGCGTAAATCGCCAATCAACATGATGGCGGTATCCGGTGCCCGTGGTAACAAATCCCACTTTACCCAGCTGGCCGGTATGCGTGGTCTGATGGGACGTCCGACCCAGTCTAAATCCAAAAAAGAGTATCAGCCTTCAATTATCGAGGTTCCGATCTATTCATCTTTCCGGGAAGGATTAAACGTATCTGAATTCTTTATTTCGACTCACGGCGTTCGTAAGGGTTTGACCGATACCGCTTTGAAAACAGCTGAATCCGGTTATCTGACCCGAAGACTGGTCGATGTCGCTCAGGATGTCATCATTATGGAAGATGATTGTCATACTGACCGTGGCTATTATGTCGAAGATATTATCGATACTAAAGATAATCAGATGATCGAATCGCTGTATGATCGAATTATCGGCCGCTATGCCAAAGAAGCTGTTACGCATCCGAAAACCGGTGAGATCATTTGTGATGAAGAGACATATATTGATGAAGAATTGGCCAAGAAGATCGTTGAAGCCGGCGTCAAAGGTGTCTATATCCGCAATTCCTTCACCTGTAACTGCAAAGGCGGTATTTGCCGCAAATGTTATGGCCGGAATATGGCGACTGGCAAACTGGTTGAAAACGGGGAAGCAGTCGGTATCATGGCGGCTCAGTCGATCGGTGAACCTGGTACTCAGTTAACGATGCGTACTTTCCATACCGGTGGTGTTGCTTCGGGTAACGATGGTGATATCACCCAGGGTTTACCGCGTGTTGAAGAATTATTCGAGGCCCGTAAACCAAAACACCCGGCTTTGCTGGCCAAGATCGATGGTGAGATCACCGAAATTGTTGAGCTTGAAAACCGCAGCGGCTTTAAGATCACGATCTCTAATGAGAATGAATCAATCGAACACCATTGCGGCGTATCTTCAACTGTTCGCCCATGGCTTCATGCCGGCAGCAAAGTCAAGGCTGGAGATAAACTGACCGAAGGTCATATCGATCCGAAAGAACTGATCGAGATTGCCGGTGTTCAGGCCGTTCAGAATTATATCCTCAAAGAAGTCAAGAAAGTATATGCTTCTCAGGGTATTGATATTTCCGATAAACATATCGAAGTAATCATCAAACAGATGCTTAAGAAGGTTGTTGTCATTGATTCCGGCGATTCTGATCTCAGTGTCGGACAAACCTTGTCAACCCGGCTTATTACCAAGATCAACGACAGTCTGTTAAGAGAATTTAAAGCTCCAGCTAAATTCGGACCGATCCTGCTTGGTATTTCCAAGTCTTCGGTTGAAACTGATTCCTTCTTGTCAGCCGCTTCGTTCCAGGAAACAACTAAGGTGCTGACGGATGCAGCGGTCAATGGTAAAGTCGATCATTTGCTTGGTCTTAAAGAAAATGTTATTATCGGTAAACTGATTCCAGCCGGAACCGGTTCAAAATTTGAAAGAGAAACAACTCATTTGGTTGAAGAGAGAGCTTTGGAATTAAAAGCGATCCGGGATGCGAAAGCACCGCAGCCGGAAAATAAAACTCT
>CASFYR010000015.1 GCA_949298975.1 uncultured Bacillota bacterium | reverse complement strand
GTATAATTTATTTGAATATTATTTCTCTTATGGTCTACATCCTATAAAAATTGATGGTAAAGTATATTTAACTATAGATAAAAATATCGCTATGGATTCACTCATTGAAAGCTTACATGATTGGTATGATGAATACGAAGCATTCCAAAATGATACAATAACTAAAAGTCAATTTATAGATTGGATGCTAAAATACCCAGAATATTCAAAAAAGAATATTAATAAAGAACCTAGAAAAAAATGGCTAGAAAGGAAATAATATCGCAACAAGTATTATTAATAAACTCATTAATGTATTTCAATATAAAAAATGTAGTTTATTTTTAAAATTCATTATTTATGCAACTATATTGTACAAATTGATTGAAACTAATATTTATAAATTTGAACTTGAATGATTAATTTTCTTTATAAGGGAGTGTCAATATTGGATTATATAACATCGTTAGTTGAGAATATAGGAATAATAAAAGATATTTTATGGATTATTTTCACTTTAATCGCAACCATTGTAGCTGTCTTAACATATAAAAGAGCAAGATTAACATTTTTACAACCTTTAAGAAGTGAAGTAGTTAAAAGACAAATCGATGAAATGATTGAGTTACTTAATTTTTTAAACACTGATAATTTGGATGAAAAAATAGATTATTATAATATCTTGTTAGGAAATTTTGAAATCAAAATGGATGAAATTGGATTTAGTGATGAAACTGTCAAAAAACGAGTAAAGTATTATGAGGATATGTTTGTTGGAACTTATATTACAAAAGATACCTTTGACGAAAATCGATATTATCCCATAACACCTTTTTTTAATCCAAACAAAATAAAAGATAAAAAGACAAAAACCGATTTTGAATTATTACAAGAAGGCATAGTAAAATTGCATGGAATTAAAATAACTAAGCAACACAGTAATTACATGAACGAATTCGAAAAATATTTAGAGAGCCCTATTATCCCAACTAAAATAAAAGAAAAACTTGAACTAATTATGAAAGATATTAACGAAAATATAACTATTAAAATTCCTATGATAATTAAAACTGTAGTTTTATCTGTCTATGAAAAACAAATAAATAATGTGAGTGCTATTGGAATAATTAATCTTTTTTCCGAAATAAAGAAAAAACACGATGAACAAATAAAAGATTTAAGAAAAGAAATACGTGATTATTTAAAAATAGATTTAGAATGGTAAATAATAAATGTCTTTATTTTCTTTATTGTTACTTATTATTCAATTAAAAAATGACCCATTCTTTGACTTTTTAAGGTCAATTTAAGGTCATTTTCTTTTTAATATTCAAAATATGCTTTATTTATCAGCTATTTTTGAGTTACTTTTTTATTCGAACTCTATTGTTCCTGGAGGTTTCGAAGTAATGTCGTATACTACTCTATTGCATCCTCTTACTTCATTGACGATCCTTGAAGAAATAACTTCCAGTACTTCATAAGGTATTCTAGCCCAATCAGCTGTCATGCCATCAATCGAAGTAACTGCTCTAATAGCCACCGTATAATCATAAGTTCTCTGATCACCCATTACACCGACCGATTTGTTATTAAGACAAGCGGTAAAATATTGCCAGATCGAGCCATTGAGCCCGGCTTTTTTGATTTCTTCCCTTAAGATATAGTCTGACTCTCGGACGATCTCCAACCGATCTTTAGTGATCTCGCCCACGACCCTGATACCAAGGCCCGGACCCGGGAACGGCTGGCGCCAGACTAATTCTTCATCCAAACCTAGTTCAAGTCCCAAGGCCCTGACCTCATCTTTAAACAGGGTATTTATTGGTTCGATCAGTTTGAAATCCATATCTTCCGGCAAACCTCCGACATTGTGATGCGACTTGATCGTCTGCGCCGTATCCGTACCGCTTTCGATCACATCGGTATACAAAGTGCCCTGAGCCAAAAACTTGATCTTTTCATCAGTAACGATCTTCCCGACCTCTCTGTCAAAGGTACGGATAAACTCATTGCCGATGATCTTTCTTTTAGCTTCCGGATCGCTGACCCCGGAGAGCTTGCTCAAAAATTCTTCCGAAGCGTCAATCTTGACCAGATTGATATCCATGTGCTCATTGCACATCTTGACCACGCTGTCAGCTTCCCCTTTTCTAAGCAAACCATGATCAATGAACATGCAATACAGATTCTTGCCGATCGCCCGCGACAGCAAGGCCGCCGCCACGGAAGAGTCGACCCCGCCGCTTAGCGCCAGCAAGACCTTCTCATCACCAACGGTCTTTTTGATCTCCTCGATCTTCTTTTGGGCAAAGTCCTTCATCGTCCAGTTGGCTTCACACCCGCAGATCTTAAAGACAAAATTTTTAAGCATATCTAAACCATATACCGAATTTCTGACTTCCGGATGGAATTGAACGGTATAGATCTTCTTTTCTTTATTTTCACTGGCAGCGTTTGGACAGGTGTTGGAGCTGGCAATGCTTGAAAAGCCCGGCGCCAGTCTTGTGACCTGATCGCCATGAGACATCCACACCAGCTGATTTTGTGGCAAGCCATCAAATAATACCGAATCCTTAACATCGATATAAGCCTGACCGTACTCCTTCTTTTCACAAGGCGACACTTCCCCGCCTAATTCATGGTGGGTCAGCTGCATGCCATAACATATCCCCAAAAGCGGGATCCCGCATTCAAAGATCCGTTTATCCGCCTTAAAGCTGTTTTCTTCATAAACACTGTTAGGACCGCCGGAAAAAATAATGCCCTTAACATCGCCTTTAGCCATGATCTCATCTAGATTAATGCTGTGATGGCACAGTTCGCTGTAAACCCCGAATTCCCGGATCCGCCGGGCGATCAGCTGATTATACTGACTGCCAAAATCCAAAACGATTATCTTATCTGCCATATTATCCTCCTGATTTACTAATCCATTATACAAGATTGCCCTTAAATAAAAAATATCTTAAAATAAAATTATGCCGAATGTTAAATTAGAAATATGCTGCGGCGGGATCAATGATGTCAAACTGCTCAAAGACCTGCCCATCGACCGCATCGAGCTCAATTGTGCAACAGAGATAGGCGGTCTCACCCCATCAATTGCCACCCTTAAGGCAGCCAAGGCCCTGACCTCGATCCCCATCGTCTGTATGGTCAGACCGCGGACCGGCAATTTCATCTATACCAAAGAAGAATTAGCGGTTATGTATGAGGAGGCGGAAAATCTGATCGCTAACGGTGCTGATGGGATCGTCTGCGGTATTTTAGGCGATGATTACCGTATCGACAGCGAAGCAATGAAAAAGATGCGTCAGATCGCCAGAGATAAAGAATTGATCTTTCATCGGGCCATGGACGATATCGAAGATAAGGCCGAGGCGTGCGAAGAGCTGATCGCGATCGGTGTTGACCGGATCTTGCTGATGGGTCTTGAAAGCGAAGATTTTCTCGATTGTCTCAAGCGTACTGCCCACTTAAATGACAGTTTTGGCCATCGCATCGAATTTGAACCAGGCGGCGGGATCAATGAAGACAATATTCTCGACGTCATCAAGATGACCAAGGTCCAAAATATCCACGGCAGTTTTAAAGAAGTGGTGGAAGACCCGATCTCGCATTCCCGCTATAACCGCACTTCTTATGAGCGGATCATCAAAGTATTAAAGATCCTGAAACGCATTTAAAACATTTTAAAAAGACCATCCGGTCTTTTTTAACAATAACTTAATCGTCGCTTAGTCCCCACGATGGCACGACATCACTTCTTCTAAGCAAGACAGCCTTTTGATAATCAGTATGGTTGAGGAAATTGAGGATCTCTTCTTCTTCCTTATCGGTACAGCCCACCAGCATGATCACACCGATCGATTTGAGCAGGATATCCGCCTGAATGATAACCGCGTTGATATCCTTGGAAGCACTCCCCTTAAAACACGGGATCGCTCCATCCTTTTCATTGCTTAAAGTCTTAAGAAAACCAAAAGTACACGGATATTGCAGATCAGAGGTACTGTTATAATAACTGCCCTTCTTATTGGTGATCGCAAAATCGCTGGACAGATAGATCGTATCTAATTTTTGCCAAAACAGGGCGTTATTCTCAAATTCCATAGTAAAATCTCCTCTATGATTTTATCATATATACAATATATTGTAAATGATTACAATAAATATGAAACAATTTACAAAACCTTTCTTCGTTCAAGGCGGCTGTTTTATAATTATATCATCAAAAACTCGTTATGGCTTACATATCGCATAAACAACTGTTTTTTATCAAATTCGCGATTTGTGGGGTGGACGATAAAACCTCGTTTTAACTAAAATACGCTTGAAAGGATGGTAAAAATATGGATACTAAAAAAATCGGCGCTTTCATCGCTGAAAACCGCAAGAAAAAAGGACTGACCCAGGAACAGCTGGGCGAGCGGTTGCATGTTACCAATAAAACTGTCTCCCGCTGGGAAAGAGGCAACTATATGCCGGATCTGTCATTGCTTGAACCTTTAAGCAGAGAACTTGATGTTACGCTTAATGAACTTTTGGCCGGTGAAGCCATTGCCAAAGACAAGGTCGGCGAATATTCGGAGAAGAATCTCAGCAATACGCTTGACTACGGTGCCAAAAAGATCAAAAACGAACATCTTATGGTCTCACTGATCCTCTTTGTCATCGGGGTCATGATCTGCTTTATCGTTTTGACTACTTTCCCCAGTGACAGTTCCAAAGGCGAACTTGGTTCTCTTTTGGGCGTGGGCATCATTGCTGTTGGTGTCTTCCGGGAAATACCTTTTCGTAAGATCTGGCAGAAACTTCTGGCCTCCCTGCTCTCGTTTGTCATTATTATATCCGCTCTTTTTGTGGCTGATTACCTTGGTGTTATCGAATATCAGCGGCCGCCGGTCTTCCGTTATCTGACGATCTACCAGTCAGGTCCGCCGGAAGTGATCGAATACCGCAATCTATTCTACAGTGTATATATCGTAAATCCCAACAGTCCAAACAAATATACGATCGTTGATACCGATCACAGATATACGATCGACACCCTGCCTAAAAGTCCGTTTTATCGTACCAAAAGCGGGATTGATGAAATAATCAGGTATAACAGTCATTATATCGGTGATAACGCCAACACCGGCGGTTTGATCAACAGTCTGCCGCTGGCTGAAAACGGCTTTGCCTTCAAGATCGACAGCGAAGATCTCGGTCTTAAGATCAACTATTATATGACTTCCTGGTATGATGAACACTACACCAATCAGGCCTTAGTCTATAATTCTGCTGCCTTTTTCGTTCTGATCGATAATCTTGAGTATATCGATTATATCTTCAGCGGCGACTCCTATCACATCGACCGGTCCGTTTTTCAAGATAACCTCCCCGGGTTCAAAGACATAAAAAAGGACGGGGTTATTGACAGCGAAGCCTTCAACACCTATATAGAAGCCCAAATGTTCAACGATCAGTTCATCAACGATATGATCGCCCTGTTTGCCCGAAATGAAAATTAAAAGCCCGCCAAAGGGCTTTTAATAATTGTAATAGATCTTAAGATAAAGACTGTGCATCAATCTTTCGATATCAAAGATCTCATAGGTCTCCATCGCCTTAAGGACGATCATCAGACAAGCCATGGCGTCGCTTTGCGCTTCATGATGATCAAGCTCGACCTGCAGATACTCACTGACGGTATTCAGTCGATGATTGGCTAAAGCCGGCCAGACACGTTTAGCCAAACGCACGGTGTCAAGATAATGATTATGGAAATGCGGCAGATGATAGGCATCACACATCGCATTAAGGACGCCGATATCAAAACGGGCATTATGAGCGCAAAGCAACGCTCCATCAAACAGTTCCCTAAGAAAAGGATAATGATGATCGAATTCGGATACATCTTTGACATCTTCGTAAGTCAGATGATGGATATAGGTAAACTCAAAATAGCGCGACCCTTCCGGCGGCCGGATCAAAAAAACATCCGAAGCTGTCAAAACTCCGTCTTCATATACGCAATAACCCAGACTGCAGGCACTGTCGGGCTTGCTGTTGGCCGTTTCAAAATCTATCGCAACAATTTTCATAAGCCCCTCTTAGCTTTGATCTGTTTATCTTTGGCAAATTCATTCAGATATTTACAGACCATAAAACGGTTAAAACATTCCAGTTTTTCAACCCGCCCGTCTTCAAGATCGATGATCAGCCAGTCTTCTTTTGCGGTTTTTAAATATTGCCAGGTAACGATCTCATTATAATAAACGATAACACAGTCGTTTTTAGACGCCCGGTTGTAAAGGATCAGATATTCATCGGTAAATTCCAGAAGAACTTTCGACGGCATAAAAAAGAAACCAAAAAGGCCGGTGCCGATCAAAATGATCCCCAGACTGGTAAAACTGTAGATGATCATGATCCCGATGATAAAGGATGCCGTCAATATAAAAAAAGGTTTTACTTCCAGACGATACAGGATCGATTTATCTTTAGGCAGGTTATAAACTTTAATAACTTTGCTGTTCATATTTTTAGTATAGCATAAGATATGCTATTATATATTGGGTGAATATCAATGAAAAATTTTACATATACGAAACTGCATCAGGATAAAGATACCAAAGCCCGGCTGGGAATTTTGAACGTCTTTGGCAAAGAAGTAAAAACACCGGTCTTTATGCCGGTTGGCACCTTGGCCAGCGTCAAATTTTTATCGCCGGAAGATGTCAAGAATATCAATGCTTCGATCATTCTGGCCAATACCTATCATCTGCACTTAAGACCGGGAGATGAGATCGTTAAAAAAGCCGGCGGGATCCGTAAATTCATGAATTACGACGGGCCGATCTTGACCGACAGCGGCGGTTTTCAGGTTTTTTCGCTGGCCGATTCCCGCAAGATCAAAGAAGAAGGCGTTACTTTTAAATCACATCTGGACGGTACAAAACTATTCATGGCACCGGAAGACAGCATCCATATTCAGGAAAATATCGGTTCGGATATCGCCATGTCCTTTGATGAATGTATCCCGTTTCCCAGCTCTTACGACTATGTCAAACAGTCGGTCGAAAGGACGCTGCGCTGGGCCAAAAGAGGACTTGATGCCCACACCAGAGAGGACCAGGCTTTATTCGGTATCGTTCAGGGCGGTGAATACCCGGATCTAAGAGAACACTGTGCCCAGGAACTGGTCAAGATGGGCTTTGACGGCTACTCGATCGGTGGCACTTCTGTTGGCGAAGACAAGGCGACTATGTATAAGATGATCGAATATTCGATCGCCGCCCTGCCGGAAAACAAACCGCGCTATCTGATGGGGGTCGGAGCGGTCAACGATATCCTCAACGGCATCGAACGCGGGGTCGATATGTTTGACTGCGTCTTGCCGACCCGTATTGCCCGACATGGCACACTGATGACATCCAAGGGCCGGATCAATATCAAGAAAAATATCTATAAAGAGGATTTCAGCCCGCTTGATGATAACTGCGACTGTGAGTGCTGCCGCAACTATACCAAGGCTTATCTCAACCATTTATTCCGCTGCAACGAAGGTCTGGGGGCCAGACTGTTATCGATCCATAATCTGCGCTTTTTGATAAGACTGGTCGAAGAAGCCCGTGAAGCGATCGGTGAAGATCGTTTCCTCGCTTTCAAAGAAGATATATTAAGCCGCTATGGCTTTGATGAAAGAGGTTTTTAATGCGTTTAGACGATTTTGATTTTTATTTGCCGGAAGAACAAATAGCCCAGCACCCCAGCGAAAAACGGGATGGATCGAGACTTTTGGTCCTGCATAAAAATACCGGAGAGATCGAACATCGGCATTTTTACGATATTATCGAATATCTAAAACCCGGCGATGTTTTGGTCCGCAATAATTCAAGGGTCATCCCGGCCCGCCTTTTCGGGATCAAGGAAGAAACTAATGCTCATGTTGAACTATTGATCTTAAAGCACGATGATAACGATATCTGTGAATGTCTTTGCGGCAATGCCAAAGTAATCAAACAAGGCACGATCATAAACTGCGGCGACATTTTAAAAGCCGAATGCATCGAAGTCAAAGATGAAGGTATCCGCCGGTTTAAGATGCATTATGAAGGTATTTTCATGGAAGTATTGGAAAGGCTGGGCACGATGCCTTTGCCGCCGTATATCCACGAGAAATTAAAGGACAAAGAACGCTATCAGAACGTCTATGCCACAATCAACGGTTCCGCCGCCTGTCCGACCGCCGGACTTCACTTTACCGAAGAGCTGATCGATAAGATCAAAAATAAAGGCGTGATCATTGCCGATATCACCCTTCATGTCGGTCTTGGTACTTTTAAACCGGTCAAGGAACAGCAAATCGAAAATCATCACATGCATTATGAATTCTATACCATGAGCAAACAGACGGCCGAAATTCTGAACCGTGCCAAAAAAGAGGGACGAAGGATCATCGCCGTCGGTACGACTTCAACCAGGACCTTAGAGAGCGTTATGAGCAAATACGGCGCCTTTAAAGAGTGTTCGGGCGAAACCAATATTTTCATCTATCCGCCATACGATTTCAAAGCCATTGATGCTCAGATCACCAATTTTCACTTGCCTAAATCAACCCTGATCATGATGATCAGTGCTTTCGCTTCCAAAGAGATGATTTTAGACGCCTACGCCACCGCTGTCAGGGAAGGCTACCGTTTCTTCTCTTTTGGGGACAGCATGTTCATTGACAATGAATAACTATGTAAAACAGTTTAATGAAGAGATAAGCAAATTAAGCGGGCGGCCAAACTTGCTTTTGCATGTCTGCTGCGGACCGTGCAGCGTCTATCCCCTCTATTTTTTAAACCGCTATTTCAAGATCACGGTCTATTATGCCAACGCCAATATCTATCCTTATGAAGAATATCAGAAGCGTTTGAGCGAACTGCTTCGCTATCTTAAAATGATTGACCGGGATATCGAAATCATCATCGCACCATATCACAGGGATTATCAAAAACAACTGGCGGAGTATGCCTTTGAAAAAGAAGGAAAGCACCGCTGTGTCAAATGCTATGCATTAAGAATGAAAGAAGCCTATGGCTATGCTGATGAACACGGTTATGATTATTTTACGACCATCATGTCGATCTCCGATCATAAAAATGCCGACTACATCAACCACATTGGTCAACTGTTGGAAAAAAGCGGTCAGACCCGGTTTTTATATGCTGATTTTAAAAAGCAGGGTGGCATTGACAAGAACCGGTTAATGAACCAAAAACTCGATCTTTATCACCAGAATTATTGCGGTTGTTTATTCTCGAAAACACTTGCCAAAAAACAATAAAAATGCTAGTATATCTTGGCAAGGAGTTGTCTACGTAGCTCAGTTGGATAGAGCATACGCCTTCTAAGCGTACGGTCGGGGGTTCGAATCCCTCCGTGGACGCCATTGAAAAAATCAAGCCCT
>CASFYR010000014.1 GCA_949298975.1 uncultured Bacillota bacterium | reverse complement strand
GAAAAGAAAAGCCGATCGATGACCGGCTTAGAAATCAGTTTTATCAGTAGCGAAGTGCTGGATCGGTTTCCATTCAACTTTGCCGAATAAAGCGGCAACACAGATCGGAATATTAGCCAGCATATAAAGCGGGAAAGTAAAGGCGGAAACGATCTTTTCTTTCGTCGTTGCCTTGATGTTATGCCATTCGGTAAAAATGGTAAGCGCGCCGCGGACAAACATCATCAAATAAGTATTTATTACAGCGAATACTGCATATTCGGAAGAAATCGTCATGACCTTATGAGCCATCAGGCTCTTATCACCAATGCACAGCATGAACATCATTAAGTTAAAGATAACGGCCAAGATCGTGATCAGCATACTAGGTGCCGTCGTCATTAACAGGTCATAACAGGAAAACCGGTCATTGCCTCTTTTAAGGATGCCTTTGGCCAGACGGCCGGTATATTTGGCATTGATCTGATAGAAGCCCTTAGACCAGCGTAAACGCTGGATCCAAGCCTGATTGATCTGGGTCGGCTGCTCATCATAGACCATCGCTTTATCGCAGTATCCGATCTTATTGCCGTTTATGGCACAATTGACGGAGAATTCGATATCTTCGGTCAATAAGTGATACGGCCAGCCGCCGTTTTCTTCGATTAGATCATTAGCGACAAAGAAACCGGTACCGGAAATAGCGCAAGAAGTTCCCAAATACTCTCTTGGATAATTAATATAGCGTGCCTCGGTCAAAAACCATACCGAATAACCCTGAGCGATCCAGTTTTGACCGTAATTCTTGGAATTGCGGTAAGAAGTCATCGCTTTGTAGCCCTTAAGACTGTAAGTTTTATTCATCTCTTTGACAAAATTCTGATCAACGATATTGTCGGCGTCAAAAACGAAATAACCGTCGTAGGGGATTTCTTCGTATTCGGACTTTAACTTCTTGAAGAAATAATCCAAGGCATAGCCCTTGCCCTTTTTCTTATCATCAAAACGCTCAATTACCTTCGCTCCTAAACCGCGGGAGCAGGCTGCCGTATTATCGGTACAATTATCCGCAATGATATAGATATCCAATAAATCCTGCGGATAGTTCTGATTCTTTAGCGATGTTATCAGCTGACCGATAACCACCTCTTCATTACGGGCACTGCAAATAGCGGCAAAACGATGATACGGCACTTGGACTTCAGCCTGCGGATGTCTTTTTTCTTTCATCTTCAGCCAAAACCCGATAAAGATATAAACGATCTGATAACCGTAAGCTACCGTCATGATCATTCCGATCAATATATTTACGATCAATAATGTATTGAGCATTCTATCATCCTCTCTTGTTTTCACAATTCTATCACAATTGCATAATCAATTATAATAATATAATCTTAACTTGCAAGAGAAAAAATATTAATAATTTCTTAATATGCTCTGTTGAATACGTATTCATCCTTTATTGACCGCATCTTACTGTTTTTTTGGAAAATATCTGATTTTTCCGTGATCAGAATGTGAAAAGCCTTTCATAACGCAATGTTACAAAAGGCTCGTTTTTTATTCAGACGATACGACCTGAACCCCTGTAAAATACATTGCCGGGCTTTCTGCCGTTCTTCATTGCTCAGATTTTTTGCCCCGGATAAAGGATAATCAATACCAAGCTGCCGGTATTTTTCAACACCCATCGTGTGATAACCCAAAACGTCGATCCCCTTGACGCAGCGATAATGGGCGATCTTCTGTCCCAAAAGACGCAAATAATGCGAATCGTCGGTCCAATCAGGCACAACGACATGCCTGATTATGACTTTCTTGCCTTTTTGATCAAGATAGGCTAAAAAGTCAAAGACCGGCTTATTGGAATGACCGGTCAGTTTTTGGTGGATTGCATCATCAACATGTTTGATATCAAGCAGGACCAAATCTGTTGCGGCCAAAAGACGGTCATATTTATCGCTGTGATCTTTATGGAAAGTAATTCCCGAGGTGTCAAGACAGGTGTGAATCTTTTCTTTATGACCCTTTTCAAACAGATCGATCAGGAAATCAAGCTGCAAAAGCGGTTCGCCGCCGGTAGCCGTTATCCCGCCTTTTTCGTAAAAGACTTCATTTTTGCGATATTGCGCCAATATCTCATCGGCGCTTAAAAGTGTATAAGGTTGACCAATTTCCCAGGTATCAGGATTGTGACAATACAGACAGCGCATCGGACAGCCTTTAAAAAAGATGACCAGGCGAATTCCCGGCCCGTCAACCGTGCCAAAGCTTTCGATCGAATGGATGCGGCCCTTACAGGCTGTTATGGAAGGTTCTGGCGATGACGTCATCCTGCTGTTTTGGCGTCAGTTTAATAAAATTGACGGCATAACCGGAAACTCTGATCGTCAACTGGGGATATTTCTCCGGATGAGCTTTGGCATCAAGCAGCGTTTCCCGGTTTAAAACATTAACATTCAAATGATGGCCGCCTTTTTGGACATAACCATCTAACAGTGAAACTAGATTATCAATTTGTGCATTACTGGCTTTCATATTTTTCCTCCTCTCGGTCAAGACCTTCCATCAGGTTTGCCATGCCGGTGCACTCAGCACACTCCAATTCGATATCCCCAATGTAAAGATCATCTTTACCTAGTGCACCTGGAATGATGGTAAAGGTGTTGGAAATGCCGTCTTGCGCATCTTTAAACGGCATCTTGGCCACCGAAGCCAGGGAAGATACGGCACCGTGCGTATCTCGGCCATGCATCGGATTGGCTCCCGGTGCAAAAGGCATACCGGCTTTCCGACCGTCGGGGGTATTGCCGGTAGCTTTACCATATACGACATTGGAAGTTATGGTCAAAAGCGAAGTGGTAGGAATACCACCGCGATAAGTATGGTTTCCTTTGATATATTTCATAAATGTATGAACGATATCATGAGCGATCTGATCGACCCGGTCGTCGTCATTGCCGAATTTAGGAAAATCACCTTCGACTTCATAATCGGTCGCAATACCGTTTTCATCGCGAATAACCCGCACTTTAGCGTATTTGATTGCCGAAAGAGAATCGGCAACGACCGAAAGTCCGGCGATTCCGGTCGCAAACCAGCGGGTGACATTCTTATCGTGCAATGCCATCTGCACTCTTTCATAACAGTATTTGTCATGCATATAATGAATGATATTCAAAGTGTTGACATAAACCTGTGCCAGCCATTTCATCATATCGTTATATCGGTCCATCACTTCATCATAATCCAGATATTCTGAAGTGATCATTCGATACTTGGGACCAACCTGCTT
This sequence comes from uncultured Bacillota bacterium, assembly GCA_949298975.1. Taxonomy (GTDB): domain Bacteria; phylum Bacillota_I; class Bacilli_A; order Erysipelotrichales; family Erysipelotrichaceae; genus JAHHTG01. The sequence continues at coordinate 2,689 of CASFYR010000014.1, read as the reverse complement.
TTTGGATATTTCATCAATGCCGCCGTTGATCGCATAAAGCAGACATTTAGCCAGATTGGCCCTCGCCCCGAAAAACTGCATCTCTTTGCCGATCCGCATCGAGGAAACGCAGCAGGCAATGGCATAGTCATCACCATGTGTTACTCTCATCAGATCATCATTTTCATACTGGATCGACGAGGACTCGATCGAAGTCTTGGCACAGAAGCGCTTAAAGTTCTCCGGCAGATGTACTGACCACAATACTGTCAGATTCGGTTCCGGGGCCGTGCCGAGATTGTTAAGAGTATGAAGATAACGGAACGACATCTTGCTTACCATGTGACGACCATCAATGCCCACGCCGCCGATCGACTCGGTAACCCAGGTCGGATCGCCTGAGAATAATTCGTTATATTCCGGTGTCCGGGCAAATTTGATCAAACGCAGTTTCATGATAAAGTGATCGACCATTTCCTGGATCTCCTGCTCGCTGTAGCGGCCCAAAGCCAGATCGCGTTCAGCATAAATATCCAAAAAAGTCGAAGTACGGCCTAAGGACATCGCGGCGCCGTTTTGTTCCTTAACAGCCGCCAGATAACCAAAATACAGCCATTGGATCGCCTCTTTGGTATCTTTGGCCGGCTTTGAAATATCGAAACCATAGATCTGTCCCAGTTCCTTCAATTCCTCAAGGGCTCTGATCTGTTCCATCAGTTCCTCTCTTTGTCTGATAACATCCGAATACATGATCACACGGGTCGAAGAATACTGTTCTTTTTTATCTTCGATCAACCGATCGACGCCGTATAGAGCTACCCGGCGATAGTCGCCAATGATCCGGCCGCGGCCATAGGCATCCGGTAAACCGGTAATGATATGCGAAGACCGGCAAGCCCGCATTTCCGGCGTATAGACATCAAAAACTCCGGCATTATGCGTTTTGCGGTGCTTGCTGAAGAATTCTACTACTTCATCATCGACATGATAGCCGTTGTCTTCACAGGCTTTGACCGCCATTCTTATGCCGCCATAAGGCTGCAGTGAACGCTTGAACGGTTTATCGGTCTGAAAACCGACGATTTTTTCCAGATCTTTATCCAAATATCCGGGGCCATGAGAAGTGATCGTCGATATAATTTTGGTATCCATATCAAGCACGCCGCCGGCTTCTCTTTCCTTTTGATTAAGATCCATGACCATCGACCATAGCTTTTCCGTGGCCGCAGTCGGTCCGGTTAAAAAATTATCGTCACCATCATAAGGGGTGTAATTCTGCTGAATAAAATCACGGACGTCGATTTCATCATTCCAGACGCCTTCAGTAAATCCCTGCCATTCTGCTCTCATCTATACCTCCTGTTTTATAATGCTTTTAGTCTATCAAAATATCTTAATTTGCTCAAGGAATACTATCCGGTTATAATGTTACTCATAAAAGGAGAAAAAAATATGATCCAAAAAGCAAATATCAAGCATCTTGACGATATTCTGAAGCTGTTGGCGCAGGTTCATAAAGTCCATTCCGATATCCGCCCGGATATCTTTAAGGCGGGGGAAAAGAAATATAATAAGGATGAACTGCAAGCGATTATAAACGACGATTCAAGACCGATCTTTGTCGCTTTGGCTGATGATCGGGTCATTGGCTACGCTTTTTTAGTGATCATTGAAGAAGATGATCACTCCCATGTAAAGCATAAAACCTTGTACATCGACGATCTTTGCGTAGATGTAAAGTACCGTAATAAACATATCGGCCAATCATTGTTTGCTTATATCAAAGAATACGCCAAAAACAACAATTTTTACCACATTACCCTTAATGTGTACGAGGGCAACGACACTGCCCGGCTGTTTTATGAACATCAGGGCATGCATGTGTTAAAGACGACCATGGAGCTTATCGTATGACGCTTTCATTGACATTCTTCAAATATGTCATTCCCAGTCTGTTATCTTTTGCTTTATCGGGCGTCTATGCGATCGTTGACGGTTATTTCGTCGGCAACGGCATCGGCAACGACGGCCTGGCAGCTATTAATATCGCTTATCCGCTGGTAGCCCTGATTGCCGCGATCGGCACCGGGATCGGTATGGCGGGCAGTATTCACTATTCGATCTATGAAGGGGCGAAAAGATATAATGAACGCAACCGCTACTTCTGGGTAGCTATGGGATTATTGCTTGCTGCGGGGATCGGATTAACATTTTTTCTAATCAGCTGCGGTCATCAGGTCTTGATGCTCTTTAAAGCCAACGGCCGGATATTGATTTTGGCTGATGAATACATCCGCTATATTGCCTATGGCGCTCTTTTTCAAATGTTCGCCGTCGGGATGGTACCTTTTATCCGCAATATGGGCGACGCTTTTATAGCGATGATCGCAATGATCAGCGGGTTCTTTGTCAATATTTTCATGGATTACTATCTGGTGTGGGTCATCCCATTAGGCATGAAGGGCGCGGCGCTGGCAACCATTGCCGGCCAGATCGTAACTTTTATCATCAGTTTCATCTACCTCCTGCCAAAAACAAGACTTTTGCACTGCGATTGGCAAGAAGGCTGGCAGTATGTCATCGGCAGTACCTTAAAGATAGCTGTTTCTCCTTTCGGCCTTAGCTTTGCTCCCAACGTCACTTTGATCCTGATCAATTACTTTGCTTTTGAAAACGGTGGCAACTTTTACATAACCTGTTATGCCATCAT
>CASFYR010000013.1 GCA_949298975.1 uncultured Bacillota bacterium | reverse complement strand
CAACTTATTGGTTAGAAAAGAGAACCCATTCACATTTAAGATTTTAACACAAATAGATAAATAAGTCTATTTGTCAACAGTCTGAAGCGATATGTTATACATATCGCTTTTTATTGATTTTAAAAGATTTTGCCACTTTATATAAAAAATTTTTCCCTAAAACATTTTTATAGTATAATAGTTAAGCAAAAAGAGGTGAAAAATTAATGGGAAGAGCACATGAAGTCCGTGCTGCCGCAATGGCTAAGACCGCGGCGATGAAATCTAAATTATACTCAAGATATGGAAAGGAGCTGTATATTGCAGCTAAGTCCGGTGTTCCTGATCCTGACATGAATCTTTCTCTTAAAAGAAAGATCGCTGAAGCAAAAGCCAATCAGGTTCCGGCCGACGTTATAAAAAGAGCAATCGAGAAAGCTAAAGGCGGATCAAATGAAAACTATGATTCGCTGCGTTATGAAGGCATCGGTCCTAGCGGCGCGACAATCATTATAGATTGCTTGACCGACAACTCCAACCGAACGGTGGCGGCTATGAACTCTTGTTTTAACAAGGCTCATTGCAAGTTGGGAGTCAAAGGTTCGGTTTCCTTCAATTATGATAACTTGGGCGTTTTATCGTTTAATTATGACGATGAAGAAAAGATGCTTGAAGAAATGATTAACGCCGATGTCAATGTCAGCGATATCGAACTGGAAGACGGAGTGATGACTGTTTATACTGAACCAAGCGATCTGCATAAAGCGCAAGAAGCTATTGAAACAGTGGTTCCGGGGGTTGAATTCAGCGTTTGCGCAATTAAAATGCTGCCGCACGAATATGTCACTTTGGATAATCCGGAAGATAAAGAGATGTGGGAACGCTTGCTTCGTCTGCTGGATGAAGTGGATGATGTGCAAGAAGTATTCCACAATGTCACAGAATAAAAATGATGATACTTTTAAATAAACCTTGGCTTATGTGCCAAGGTTTATTTTTGCAGGCTGATGATTCCTTTTTTATACATTCCGGAATAATAGTAAATAACAAAGGCAACCGACGTTACTGACCAAGTTACCGGATAAACGGCAAACAGCCAGATCAAGTCGATATTGCCGGCACTAAAGACCCAGATCAGGCGTAAGGCGATAATTCCAACAGCAGTAATTATTGTCGGAATAAAGGTATTGCCCATCCCGCGCAAACTGCCGGAAATTAATTCAATTGGCACGAAAGTAAACCAGAAGGGGACGATAATCAAGACGATCTGACAGCCATAACTCAAAACCGCAGGGTCGCTGTTGAAGATCATTAATAATTGCGGGGCACCAAGACAAATGACGACCGATAAGATGATCGAAACAGCTAAAGCGGTCATCAGCCAGCGGTTAATACCTTTTTTAACACGATCCATTTTGCCGGCTCCAAAATTTTGTCCGACGAAGGTTGTTATGGAAATGCCAAAAGCCTGCAAGGCCATCCAGAACACGGCATCAACCTTGCCATAAGCAGTATAAGCAGCGATAACATCGACGCCATATTCGTTGATTTTGGCGGAAATGACCAAATTGGAAACACTGTATAAGATCGATTCGATGGCTGCCGGGAAACCGATCTTAAATATACCGGCGGCAATGGTTTTGTCAAGTTTCATTTGCCGGAAGCGGAATTTCAGAGCATCTTCACTGTTATATAGCGACAGCATAACCATTGATGCAGCATACATCTGAGCAATAACTGTTGCAAACGCCGCGCCTTTTACTCCCCAGCCAAAAATATAAACGAATAAGATATCTAAAACTATATTGACAAAACAGGACAAAATCAGAAAATATAACGGTCTTTTTGAGTCTCCGACGGCACGCAAAATAGCACAGCCCATATTGTAGACCAGCATGATGACAAGGCCGCCGAAATATATGTAAATGTATTCTAATGACAGATCAAGAATTTCTTGCGGGACCTGTAAAAATATCAAGGAGGAACGGGCGGTCAAAAAACCCAGGAAACTCAGAATAAGTCCGCCGATTAAAGCCAGGGTTATTGAAGTGTGTACAGTATCAGAGATTCGCTTATGGTTATGAGAACCATAATATTGTGATATCATGACCGTGGCACCGCTGGATAAACCGACAAAGAAACCGGTAAAAAGATTAAGATAAGTTGAAGTTGTGCCTCCTACTGCCGCCAATGCGTCTTTGCCTAAAAAATTACCGACGATCAGCGCATCAACCGTATTGTATAGCTGCTGAAAAAAAGTTCCCAGCAGAATAGGAAAGAAAAAATAAAACAGCGGTTTAATAATTGATCCTTCGGTAATATTTGCGCTTCTGGCCATAACTGTTCCTTTCAAACTAGAATTATAAGATTTATCCGATAAAAATCAAGGGTAATTATTAGTCTTTATTTAATTAATCGATCGAATGTGATAAAATAATGTAGTTAATAGATAAAGAGGATTTTTAAAGAATGGAAAAACACATATTTGATTTTGATTTCTGCGGTCGTAAGTTACGCGTCGAGACCGGTGAAATCGCTAAACAAGCCGGCGGTTCGGTACTTATCAGATACGAAGACACAGTTGTATTATCGACGGCTACAGCTTCATCTCAGGCGAAAGATACCGACTTCTTTCCGCTGACGGTCACTTTTGAAGAAAAATTATATTCGGTAGGTAAAATCCCGGGCGGTTTCCTGCGTCGGGAAGGACGTCCTTCAGAACACGCTACTCTGACAGCCCGTTTAATCGATCGGCCGATCCGTCCGCTTTTCCCGGAAGGATTTAGAAATGAAGTTCAGGTTGTTAATACCGTTTTGTCAGTCGATACTGACTGCAGCGCGGAAATGGCAGCTTTGTTCGGCGCTTCTTTAGCTTTGTCGATCTCTAATATCCCATTTTCCGGTCCGGTAGCCGGGGTCATTGTCGGCTATGTTGACGGAGAGTTCGTAATCAATCCAACCGTTGAACAGAGTGATCGCTCATTGATCAATCTGACGGTAGCCGGTACAAAAGACGCCATTAATATGGTTGAAGCCGGAGCCAAGGAAGTTACAGAGGATTTGATGCTCGAAGCTTTGATGTTTGGTCATGAACATATCAAAAAGTTGTGTGCTTTTGCTGAAGAAGTCATCGCTGAGTGCGCCAAGGAAAAGATGGAAGTTAAGTTGTATGAGATCAATCCGGATATCAAGGCATATATTGACGAACATGCCAAGGCAGCACTGGAAGAAGCTGTATCCATCAAGCAGAAGCTGGAAAGATATGGCAAGATCGATGAGATAACGGCCGCGATGCAGGAATATTTTGAAAACCAGTCTTACGCAAGCGAAAAAGAGAAAAATACCGCAGTCAAGCAGGCGGGAGAATACTGTACGGAAATTGTCGCCATGGAAGTGAGAAGACTGATCAGCGTGGAAAAGATCAGACCTGACGGCCGGGCCGTCAATGAGATCAGACCGCTTAATTCCCAGGTCGACCTTTTGCCGAGAGCTCATGGTTCGGCGCTGTTTACCCGCGGCGAGACACAGGTCTTATCCGTTACGACTCTGGGCCCGCTGGGAGATAATCAAGTCATCGATGATTTAACTTCAGTTGAAGAAAAGCGTTTTATGCATCACTATAACTTCCCGCCTTACAGCGTGGGTGAAGTCGGCCGGATGGGTAATCCGGGAAGAAGAGAGATCGGTCATGGGGCTTTAGGTGAAAGAGCTTTGGCTCAGGTATTGCCAAGTGAGGAAGAATTCCCATACTGCATCAGAACCGTAGCAGAAGTATTGGAATCAAACGGTTCTTCTTCCCAGGCTTCAATTTGTGCCGGCACGATGTCTTTGATGGCGGCCGGAGTTCCGATCAAAGCCCCGGTTGCCGGTATTGCAATGGGACTTATTACCTATGGGGATCACTATACGATTTTAAGTGATATTCAGGGCATGGAAGATCATTATGGTGATATGGACTTTAAAGTTGCCGGAACCAAAGATGGTATTACCGCTTTACAAATGGATATCAAAATCAAAGGTATTTCCAAGGAGATCTTAAAAGAAGCTCTGGCTCAAGCTAAAGAAGGACGTTTTGAGATCATGGCCAATATGATGGCGGCTATCGACAAACCGCGTCCGGATGTCAGCAAGTACGCTCCTAAGCTCGATATGATTAAAGTTCCGGTCGATAAGATCAGAGATGTTATCGGTACGGGCGGCAAGACGATCAATCAGATTATTGCCGATTGTGATAATGTCAAGATCGATATTGATGATGATGGCAATTGTGTTATATATCACATGGACCGCGAGACGATCAATAAGGCCAAGGCTATGATCGAAGATATTATCCGGGAAGCAAAAGTCGGGGAAATATATGATGCAAAAGTTGTCAGACTGGAAAAGTTTGGCGCCTTTGTGGAATTATTCAAGGGTCAGGACGCTTTGCTTCATGTTTCCAAGATTGCTCATACCCGGGTTGAAAAACCGGAAGATGTTTTAAAACTCGGTGATCATATCAAAGTTAAAGTCATGGAGATTGATGATAAAGGCCGGGTAAATGTCAGTGCTAAAGAATTATTACCGAAGCCGGAACATCACAAAGATCCATTGCCAAAACCGGAACATGAAGAAGGCAAATCGGAAAAAAGATTTTTTAAGAAGAAAGATGTAAAGGATGAGTAATCATCCTTTATTATTAGGTGGAGTATGCGAATCAGAAAGAAAAAATGGGTCAACCCCTTTATTGAACAAGAACAGAAATACATCGTTAAAGATCAAAGATTAAAGGGCAACTGGTTAAAATCTTTTCCTTACCGGAAATTATATCTCGAAATCGGCATGGGCATGGGTGATTTTATCGTTGGCAGCGCTCAAAGAGATCAGAGCATTCTTTATGTCGGTCTGGAAAAAGAAGCTACCTGTGTTGCCAAAAGCGTTATCAAAGCTCAGGAAAACAAAGTTGAAAATCTACGGGTGATTTTAAATGGTGCGGACGAAATACTTGATTATTTTGACAAGGAGGTCGATCGGATATACCTTCACTTCAGCGATCCGTGGCCTAAAAAAGCTCACGCTAAAAGAAGGCTTACCTATCATACCTATCTGGCAAAATATCGCAAGATTCTCCAAGATGAAGGAGAGATAATTTTCAAAACGGATAACAGTTCGCTGTTTGAATTTTCCCTTCAGGAATTTTTGGACTGCGGCTGGCGGCTTGATGATATCAGCGTCGATTACCACCGTCATCCTAATGATGATATCATGACCGGTTATGAAAAGAAATTTGTTGAACTCGGTCAGCCGATCTATTTTGCTGTCTTTAAAAAATGTGCGTAAATAAAAAAATCAAGTATAATTGAATTATGAAAAAAATTATTAACATTTTACTTATTACCATGTGTATTTTTATGATGAGCGGCTGTGCCACCGTCAAGCCATATATTGCTTATACGGTTTATCCGTTAGGATATTTGATCGATCGGATTACCGGTGGGGTCATTGAAAGCCGTTCTATTCAGACCAATCAGATGGCACAGGTGGCGACGATTGCCGATGATTACCTCGATACTCTTAATAATTCAACTTATTTATTCCATATCGGTGATCTTGAACCATATTACAGTCTATATGAAAAAGACATTCAGAATACCGGAGTTACGATCGTTGATGTATCGGAATTGAATACAATCTATAAATTTCAGCGTTATACAATGGTAAATGTTGACGGAACCGAGCAGTTTATCGAAGGCCCGTACTATAATTCTTCTTTGTTTGACCGTATTGATATCAATGAAAATGATATGATGCTTTGGATGGATCCGATCGGTATGCTGTCGATGGCCAAGGATATCTACGAGGTACTCGCGACCAATTATGTTGAAGAATCAACCGGTTTCTTACAGAATTTCAAGCAGCTTGAAAATGATCTGATCTCTTTGGATGCGGCTTATCAGAGTCTTGCCAATCGCTTGCGCACAGAAAATCTTTCGATTAAATTTGTATCTATTTCCGCCAGTTTCGGCAACTGGCAGAAAGCCTATGGTTTTCAGGTTTATCCGGTCTGTCTTTCCCGCTACGGCGCTTTGCCAAGCGAAGCTGAACTGGAAGTGATAAAAGAGCGGATCAAGGCTGACGGGGTCAAATATATTGCTTATGAGCCAAATATGACGGAAGAAATGACGGAGTTATTCAATCGGTTGGAAGATGAATTAAATCTGACCCGCGTCAATTTGAACAATGTTTCAAGTTTAACTCCTTCTCAGATAGCTAATAATGCAGATTATCTGAGTCTGATGTATCAAAATCTGAGCACCTTGGAAAATATGGTGCAATAAAGGAGGCCTAAATATGAAAATGTTACTGATCGACGGCAATTCAATGCTGTTTCGCGGTTTTTATGCAACTTATTACACGAATTTAATGAAAACAAGTGATGGCATTTATACGAATGCCGTCTTTGCTTTTGCCAATATGATCAACAAAGCGATCGATATGATCCATCCGGAATATTGCGTGGTTGCTTTTGACAAGGGCAAGCATACTTTCCGTCATGACTTAGCAGCCGATTATAAGGGTACCCGCAAGGCCGCGCCGGAAGAACTGGTACCGCAGTTTGCCATGGTCAGGGAATATTTGGCAGCTTATCATATTCCATACATTGAATACGATGATATTGAAGCTGATGATATTATCGGGTCGATCGCCAAAAAATATCCCGATGTCGAGGTGGCGGTCTTGACTTCAGATCGTGATATGCTGCAGCTGATCGACGATACAACCCGGATTTATCTGATGAAAAAAGGGTTAAGCGATCTGATTTGTATGGATGAGAAGGCACTTTTGGCAGAGTGGGGAGTCACACCCGGACAAGTTCCCGATCTTAAGGGTTTGATGGGAGACAGCAGCGACAATATCAAAGGGGTTGCCGGCATCGGCCCTAAAACAGCGACAAAACTGATCAAAGAATACGGTTCGGTTGAAAATATTTATGAGAATATCGATAAGATCAAAGGTAAGATCAGAGAAAATTTACTCAATGATAAAGAGAATTGCTTTCTGTCTAAAACATTGGCTACTATCAAAACGGATGTAACGATATCACTGCCGCTGGAAGATTTAAGACTGGCTTTAGATATTACGGGAGTTAATGCTTTTTATCAGAAATATGAGATGCTTTCGCTGATCAAAAGAGCTCCGGTTCAGAATATTACGATTCTGACCAAACGGGTCGATCACGTTTCGCAAGAACTGTTAAAGGCCAAAACTTTCATTTATCTTGATACTGACGGTTTTTCTTATTATGAACCGAAAATCTACGGACTGGCTTTTGCCAATGAAAACGGCGCCGAATATATTCCGTTTGAGGATTTTATGAAAGATGAAGCGTCAAAACGGTTTTTAGCCAGCGATGAAATTAAGGCAACATACAATCTTAAATTCTTGTTGCATGCCTTTGCTCATTATAAGTTGGATGCGGGGCGATTTGACGATCTGATGCTGATGTCTTTTTTAAAAAATAACTATCTTGACAGCATCGATGCTTTATTTTTGGCTTATGGCCATGAAACACCTGTAGTTATTGAAGAAGTTTACGGTACGCCGAAGAAGCCTAAATTAACCGATTCTCTTTTGCAAAGCAAGCGGGCCTTGCAGATCGCTCAGACTTGTTTCACCTTGATGCCGTCAGTTTATGAGGATTTAATCAGCGAAGATATGCTGAGGCTATACACTGATCTTGAATTGCCTTTAACCATGGTATTATTCAAGATGGAACAGGAAGGGATTCGCTGTGACAGCGAGGTATTGGATCGGATCGGGCAGGAAACGATGATTAAGATCGAAGAGGCTAAAGCCAATATTTATCAATATGCCCGTCATGAATTCAATATCAATTCACCCAAGCAGCTGGCGGAAGTGCTGTTTGATGAAATGGGGCTTCCATCCAATAAAAAGCGATCGACCTCGGCTGAATATTTGCTGATGATTAAAGACTATAATCCGATCATCGACGAACTTTTGGCCTACCGCAAATATTCCAAATTATACTCTTCTTATGCTGAAGGATTGAAGAAATATATTATGCCCGACGGTAAGATTCATACTATTTTTTCACAGACAATTACCCAAACCGGCCGTCTTTCTTCCTATGATCCGAATTTGCAGAATATTTCCGTTAGAGACGAAGACGGCAAGATCATCCGCAAAGCGTTCAGCGCCAGTGATCACGATCATATCCTGATCAGTTCTGATTATTCTCAGATTGAGTTAAGGGTCTTAAGCGCCATGAGCAAGGAAGAGAAAATGATTGAAGCCTTTAATCACCATATAGACATTCATACTAAAACAGCGATGGACATATTCGGTCTGACGGTTGATGAAGTCAATGATGAATATCGTCGTAAGGCAAAAGCGATCAATTTCGGTGTAGTTTACGGCATCAGCGATTTTGGTTTGGCTAAACAGACATCGCTTTCGATCATCGAAGCCAAAGGCTTTATTAACGACTACTTTTTGACTTACCCAAAGATCAAACGATTTTTAGATGAATCTAAGCGTTTTTGCGAAGAAAACGGTTATGTTACCACGATCATGAATCGCCGCCGTTATATTGACGAGATCAAGAGCTCTAATCATGCCGTCAAAGAATTTGCCCGTCGGGCAGCGATGAATTCCCGGATCCAGGGTTCGGCCGCCGATTTGATCAAGGTAGCAATGATCAATATTCAAAATGAGATCGAAAAAAGACAACTGCGGTCGAAAATGGTTTTACAGATTCACGATGAATTGATCTTTGATGTTTTGATTGAAGAAAAAGAGGTTATGATCGATTTGATCAATAAAGAAATGAAAGGAGCCATGAACCTCGGGGTGACGCTTGATAATTCTTTGAGCGCTGCTTATACATGGTATGACGCAAAATAATGCCAGAGTTACCGGAAGTTGAAACTGTCTTAAGGACATTAGAAGGGATGATTAAGGGAAATAAGATCGAAGCGATCGATGTTTTGTATGCACCGATTATTCAAGATGATCTGACCTTATTTAAAAATAGCCTTATCGGGAAAAGTTTTCTTGACTTTAAGCGGCGTGGGAAATACTTGATCTTTGAACTTGACGATCTCGCTTTGGTGGTTCATTTGAGGATGGAGGGCAAATTTTTTGTCAGTGAACCTGATGAGCCGATCAATAAGCATATTCATATCGTCTTTCACTTAAGCAATGGTAAGGAGTTGCGTTATCAGGATACCCGCAAATTCGGCCGGATGCATCTGCAGCCTTTAGGTGATTATTGTGTTTTTCATAATCTGGGAGTTGAACCTTTCGATTCGGCCTTTAATCACGCTTATGTCAGATCTTTTCTTAATACTAAGCATCAGGCAATCAAAACTGTTTTATTAGATCAATCCTTTATTGCCGGGATCGGCAATATCTATGCAGATGAAATTCTGTTTATGATGAAAGTAAATCCACAGCGGCGGGCAAATGAATTAAGTGACCGCAATATAGAGGATCTGATCTTTTACACAAAGAAAATACTGTTAGAAGCAATAAAGGAAGGTGGGACGACGATTCGTTCATATACTTCCTCTTTAGGTGTTACCGGTCGTTTTCAGCAGAATCTTAAGGTTCATCAGCGTGAAGGCGAACCGTGTTATGACTGCGCTACACCGGTTGTTAAGACCAAAGTCAACGGAAGGGGGACTTACTATTGCCCAAGATGTCAAAAAGATTAACTATCGCTATTACCGGAACGATCGGCAGCGGCAAGAGCACTGTCTGCTCGTATTTGCGTAAAAAAGGCTTCAGCGTTGATGATTGCGATGAAATCAATCGGCAATTATTGCTTAGCGGTCAGCCGGGTTATCAGAAGGTGACAGCGGCTTTTAAAGGCGTTACCAATGATAAAGGCGCAATTGATCATAAAGCCCTGGCTGATATCGTTTTTAATGATCAAAATAAACTGACGGAACTTCAAAATATCATGCATCCTCTGATTAAGGCAGAACTGACTAAAGGGATGGATCAAGAAGTTTATCTTGCCGAGGTGCCGCTGCTTTTTGAGACTGATTTCTATCGTTTGTTCAATTGCAAAGTTTTGATCGTCTGTGATGAAAACATCGCTATTAATAGACTGAAAGAGCGGGGTTTTGATGAAGAAATGGCAAAAGCCCGGATCAAAAAGCAGATGCCGGTTGAAGAAAAGATCCGCCGCAGCGACTATATAATATATAATAATGGTACTGAGGATGATTTATTTGAACAGGTCGACCATTTTCTGGAAGAGGTGAAATTATGTTAGGCAGCGATCTTTATCGTTTAGAAGGAATCATAACTGTCTATGGCAGCGAGCTTAAAGCGTTGGCGCTTTTATATCGGGAATTGATCGGCGATCAAGGCGTGGCATTCTATCTCAATTTGATCTTTCAGGACAAAGTCGATTTTCAGCCACTGAACGGCTTATTGCATAATTTGAATCTTTCTCTTGATCAGTTTGAGGACAATCTGCACCGTTTGGAAGAATTTGGTCTGGTTTTGACATACAATCAGTCAGAACGCTATATTATCGTTTTAAACAAACCTTTGGCGTATCATGATTTTATCGAACATGATATCTTTGGGCGTCTTTTGATCAAAAAAGTAGATCACAGTTATTATGAATTCCTAAAACGGGGACAGATTTCATCTCAATCGGATAAGACCGGTTTCAAAAATGTATCAAAAACCATCGATTACCGTTTACTTGATACATGGTCGTCGGATCTGGAAATCAAGTATAACGAACTTCGTCCGCGTCATAATGACAAGTCAGATTTTGACAGCAGTTTTGATATCCGGGGCTTTATGCGCTCGATCAAAAATGCTTCCTTTCCGCAATCGCTCAGGACTTATGACAATCTCAACAAGATCGCGATGGCAGCAGACACCTACGCTTTAAATAAAAACGATCTGCGCAAATTTGTCATCAGGTCAACGGATTATGAGCCGGTGGCCTTTCATTATGACCGTTTTTTGTCTTTATGCCGCAACGCCAATATTGAGCATTGTCAGGGAACGGGTTACCAAATGCCCTGTGTTGCCTTTTTGCAGAATTTACAAGACGGCAAGGAGCCGACCTATAATGATAAATTGCTGATTGAAAGACTGCGTCTGGAATATAAACTGCATGGTGAAGTTATCAACTATCTTTTGGAATATGCTTATTTCCGTTGTGATCATCAGCTGATACCCAGCTTTATTTATACGGTAGCTTCAAATTTAAAGCGCAATGATATCGCAACGGCTGAAAAAGCAAAAACATTTTTAACGGCTTACGGCAAAAACAAAAAAACGGCGAATAAGCCGTCCTCATTGCCTGATTATGATGAAATTGATAACAGTGATATCCAGATATCAGATGAAGAATATGAACAGTATTTTAAAGAATATGATCAAAGGGGTGAGCGATGATGTTCGATAGTTATGAATTTGATGAACAGCAATACCAGAAAGAACAAAATGATAAAAGAAAGATTTTAACCAAAGATCCTTTGATCAGTGCTTTTCTGCAAGAAAACGGGCTTAAGATAGCCGATATTGAACAGCTGCATTTTCTGGAGGAATATCATCAAAGTTTATCAAAATGCCAGCAATGCCGCGGTCTTTTTGCCTGCAAGCAAGAAATCATCGGCATGCGCCGTGAACTGGAATGGAACGGAGTTTTGACGATGGTGCTGGGCAGCTGTCCTTATCTCAAAGAAAAAAAGAGCAAAGAACAGTTTTTGCATAATTTTGATCATTCTGATATTCCTGAAGAACTCAGAATGATCGATCTGAACAGTATTGCCGTTGATAAAGAGGATAAATCATATTCGACCGTTTGGATCAATCTATGCAAGATCGCCCAGGGGCAAATCAATAAAGGCTTATTTATTGCCGGTGATTTCGGAGTCGGGAAGACTTATTTGAGTATCGCTTTTATTAATACAATGGCTAAAAAGGGGTATCGCTGTTCTTTTATTAAAACCGGGCAATTTGTCAACATGATGCGCTCGCTTTTAATCAGTGACAAGAATGAATACGATGATCTTTTAGAACGGATCAAAAACAGCGATTATTTGGTTTTTGATGATTTCGGCACAGAAACTCTGACCAGCTATTCCCGTGATGATCTTTTATTTACTATCTTAGATTATCGGATGGAAAATAAACGATTGACGGTTTTCACATCCAATCTGACGATGAAGGCCCTTTATGAAAACCTCAAATATGACAAACAGCGAAATGTTGATGATCTAAGAGCAAAACGGATGATGGAAAGAGTCAGGAATCTGGCGCTGGAATGTCATCTTGGCGGTATTAATAAAAGAAATAAACTTTAAGCGTTTACATTGAAAAATCGTTATTTTCAGTATAATTTATTGTGATACAATAGCAAAGAGGTAAAAATATGATAAGGAAGATTGGTGTTTTGACATCCGGCGGCGACTCGCCGGGAATGAATGCGGCAATAAGAGCAGTTACCCGCTGTGCTTTGGGTAATGGTATTGAAGTGTACGGCATTGAAGACGGTTACCGTGGTCTTGTTGAGGGTCGTTTGCGTCTTTTCAGCAAGACGGATGTTTCTGATATTTTGTCAAGGGGCGGTACGATTCTCGGCAGTGCCCGTTTACCGGAATTTAAAGATCTGAGCGTGCAGAAGAAAGCCTGTGAGATCTTAAAAGAGAAGGCGATCGACGCTTTGGTCGTCATTGGCGGCGACGGTTCTTACCGCGGCGCTAAATCATTGACGGATCTGGGGGTCAACTGCATCGGTTTGCCAGGTACGATCGATAACGATATTTCCGGTACGGATCTGACGATCGGTTTTGATACAGCTTTAAATACAGTTGTTGACGCTGTCGATAAATTAAGAGATACATCAAGTTCGCATCATCGCTGTTCGGTTGTCGAAGTAATGGGCAACCATTGCGGTGATCTGGCCGTTTATTCCGGCCTTTCATGTGGGGCTGAAATAGTGGTTACTCCGGAAACCGGATATGATGAAGAAGATATCCTTGATCGTTTGCGTTATCTTGACAATCTGGGCAAGAGTCATGCAATCGTTATTATTTCGGAAAAAATCTGTGATGTTGAAGCTCTGGCCCGTAAAATTTCCGCCTCGACGGGGTTCAGCGGTCGTTCGACCGTTTTAGGTCATATACAGCGTGGCGGTTCACCAACTCCTAATGATCGTGTTTTAGCCTCAAGAATGGGAGAAAAAGCAGTCGATCTATTGGTTAAAGGGGTCGGCGGTCATTGTGTCGGTATCAAGGCGAATGAAATTGTTTCATTCCCGATCGATGAAGCATTGGCTATGCCTAAAACTTCCCGCAAACCTTTATATCGATTATTCGATCGTTTAGTATAGGAGAAGATATGAAAAAACAAACAAAGATTGTATGTACTTTAGGACCGGCTTCTGAAAACTACGATACTATCCTCAAAATGGCCAAAGAGGGGATGAACATAGTCAGGTTGAACTTTTCGCACGGTTCGCATGAGGAACATTTAAAAAGAATTCAACTGATTCATAAAGTAGAAAAAGAGAACATGATCAATTTGGGAATCATGTTGGATACCAAAGGTCCGGAAATCCGTTTAGGTGATTTTGAAAACGACAAAGAAGAGTACCATATCGGCGAAATCGTTACTATTGTTAAAGAAAAGATTATGGGAACGCATGACCGTTTTCACATCCAGTGTCCGGAACTGTTCAACGATGTAAAGCCGGGCAATTATATTCTGATCAACGACGGCAAGATGCGCTTGAACATTCTGGCTAATAACGGCGAAGAGTTGACCTGCCGGGTTGAAGTCAATGGACCGCTTTCATCAAGAAAGGGGTGTAATGTTCCAGGTGTCAGACTTTCCATGCCGTTTATTTCGGAAAAGGATGATGCCGATATTCGTTTCGGTTGTGAAAACAATGTTGACTTTATTGCCGCTTCTTTTGTCAGAAGGGCAGAGGACGTGCTGGCGATCCGCTCTATTTTGGCAGAAATGGGCAAACCAAAGATCAATATTATTGCCAAAATTGAAAACCAGGAAGGTTTTGATAATATTGAAGAGATCATTGAAGCCGCTGACGGCGTAATGGTTGCCCGTGGGGATTTGGGAGTCGAAGTGGAAACTGCCTTCGTCCCGATTTATCAAAAGAAGATCATTCAGGCTGCCAATCGTCATGGTAAAGCAGTTATCACGGCTACCCATATGCTTGATTCAATGACCGCTAATCCAAGATGCACCAGAGCCGAAGCCAGTGATGTCGCCAACGCGGTGCTTGATGGCAGTGATGCGGTAATGCTGTCGGCGGAATCGGCTGCCGGAGATTATCCGGTTGAGGCTGTTCACACCATGGCCCGGATCATCGAGGCGACAGAGAGCATTATTCCCTATCGGCAGAATCTGGAGGTTTTAAAACAATACAACAATCAAACTGTTCAGGATGCGATCGGCATCTCGATCTCTGATGCAACATTGACGCTTGATATCGGTGCAATCGTTGTCTTTACTCAGGGTGGTACGACCGCCAGACGGCTTTCCAAATATCGTCCGGGCTGCCCGATCTATGCAGTCACTTTCTCCAAATCAACACAGAGCAAATTAGAGGTCTACTGGGGTGTGCACCCGATCTATTCCCAAGTACAAAACGAGATGACCAACGATGATGAACTGGCCAGCGCCGTAGCGAAAGCTCAAGGACTGAAGCCGGGTCAATTGATCATCATTTCTGCCGGCTATCCGACAGGGGAGGGATCGGCTAATATGATGAAGATCGTCGAAGTCAAATAGATCTTAACAGAGATATTCATTGCAGATATCTCTTTTTTTATGATTGAATTGATATCTTAAAAGTACCCATCATAAAAAGAGTCCTTCTTAAGAGGACTCTTTATTAGTTTATTTTGACATTTTTAAGCCTTAGATATTTCGGACCGTGATAAGCATTGCTGGTCGTTTTTTCTT
>CASFYR010000012.1 GCA_949298975.1 uncultured Bacillota bacterium | reverse complement strand
CGGATATTGACCCCTTTAAAGAATGTCTGACCGTGTTTCATATATTTGGGTGATGAATATACCTGATACATAAAACGGTATTTCGCCCCATGCATTTTAGCGGTCAGATAGGGCATCTCCTGCAAAAAACGTTCGATATCTTCAAAATTCTTCGGGGCCTGCGCCATAAAATCATCTTCGACCTTAGCCATACAATAGGCGGTAGATTCGATAACGATATTATCTTTATTTTCAAAATAGTAAATCAGTGTCCCGTTTGTCACACCACAAGCCTGAGAGAGCTGAAGCATACTGGTATTTTCAAGACCGTATTGACAAAAGGTGTCAAAACATATTTTTAAGAACTCTATCTTCCTGGAGGGTATCCCTTTATTATCTGCCATAAATACTCCTTATTTTTTTCAACTATCATTAGATTAGCATAACCTTTTGATCTTTTCAACGAAATAAAAAACCTGTGAAGGTCACAGGTCTTTTTTTCTAAATGGTGCCGGTACCCAGAATTGAACTGAGAGCTAATCCTTACCATGGATTTGTGTTGCCATTATACCATACCGGCAATAAGTACCTTAAAGGTACTTTATTATTCTATGATAAACTGCGCCAATAGGCAAGCCCATAATTGCATAAAAATCACCAATTATTCCTTTTATGTACTTGGACCCTTCGCCCTGAATGGCATAGGCCCCAGCTTTATCCATCGGTTCGCCGCTTTTGACATAGTTCTCGATCTCTTCTTCGCTCAATTCATAGAATTGAACAATCGAACGGTTGGAGAAGGTTTCTGACCCAGAGGCGGTTATGATCGATACGGCTGTGATTACTTCATGACTGCGGCCGCTTAACATCTTAAGCATACGTTTGGCCTCGGCCTCATCTTTTGGTTTGCCCAACCGTGTCTCATCGACCACAACCATTGTATCTGAACCGATAACTATTGCATCCATATTTTCCCTGAAAACGTGCAATGCCTTTTTAAAGGAAAGGTTTTCAATTTCTTCTGCTAATGGTCTGGTTGGATCAAGGGTTTCATCGACATCGGCTCCGATTACTTCAAAAGGGATCTTCAACATCCCCAGCAGCTCCCTGCGGCGCGGCGAAGCTGAGGCTAAAATAACTCTTTTCATTTATCACCCCAAAGTTTTTCAGGATAACGTCCTGCCGCTTTAAAAGCAGCGATCTGTTTTTGAACTTTTGGCTTATCATCTTTATAAGTTACGCCAAACCAGCTGTCTTTAGAAGTCAATACTTTTACTTGGCATTTACCCTCTTTAACCAGCGTTCCGACATCATTTGGCAATAATGCCTCATATTTTAAAGGATTGTTCTTTATTCCCTCCGGCAGCTCCTTGGCGAACAAAGCCGCTAAGTCTTTAAAGATGCTCGGCTTAAAACCCCAGTAATTCATTGATACCGTGGTATTTGGATCGCAGTCAACCCATTTTTCATTTTCAAGATAAGCCGCGCCATCACCGGTCTTTTTGATCTGCATGACTTCTTTGATATTGCTGAGATAACCATTTTTTGTTTCGCAGAATCCGCGGGTAACGGTTCCATTTTCCGAAAGGGTATTCGCCAGTTTATAGCCGCACATACAATATTCGTGCTCGTCTTCAGACGACGTCAAAAAATCATAAACTTGGCTAAAAGCATCCTGACCATAGAAATCATCGGCATTGCAGATAACAAACGGGTCATCCTTAACGATGTGCCGGCAAGCTAAAAGAGCATGGGTCGTACCCCACGGTTTCTGCCGGTCCAAAGGAACCTCGATACCCTCTGGAATATCATGCAGATCCTGATAAGCATACTCGACCTCGACATAAGGACGGATCGCCTTGATCAGGTTTTCTTCAAATAATTCTTCGTGTTCCTTGCGGATGATCAAAACGATTTTCTTAAACCCCGCTTTGATCGCATCATACATCGTAAAATCAATAATTGCTTCGCCATTAGAACCGATCGCATCGATCTGTTTTAATCCGCCGTATCTTGAACCCATTCCGGCTGCTAAAATAACTAAAGTTGGTTTCATTTTCTTCTCCTATTTACATTCACCATTTATATCACAAGTCATACCGACCGATGAACTTACCTTAAGATTGCGATAGATATCAGCTAACTCTTGATGCTGTTTGATATCAAGAAGATCATAAGGGGTCTGATCTGCTTTCAGATCCACCGCTCCATAATGATATCCTTTTATCGCGCCATGGTCAAAATAAACCACCAGAGGCAAAGATAATACTTTATATGGATTGGCGATGACATTGCCGTTTTCATCCTTCAAAGGATAAGGTAAAAGAATCGCGTCCAATAGTTCGGCCAGACGCAGATAATCTTCGCCAACCTTATGGACATTGACGATCTCCCCTTCAACGCAGCGATAGATCGGCCGTTTGCGATCCATATCGACATAACAGACTGTAAAATCATCCTCATTGGCCACTTCCGCCATAACCATAATGGCATTGCGGCACCAAGGACACCAGTTGGCCCCAAAAAAGACCATGACCTCATCTTCGCTGCCGATCTTGTATAGCAATTCTTCAATCTCTAACGCTGTGAGCGGTGCCTCATCCGATAGATATACATCCTGGAAGATCGCATCTCTTCCTTCGCGTTTTTGACCGTTCAATGACTCGTATGATCGCTTTACATATTCAGCATTTCTCATGACTTGAGTATATCATATTTTGTTTTCTTTGACAGCAGGGATGATATAATAATCACATGGAATACCGTTTGGCTGTTTTCAGCGATCTTGAAGCCATCAAACCAATAATCGACGATGCCCGGTCGTTTTTAAAACAGGCGGGAGTTAATCAATGGCAAAACGGCTACCCCAATGAATCGGTTATTTTGGAAGACATCAGACAGCATCATGCTTATGTCGTACTGATCGATCAACAGATCGTCGGATATTTTGCCCTTTTTGCGGGAATTGAAAATAATTATCGCCGTATTATAGGACAATGGCATTCGGATCGACCATATCTGACGGTTCACCGTAACATGCTTAAAGCCGATATCCGCCATAAAGGTCAGGGCAAAACCATGTTTCGACTGGTAGAAGAAGTTGCCCGGGAAATGAAATATGATAACATCCGAATCGATACTCACGCCGATAATCAGGTAATGAACCATCTTTTAGAAAAAATGGGTTATCGCTATGCCGGCATCATTTATTTAGCCGACGGAGCAAAGCGTTTGGCGTATGATAAAATATTATTGTAAGGAGGCAGCCATGCTTAATCGAGTTCTCATCAAACAAAATGCCCGGCAAAATCTTAAGGCAAATCTGTTCAGTTACATCAGTCTGATGCTGATGCCCTTTATCGCTATTATTCCGCAATTATTCCTTTTGCAGATGGCGACTAGATTTATCTACATCAATAATACATTTTATTTTGAGATAGACCCTCTGGCTCTGCTGTCTTTTTATCTAATTAGTTATCTTTTTAATATGTTCCTTTGCTACTGGTTTGTCGTTTACAGTATTTATGTCCATGCCAATAACGGAGCCAAAGTATCGATCTTCTATGTTTTAAAAGATCATTTTACTATCAGCCGCTTTATCAACTTTGTCCTTAAAATATTGGTCAGTTCTGTCCTGATCTTCCTTTGGAGCCTGCTGTTTGTCATTCCTGGCATCATCAAAGCTTTCTCGTATGCCATGGTCCCGTTTTTAGCGATCGATGAAGAACATTTAGGAATTATGGAAACCATAAGCAAAAGCCGTACGATGATGAGAGGTTACAAATTCAGCTATCTGATACTTATTCTTTCTTTCATTTTATGGGTTATTGCCTCTGCTTTGACCTTTGGCTTATTAAGTTTTTATCTTGTCCCTTACTTCGTTCTTAGCTGCACCGGTTTCTACTTCTGCCTCAAGCAAGCACAATCAAAGGAAAGCGAGGAATATTATTAATGGACAAATATGCTTATGAATGCGGGATCATCGACTGTTTCAACGAAATGGTCAAGGCCGGCTTAAAACCGCTGGCTTTATCTCATCCTTGCGAAACGGCTGAAGAAAGAGACGGTTATCTGCCGTTTTGCGATCAGATATGCCGCCATTATCAAACGCATTACCACATCGAAGATGAACCGCTGTTGTCAGATCTTTTTCCTTTATCGATGAATCGGGGTAAATTCAACATTCTCTTCTATTATGATGAAGAAACAATTGATGCTTATCTCGCCTTAAAAAGACGGAAAGAAGAACTGATTAACGACAACGCCTACTTCGGTCAAAAAAGAGAAGCGATCGCGGTTGAATTCGGTAAACTGCTGGGTTATCCCCTTTTCGGCATCAAACGACTGATAGCTGAAAATCGTGAAAAAGAATAAATAATCCAATACCTGAATATTTTAGACCAAAAAGGATCACTAAGTAAAATTAAGTGATCCTTTTTAACTATATGCGGTATATCCGGTCGAGATATCTGGCTTCTAAAGCTTCATTGAATTCGCGACCGCCGTCGATATTCTGTGATTTATACATTGGCGGCGTGATGCCTTTGGCAAGCAGGATCTCGGCTGCCCGATAGGTAACGGCCTGGATCAATACGGAAGTGGTGATCATTGACATTCCGCAGATTTTTGAGTCATAACCGGCAAGATCAATGGCGCAATCCCCCTCTGGAGTGCAGTTATCCAAAATGATATCGGCAACCTGATATAAATTCTGACCACTGGAATGCTTCGGCTTAAGATTCCTGGATGCTGCCAGAGCGGTAACAGCTATTATTTTGGCTCCTTTATCTTTACAGCCAAGCGCAATATCTAAACATAACGGATTACGCCCGGAATTGGAAACGATGAAAACGACATCGCCCGGGCGAACATCGACCTTCTTCATAAAAATCTTGCCGACATTTTCTACCGTTTCATAAGCGCCGCCTGAAGGCTCATTGATCTTTTTGGTGGGAATAAAACCACCGGCACGGTGAACTACTTCCAAAGCCCCCGCTACTGAATGGCCGCCGCCCCATGCCTGGATAATGCCGCCATCAATAATGCATTGTGCAACGGCTTCGGCAGCAGCCTCAATATTATCTTTCTGGGTCTTTTCAATCATGTCGATCAGTTCACGAACGACCGGAAATACTTTATTATCCATATACTATCCTCCCTAAACTCATTGTAATTACTTATAAGGTATATTACAAGTTTAAATCGGAACCATTTATTTTACATCGCAATATTGGCAAGGGGATAACCGATAAAGGCCGCGATCAAAACACATCCGAGCATAACGATAAAGCCATACTTCATCATCTGCATCGTGTTGGTCCAGCCGCTGCCGGTAGCTACCGCCACACAAGGCATGGCAGGCGGGGTAGCGAAGGCGTAAGACGCCATAATGCCGATTAACGCCGTGATCCCGGCAACATTAATATTGGACATATTCATCGTGATTGCCAAAGCAGCCGATGTAACCAGGGTCGATGTGACCATGTTTGAAGAAAGATTGGTTTCTAAAGCGGCCCAAAAAGTAAAAATAAGAACCATAACAATTGGTGATAGGGAGGCGATGAACGGACTCAGACTGGCTGAAAGCCAGGCAGTAAGACCGATATCGGTGTTGGTTAGAGCGCTGCCTAGTGCTAAAGTTGCGGCGCACATTACCAAACTTGACCAGGATACACCTTTGGTCATTGCTTCGGATATTTTTAGCAGCGGTTCTCCATTGACCGTAATTATACAAAGCAGCGAAATGCCGATCAGCGGCGGCATAGCTGTGCCGAAACTATCAATCCAGCTGCACACCTCAAATATCGGACCACTGGTAATAAACGGAGTTATCAGCCCCGGGACGATCCACAGCGCCACCACCAACAAAAAAATAGCCAGAATGATTTTTTCTGCTTTTTTTGTCGTGCCTTCGACTCCTTTGATCTGATTTACATCAAAATGCTTGAGCGGTTGCATATCCGGCCGTAAGATAAAGCGGAAGACCAGCACCGTCAGAAGTGAACAGATTATCCCGACAGGAACAGCTACGGCCATAAAAGACGCGTAACTGACTGCCGTGTTATAAACATCCTGATACAAACCTAGGGCAATAAGTGGGAAAACATGAGTGATCGGAGTCATGCCGGAAGATATGCCGCACATTATGACCGTCCCCATCATGAGCATCGCCGCTAACGAATGACCTTTTTTTAACTTTAATAAGCTGTAAATCTCTTCGACAATCGGCAAATAGACAAAAAACAATACGGTCGGTGAAATAAAGCAGCCGACAAAGATAATAGAAGCAAAATACAAAGATACGAAAAACCATGGTCCTTTGCTGGCAAATTTCCCGCAGATAAAGGCCAAGGCAACTCTTTTGATATAACTGGTCTTGCTTAAGGCATAAGTAACGATAAAGGTAAACATCAGAAAAACGAAGGTTGAATTGCCATAGGCGCCGGATAAAATGGTGGTAAATTTTAATTCCGGAACCAAAGCCAAAGCTCCGAGCACCAATATCGACGGCCAATCGATCGATATACCGAGCCATAAGATCAATACCCCGATAAAAATGCCTATCACTTGCATTGCCGAAACCGACATCCCGGCCAAAGGCGGCACAAGCCTGAATAAAAACATAAAAGCCAAAGCGACAGCTATAATGATATATCGGTTAATGGAATTGCTATTCTTCATTTCATCTCCTTAATACACAGGTTTATTTCTGCTGAATATATTTTAGCACATCGAACAGATAATTTTTAAGCAACAAAAAAGGCTCTTAACGAGCCTT
>CASFYR010000011.1 GCA_949298975.1 uncultured Bacillota bacterium | reverse complement strand
TTCAAAAGCCATCCGCCATAAATAAGCGGTGGGATACAGATGACTACAAGTACCAGGGCACTAATTATTCTTATCTTCATTCAACCCTCCAAAACGACGATCACGCTGTTCGTATTGCTTTAGGCAAAGATCAAAAACATCGCGGTCAAAGTCCGGCCATAAAATGTCTGTAAATACCATTTCACTGTAAGCCGACTGATACAGCAAAAAGTTAGAAAGCCTCTTTTCACCGCTAGTTCGGATCATAAGATCCAGCGGCGGAAGATCCTTGGTGTAAAGATAATCGGCAAAGCCGTTTTCATCCAAATCATTTTGCCGTTTATGAGACAACACGTCATCAGCATATTTTCTCGCTGCTCTGACAATTTCCTGATGTGAACCGTAATTCAGGGCAAAATTTAAAATCATTCCACGGTTATTAGCCGTTTTTTTGATAGCGTCCATAAAGATTTTCCGGGCATTTTCTGGAATAGCGGCCATTTCTCCGATCATTTTAATGCGAATATCCTTGGCCATCAACTCTTTAATATATGACTCAAAAAAGAATTTAGGCAAAGCCATGAGATAATTAACCTCATCTTCAGGTCGCTTCCAGTTTTCGGTGGAAAATGCATAAAGAGTTAGGCATTCAATTCCTAACTCATTTGCATAGATCGCAATATTACGAACATTTTTGACCCCTTGGAAATGCCCTTCTGTTCGGATTTTTCCTCTCGCCTTTGCCCACCGGCCATTTCCGTCCATGATGATGGCCACATGTTTAGGTAAGTTTTTCATGTCAAATCGTCATTATTTCTTTTTCTTTTTTAGCAGCGATTTCATCGATTTTCTTATTGAATTTTTCGGTTAACTTCTGAACTTCATCCAGCAAGTTCTTCTGAGTATCTTCAGGAATAGATTTATCCTTCTTTAAGCTGTCGTTAACATCACGGCGGATATTGCGAATATTAATCTTCGCTTCTTCGGCAAACTTCGATACTTCTTTGCAGTAACCTTTACGGGTTTCTTCAGTTAGCTGCGGAACACTGATGCGGATCAGACTGCCGTCATTTTGCGGTGGTAAACCCAGATCTGAAGTATTGATCGCTTTTTCAATATCCTTAAGGCTATTGATATCATAAGGTTTAATAACTAAAGTTCTTCCCTCTACAACCGAAATTGAAGCAATTTGATTGACTGGTGTCAAAGCTCCATAATAATTGACTTCAATGCGATCGAGCAACATTGGATTGGCCCGTCCGGTCCTGACGGTGTTTAGGTGCTTTTCAAACTGCTCACAGGCTTTGGTCATCTTAGTTTCACAATTATGTAATACTTCTTCCATATAATCTCCTCTTTATTTATTCTTATTATAAGCCTTTAAATCGACTATTTCTAGTATCATCATAGACCAATACAATTTTATACTATTAAAACATTTCTTTCAACCTGTACTGTATCTCTCGTTTAATCGGATCGAACAGATAAAAACAGAAGGAATAGATCCTTCTGTTGATTGACCGGATATTCGATCGTGTAAAAATAATCAGACTTTGATAACTGTGCCGATAGCTGTTTCGGTGACTGATTTTTTAATATTCCCTTTTTTCTTCATATCAAAGACCAGGATCTCGATATGATTATCTTTACATAAACTGGCGGCCGTCGCATCAATGACTTTTAAATTCTTCATCAAAACTTCATCAAAAGTCAAAACATTATATTTAACAGCTGCTTTATTGACCTGCGGATCATCGCTGTAAACGCCGTCGACGCCATTTTTGGCCATTAAAATAATTTCACAGTTATTTTCACTGGCTCGAAGAGCGCTGGTGGTATCAGTGGAGAAATAAGGAGCGCCGACTCCGCCGCCAAAAATGACGACATAACCCTGATTCAGATATTCCCGTGACTTGGCAATATCGTATTTTTCGCAAGTAGCAACAGCCAAAGCGCTGAAAGCTTTAGCTTTGACCCCTTGTTTCTTTAAAATGGTCTCAAGGGCAATGGCATTCATTATCGTGCCCATCATGCCCATATAATCAGCGTTTACCCGATCAAACCCGACTTTTTCAAGCGTACGGCCGCGAACAAAGTTGCCGCCGCCAACCACAACGCCGATCTGGACGCCGGTCAGAGCTAAATCTTTGATCTCGGATGCAACTTCATCAAGCATTCCGATATCGAAAACTCCGTCATTGCCGCCCAAAGCTTCACCGCTTAGTTTAAGCAAAACTCTTTTATACATAACATCTTCCTCTCATCAATAAAAAGGACAAATTAATGTCCTTTATTTTCCGATCTGTTTGGCGACTTCGTCCGCGAAGTTTTCTTCTCTTTTTTCCAAGCCTTCTCCAACCAAGTAACGAACAAATTCAGCAACGCTGGTATTATTCTCTTTCAAGAACTGACCGCATTTCTTGCTGGAATCAAGGAAATATACCTGATCGTTCAAGCACATATCCTGCAAGGTTTTTGAAACACGACCTTCAATGATGCCTTGCATAACTTTTTCCGGTTTATTGGCTAAAGATTCATCGTTGCGGGCAATTTCGGTCTGGATCGATCTTTCATGATCAACTACTTCTTTTGGCATATCATCACGTGATACATAACTTGGAGCCATCGAAGCTACCTGCATGGCCATATATTTGGCGATTTGAGCATCAGCTGAATCTTTCAAAACCAAGGCAACAGAAATAGCGCCGTGATTGTGCATATAAACGCCAAATGTATCGTTGTCACCCTTTTCCAGAATGGCAAACCGGCGTAAGGTTATCTTCTCGCCGATCGTGGAAACAGCTTCGATGAACAAGTCAGACAAAGTCTTGCCTGCAACATCCAATGCCAAAGCAGCTTCAACATCCGCCGGGCGATTTTTAAGGATAACTTCAGCAGTTGTATCGAGCAGTTTTAAGAAACTTTCATTTTTAGCTACGAAATCAGTTTCGGTGTTAATTTCGACCAAGCAAGCGTAATTGCCATCAGTAATAACTTTGGATAAACCTTCAGCCGCAATTCTTGATTCTTTTTTGGCAGCCTTGGCAATTCCTTTTTCTCTCAACCAGTCAACAGCCTTGTCCATATCGCCGTTGCACTCAGTAAGCGCATTTTTACAATCGACCATCCCAGCGCCGGTCTTTTCTCTTAATTCCTTAACTTGTGCTGCTGTAATTGCCATTTTATTCTCCTTCTTTTGTCTCGCTGACTGCTGCATCTGAAGCAACAGGTGTTTCCTCTTTGGTCTCTGGGCTAACCGGAGCATTCTCGCGACGGTTAATGAAGCGTTTTTCCGAATTGAATTTTCTTTGCGAATTCTTCAAGCGTCTTTCTTCATTCTTTTGTCTTCTGCGTTTTTCCTGTTCCTCGGCATGTTTTTCAACATTGATGATAACATCGGCCATGGTGATATCTTCTGCATTCTCGTCTTCCTGGTAAGCATCCTGTAAGATACCGCCCTTGGTCTCTACGATAGCGTCAGCCATCAAAGACATCATAAGTTTAATTGACTTGATCGCATCATCGTTGGACGGAATAGCATAATCAACCAAAGCCGGGTCAAAATTGGTATCACATAAACCAAAGACCGGAATATTCAACTTGCGAGCTTCAGCAACAGCGTTGTGTTCTTCTTTCGGATCAACGACAACGATTGCATCCGGCAGTTTTTTCATTTCTTTGATACCACCTAAAAAGTTTTCTAGGCGGGCTGCTTCTTTACGTAAGATAGCTACTTCCTTTTTAGGATATACATTGATCGTACCGGAAGTTTCCATCTCTTCAATTTCCAATAAACGCTTAATTCTCTTTTGGATCGTCTTAAAGTTAGTTAATGTACCACCCAGCCATCTTTGATTGATGTAAAAACTGCCTGAACGCAAAGCTTCATCCATGATGATCTGCTGAGCCTGCTTCTTAGTACCGACAAATAAGACTTTACCGCCGTTTTCAGTAATCTCTTTCATCTTGTCATAAGCAACTTGAACCTTTTCCAGAGTTTTTTCCAAGTTGATAATGTAGATACCGTTTTTCGCGGTGTAGATAAATGGTTTGCATTTAGGATCCCATCTTCTGGTCTGATGGCCGAAATGAACACCATTTTCTAAAAGTTTGCGCATTGAAACTAATTGTGTCATTAAATTTTCCTCTCTTTCCGTTTCATCCTCCACTATTTCTAACATCAATAACCATTACGGCACGGATTGACGAATCCATAGTGTGCGTATTTGCACCGAAATGCTACTTAATTATAGCAAATACCTCCTTTTAAGACAAGGCTAAAACGGAATATTATCAATTATCAAAACGCTCTTTTAAGACATCAGACAAATTAGGGATTAATTGTTGTTTACGGGAAACGATCTGGTGATCAAAACCACTGTTTTCATCAAATTTAGTTCCGATTACTTCGGTCATCACTTCCGCTAAAGGACCAAAATAGACAAACATTGTTCCTTCGGCATAGACATGAGTAAACATCATGATTATCAGATCGTACCCTTTGGTTTCTTGTTCTTCCTTCAGTGTTTTTTTGAATTCGTTCATCCGGTATTGGATGTCTTCAAAATTCGCATAATTGGTCTGACCGACAGCGATCTTTTTATTTGCGATATTGTACTGTTTAAGATCGCGTCTGATGAGATCGGACACATCGGCATCCTTTAAATTAACCGAAGCCTGCAATAAGTTTTTAGCGTACTTATCGAGTTCGACCTTTGCAATTAAAGATAACTCTTTTGCATAATTGATATCAGTTTCTGTGGTAGTCTCCGATTTAAAATATAAAGTATCCGAAATAATGGCGCTGAGCATCATTCCGGCAATTTTAAGCGACGGTTTAAGATTGTTTTCTTTATACATCTGATAAATAATCGAACAAGTACAGCCGACTTTCTGATTGCGGTAATAGATCGGTCTTTGAGTCTGGATGTCACCGATATGATGATGATCGATGATTTCAATTACTTCCGCCTTGTCGATATTGGCGATACTTTGAATCTTTGATGAATGATCGACCAGGATAAACTCTTTTGGTTTGTATTTGAACAGATGGAAACGGGAAATAGCGCCGATAACCTGCCGGTTGTCGTTTAAAATCGGATAGGAACGGAAACGGGTATTGATCACTTTACGGGCAACTTCGTCAACATAATCATTTTCGTTGTAGGAAACAAATTTCTTGGTCATTATTTCGTCGATCGGAATCGCTTCATCGATGATCCGGGTAATATCAATGATACTCAAAGCAGAACTGATAATCGTAACTTTATGACCTCTGGCCAGATCAACGATATGAGGCTGCGGTTCAAATTTAAACGGAAGAATGATCAAGGACGGTCGATAAGCGATGACTCTGGTCAAAATATCGTCATTGGCTGTGCCGATACAGATCGAAGATTGAATACTGTCAGACAGATAAGTTAAGGAGGTTTCGGTGATGATATTTATCAACCCGTTATTTTTAAAATCTTTGGCTGCCGTAAGAAGTCTGGCATTTAAATCGTTGCACAAAATATCCAAATTGGTACGCTTGGTCAAACTGCGCCGGCGGGCGATGGAATTAAGTTTGAGCATCGCCAGATCGCCGACACTTAAGATTCCTTTTAGGCGTTTGTTTTCATCGGTAACGAATAAAGTTCGGGTATTGGTTTGCATGATCAGTTTTAGTGCATCATTGCAGGACGATCCCAGAGGGATTAGCTCCGCTCGGTCAAATTCAATATCTTTGATCTGAGCCCGGGCGTCATGAATTATCTCGGGTGCTTCCACATCGAAATATCTCGTTGCATATTTGGTCTCTTCATTCAAAGTACCTAAACGATAGGCGCGACAGTCATAACCTTGCAAACGTTTAAATTCTTCATAAGCCATAGCACTGGCGATAGAGTCGGTATCGGGATTGCGGTGACCGATGATACTGATAGTTCTTTTCATTAATGATTACTCCTTTTATTTAACGGATGAGCTTTATTAACTACATCTTTAAGCCGGTCCGGTGTAAGATGAGTGTATAACTGGGTTGTAGAAAGATTGTCATGACCGAGCAGTTCTTGGACTACCCTTAAATCGGCCCCGTTGTCAAGCAAAGCCGTGGCAAATGAATGACGCAACGCATGAGGATGCACGTTTATCATCAGACCGGCTTTAATGCCGGTTGCTTTGAGCATAGACTGAATATAACGGGAAGTAAGCGCTTTCCCCTTGAGCGAAACAAAAAAGGCGGTGGCCGAAGAATAGTTTGAGCGATAGTGATCCAAATAAAAACGACACTGATCAGCTATGCCTTGATAAAAAGGAACTATCCTTTCTTTATCGCCTTTACCGATGACCCGGATAATCATTTCATCAAAATAAAAATCATTGATTTTAAGATTGACCAGTTCTGATACCCGGATCCCCGTTGCATACAGCATCTCGGTCATCAGATGGTCCCGATAACCTTTTTCACAGCTCAAATCAAAAGCGTTCAGCAGAGTTTCGACCTGATTATAGGTCAGGGTATCCGGCAACTTTCTTTTTATTTTAGCATTCTTAAAGGATGACAGCGGATTATTCTTTATCCCTTCAACCATATTGAGATATCGGTAGAAGGATTTAAGTGACGACATATTACGGGAAAAAGTTGCGTTGGATATCTTTTTGGCAGTGATCTTGCCGTTTCGCAATTCCTCGCTATAAAGATAGATAATTTCTTTTGTCACCTTTTCGTAATCATCGATCCCTTTATCATTAATGAAAGCAATAAAACGGCTGATGTCACGATAATAACCATCGGCCGTATTTTTGGAAGCACTGCCATTTTGTCTTAAATATTTGATAAAGTTATCCAATGCCTTTTTCATTGAGTTTAGTTTTATATTCTTCAATCTTTCCTAGTGCTATTGTACCATAAAGTTTGCGTTTTTCTTGTTTGGAAGCGATGATATCGCTGTGAAAAATACCAAAATTGGCATTCATCGGCACTAATTTTGCAATCTGTTCGTTGCTGATGTACGCTGCCATGGAACCGATGACCGTATCGGACGGAAGCGCGATGATATCTTCATTTGCCAGATATTGCGCCATATTTATCGCGGCATACAAACCACTGGCCGCACTTTCAATATAACCTTCAACTCCACTGATCTGCCCGGCAAAGAAGATATTGGGATATTTTTTCATTTGATAGAAATGGTTGAGAACTTTAGGAGAATTGATATATGTATTGCGGTGCATGACGCCATAACGGACAATGTTTGCTTTTTCTAATCCGGGAATCAGGCGGATGATCCGCTTTTGTTCACCAAAAGTCAGATGAGTCTGAAAGCCAACCAGATTATATAAGGTATCGATCGCATTGTCCTGACGAAGCTGAACCACGGCATAAGGACGTTCGCCGTCTTTTTCCAGACCGACCGGTTTCATCGGACCAAACAGCAAAGTTTTAAGACCCCGTTTAGCCATAACTTCAAACGGCATACAGCCTTCAAAGAAGATCTCTTTATCCACTTCTTTCGGTTTGATGCACTCAGCGTTAATCACTTCGTTATAGAAGACAAAAAACTCTTCTTTAGTCATCGGGCAGTTGATGTAATCGCCTTTGCCCTCTTCGTAGCGGGATTTGTAATAAGCCTTATTAAAATCAATCGAATCTTTTTCGATGATCGGAGCAACCGCATCGAAAAAATATAAATAATCTTCATCACATAAAGCACCGATCGCTTTGGATAGCGCTCCTTCACAAAGCGGACCGGCGGCAACGATCGTCAATTCATTCGGATCGATATGCGAAACTTCTTCATAATGGATGGCAATATTAGGATGATTCTTGATTTTATCGGTAATATAGCGGCTAAATCCTTCACGATCGACCGCCAGCGAAGATCCCGCCTCAACTTGATTGCAATCGGCACTTTGAATGATCAAAGAATCAAGCGAACGCATTTCCACTTTTAGCAGTCCGGCAGCATTTTCTATATTGGCGCTGCGCAAGGAATTTGAACAGATCAGTTCAGCAAAATTATCGCTCTGAAAAGCCGGATGCCGTTTTGTTGGCTTCATTTCATAAAGATCAACAGCGATCCCTCGTTTAGCCAATTGATAAGCCGCTTCTGAACCGGCAAGGCCGGCACCGATCACCTTAACTCTTTTTGCCATTGCTCTTGCGTCCTTTTCTGACAAAAGGTTTTTTCTCACCTTCAATATTTTCGATGTAGTGACATTTTGGATAGTTGGAACAACCGATAAAATAGTTGCCGTAACGGGATTTGCGTTTAAGCAGCTCCGCACCGCATTCCGGGCAATTCCGACCGATTTTTTCCGGTTGTTCTTTCGGTGTCTTATTGATGCTTTCGGTATATTTGCATTCCGGATA
This sequence comes from uncultured Bacillota bacterium, assembly GCA_949298975.1. Lineage (GTDB taxonomy): Bacteria > Bacillota_I > Bacilli_A > Erysipelotrichales > Erysipelotrichaceae > JAHHTG01. The sequence continues at coordinate 361 of CASFYR010000011.1, read as the reverse complement.
ATTGGAACAGGAAATAAATTTGCCATAACGGCTTTGACGGTAAACCAGATCGCCGCCGCATTCCGGACATTTTTCGCCGGTCTTTTCCGGTTCTCTTTTTTCCATTTTCTCGTACGCCTCGTTCACCAGTGGTTCAAAGCGGTCATAAAACTCTCTTAATGCAGCGATATTGTCTTCTTTGCCCAGCGCGATCTCGTCAAGTTCTTTTTCCATTTCCGCTGTATATTTAATGTTGATGACCGATAAAAAGTATTCCCGTAATTTATCATCGGTCAACAGTCCTTGTTCGGTCGGGAAGAAAAACTTTGTCTTGCTGCTTTCAGAAGCTTTCTTAAGTTCAACATAACCCCGGGCAATGATC
>CASFYR010000010.1 GCA_949298975.1 uncultured Bacillota bacterium | reverse complement strand
CATCTTTGAACCATATCATTTCCTCAGAAGATCAATATCGTAGCCTTCATGCTGCAAAAGCGCAAATTTCAGATCTAAGCCATAGGCATAGCCGCCGGGATGACCATTAGTGCCAATGATCCGGTGGCAGGGAATCATGAGCGGCAGCGGGTTGCGGTTTAAGGCGTGCCCGACAGCCCGATAGCCTTTGGAGCCGATCATCATCCCCACTTCTTTATAACTGCGCACTTCCCCCATCGGGATCTTTGCGATAGCCTCATATACCTTAAGCGCAAAAGCCGATCCGTCGATAGCTAACGGCGGCAAGGGATCGATCGTCCTGTTAATAAAATAATCATCAAGCCAGTGAACCGTCTTTTGATAAATATGATGGTTCACTTCTTCTTTATTGCTTATCCGATCTTTGAAGCTCAGATATTTCAATCCCTGATCTAAAAAACCGAATTCAATCAGGCCTAAAGGTGAATGATAATAACCGTATTTCATGTTTATATTATAAAATAAAGTTCCTCATAGAGGAACTATCTGCACTATTTCTTCTTCACTTAAAGCCTTAAAACTATCGGCAAACATATAATATGTCCTTTTTTCGTCCTGATAGATGACAACAGGCCGCCCGTTTAGCTTTGCCACTTTCAGATAGCCGGTAGCGATAAAGCTTTCGACGATATCTTCTTTCAGTTCTTCATCCATCTGACTGGTATCGCCCAGCATTTTTACCCGGTCCAGTATTTCCAGATAAGCTTCCAGCAATTCTTTATTCATTCTCTGCTCCTTTAAACCGCGGGGTAATCGTCTTTATGACGGTTTTGCCCTGCGTATAAACTCTGGTCAGCCGATCGCTCAATAAAGTCAGGATTTCATAAGGGATCGTATCTAACTCCTTGGCCATTTCATATATCGAGATATGGTCGCCAAAAATCTCGACCGGTTCATTGATCGGATATTCTTTAGCGACCCTGATCATCATCTGATCCATGCAGATATTGCCAACGATCTGGGCGTATTCTTTGCCCACATAAACTTTTCGCCCCTTGTTATGGCGGATGATTCCGTCAGCATAGCCGATCGGCAATGTAGCGATATAAGCGTCTTCATCCAAAATATAAGTCTGCGAATAGGAAATGCCTTCACCCTTATGCACCAGCTTAAGATTATCGATCGAGGTGTATAAAGACATGCACGGTCTGAGCTCGCTCTTAAAACTGCTGTATCCCAAAAGGCCAATGCCGCATCTGACATGGGTCGAAACTTCATCGGCAAAACTAAGGGTTGCGTCAGTATTGGCGGTATGGATATATTTAAACGGGTGATCAAGATGATCGATCGTTTGTTTAAAGCGTTCATATTGCAGTTTGGTAAAATCAGGATCACAGTCGCTGGAAGCATAGTGAGTAAAGATACCCTCGATCTTTGCTCCTTTGGTCTTAAGTGCCGCCAGACATTCCCCGACTTCCTCCATCTCCAGTCCGATCCGGTTCATTCCGGTATCGACTTTGATATGGATCTTGATACCATGAAGGTCATGGCGTAAAAGTTCAGCGATATACGCTTTTGATACCGTCGGAATACTGAGGTCATGCTGACGGATAAGATCCAGATAATCGCTGTCAACATAGCCAAGGATCAAGATTTCTTCCTTGAAGCCTTTTTGGCGCAAGGCAAGCGCTTCATCCAAAGAAGAAACACCGAAAATCTTAACCCCTTCTTCATGCAATATCTTGGCGGCAAATTCATCAATCAGGCCATAGGCGTCAGCCTTGATAATGGCGATCAGCTCTTTGCCCGCTTTCTTTTTTAAGTAATTGATATTAAACCGATAATTGTCCAAATCGATCTTTAAATAGCTGTTCCGATACATAACAACACTATTATAAACCATTTTAGGGCTTACATTTGATAAATTTTACCGCCTAAAGCCCTTACATCCTTGCGCTTGCTTGTAACTGTTCCAAAATACCTTTATAATTATATTGAAGGAGAAAGAATATGAAAACAAGCGTTCTAGTTCAAGCCATGGGCAACGAAAAAGTCGTTTCCGAAGTAGAAAAGCTGGTCAAAGAAGATTTAAAAGCTAAAGGAGTAAAGACTACTACCGTCGATACTTTGAATATCTATCTTAAACCGGTTGAAAACGAAGTTTACTACGTTGCTGCCATGAAAGATGGTTCTTCAGTCGAAGGCCAACTGTAAAAACTGCTGCTCAGCAGTTTTTTTACCCGCAAATGTAATTTTCTTTTGGTTTTTTAGCAACCTTGTGTTATAATGATTAGGCACTGTTATTTTGGGGTGTAGCCAAGCGGTAAGGCAGTGGACTCTGAATCCATCATGCATAGGTTCGAATCCTATCACCCCAGCCATGAGTTATCTGATCCTGCAAAAGCAGGGTTTTTTTATTATAAAACCGGATCGATCAGATCCGGTTTATTTATTTTATTCGTGTTCCTCAAACAATGAATAGACCTGTGATACAGGCGTATGGTTGGAAATAGCGGCAATGATCTTGGAAAGCATCCAGCCTACCGATAAGACCGTGACTTTGTTGCAGGTGTTCTTAAATTCTTCGCTGAGCGGGATGGTATTGGTAATGACCATCTTCTTGATCGGTGAGTTTTGAATGATCTCACCGGCATTTTTGGAGAATACACCGTGAGTGATCGCCGTATAAATATCCTTGGCGCCGTTTTCCTTTAAGATATTGCAGCCAGCCACTAAAGAACCACCGGTATCGCAGATATCGTCAACCACGATAACATCCTTGTCTTTGACATCACCGATAACATTGGTAGCCTCACAAACATTAGGACGCGGACGGCGCTTGTCAATGATAGCCAGTGGTACTCCCAAAGATTCCGCCAGTTTTCTGGCACGGGTGGTACCGCCATGGTCCGGCGATACGACAACGACCTGACTCAAGTCCAGGCTTGAGGTACGGAAGTACTGGGCCATCATCGGGATACAGGTCAGATCATCGGTCGGGAAATTGAAGAATCCCTGGATCTGGGCTGCATGCAGATCGATCGTAACGACCCGGTTAGCTCCGGCGGCATCCAGAAGATCGGCCACCAGTTTAGCAGTGATCGGCTGACGCGGACGAGCTTTGCGATCCTGACGGGCATAGCCGTAATACGGAACTACACAAGTTATCTCTCGGGCGGAAGCTCTTTTCATCGCATCAACTGCCACCAATAGCTCCATCAATCGTTCAGTTACCGGATTGCAGGTACTCTGAACGATATAGATCTTTTTGCCTCTGACCGTTTCTTCCGGTTCAACTAGAATCTCGCCGTCGGCAAAATGCTTGACCGAGATCTTCCCTGGCTCAAGATTAAGATAGTCGCAGATTTCATTGACCAGCTCAACATTGGAAGTCAGGGCAAAAACCATTGTTTCTACCATTGCTTATTATTTCTCCTTCTTTATATACTGATAGCCATAGCCTTCCTTATTACTCTGACGATTGCGGGCAATGCCCATTGCTCCGTCTTCCACATCGCAGTTGACTGTTGATCCGGCAGCTACTAGAGCATAATCACCGATCTTGATCGGTGCGATCAGATTGGCATTGGAACCGATAAAGGCATGATCGCCGATTTCGGTATGATACTTGTGATGACCGTCATAATTGACCGTTACTACGCCGCAGCCGATGTTGACGTCTTCGCCGACTTTTGAATCACCTAGATAAGTCAAATGAGCACAACGCGATTTATAACCAAAGACCGTATTCTTAAACTCAACAAAATTGCCGATCCGCACATTATCATGAACTTCGCAGCCGTTGCGCAAATGGGACCAAGGACCGCAGGTAACTTTATTACCCATTTTTGAATCAGTAATCCGGCTCGCTAAAATCTTGCATTCGCTGCCAATAACGGCATTTTCTAGATATGAGCCGCTGCCGATCAGGGTATCGGCACCAATTTCCGTTTTGCCAAACAGCGAAACATTGGCCTCAATGACCGCTCCGGCGGCAATCTTGACCTCATCGCCGATATAAACCAGATCCTCGTCGATGAAGTTGACGCCATTGGCGATGTGCTTCGCCAAAACTACTTGTCTTAACTGCTTTTTTAAAGCATTAAACTGTTCATAATTATCTACTGTGACCAATTCGTCATCAGCGGCATCCACATCTTTAAACTTGATATCCTTGATCTTAGCCAGATCTTTGATATGCAGTTTAATGTTTTTGGTGCCCTTGATTCGGGTATAATCTTCAGCAAACAGGGCTGCAACCGTTTCTTTTTTTAAACATGGATAAATATCATTCAACAACAGGATCTCGACATCCACCTGATTGATATCTTTGATTGCATCAAAAAGATCAGCAACAACTTTGGCGTCACTTACCGCAATCGTCTGATCAGAAACAAAATAGACACTGTCAACTCCGGTTGTTTTCAGGGTGTTTATCATCATCTGGCCGGCCGATGCATCGATCATCCGCTTAAACTGCCAGCTGTAATCTTTTTTATTATCCAATAAAATAATAGAACTTTTCACTCTATCTTCCCTCCACGTAACTATTTTACCCTTTTTTAAAGCATATTTAAAGGAATAATAAAAGAAAAAGATCAGTTCGTCTGATCTTCATCTTTGATTAACTTTGCCAATTCAGCGGCTGAGTGATAGATTTCATTCAAATCATCTTCAGTTGGGGCGTAATTGATATTGATGTTGATGCCGCTGTCCGCCAATTTTAAGCAGCTGACTCGCTCTTGCATCCGGCAGGTTGCCATCTTGTTCCAGCCATAAGAGCCAAAAGTGCCGAAATACTTATCGCTCAAACGAAGCGAAGTCAGTTTATCCATAAAACCGGCCACCTCTTCAGCAATGGTATTATTATAACAGCCCGATCCCACCAGTATCGCCCTGCTGTCCAACAATTCTTTCATAATAAGCGCCTTTGAAGTAGCTGAAAGCTTATAGACCCGGACATCGATGCCGTTTTGGCCCAAGCCTTCCGCCAAAGTCTCGGCTATCATTCTGGTATGCTGCCAAACGCTCTCATAAACGATGATCGCTTTG
>CASFYR010000009.1 GCA_949298975.1 uncultured Bacillota bacterium | reverse complement strand
GCAAAGATCAAGATCATCCATACCCGCTTCATCAATACCGTTACTTTTAAGGAAATGATCTCAGCCGTTTTGCCTTATGAAAGAAAAGGCGAAGGATCGTATCAGGAGATTATCTTTGATCCGGATATCCGCCGTGTCTTGGATAATCTGATCGTCATGATGACCCAGAGCCTTGCCTATGCCCTGGCTTTGGAATCAAGAGTAGCTGAACAGGCAGCCAGAAGGATGGCAATGGAAAATGCCAATGACAACGCTGAAGAATTGGAAGATAAACTGGTACTGGCTTATAATCAGGCCAGACAGGCAGCTATTACCCAGGAAATAACAGAGATCGTTTCCGGGGCCGATGCTTTGTAGGAGGTTAGATAAATGAAAGGATATATTACGCAGGTAATAGGACCGGTAGTTGATGCCCGCTTCAATAAAGAGGAAATGCCTTCTTTGAAAAATGCTTTGAGGGTTCAAAGAAATAACGGCACTTATCTTACTTTGGAAGTGGCTCAGCATATCGGTGATGATACAGTCCGCGCCATCGCCATGGATTCAACCGATGGTTTGGTGCGGCACATGCCGGTGGAAGATACCGGCGGTCCGATCACTGTGCCGGTCGGTGAGAAGATACTGGGCCGGATGTTCAATGTCTTAGGTGATCCGATCGATGGTTTGGGCGATCTTGACAACAGTATCAAGCGAATGCCGATCCATCGTGAAGCTCCGTCCTATGCCGAACAGATGACTACCAGCGAGATCTTGGAGACCGGCATTAAGGTTATTGATCTGTTATGCCCTTATGCCAAGGGCGGCAAGATCGGTTTATTCGGCGGTGCCGGTGTCGGCAAGACCGTTTTGATGCAGGAGCTTATCCATAATATCGCCAAAGAACACGGCGGCCGCAGCGTCGTTACCGGAGTAGGCGAAAGGACCAGAGAAGGCAATGACATGTATCATGAGATGAAGGACTCCGGTGTCCTTGATAAAACAGTGCTGGTATACGGCCAGATGAATGAATCGCCGGGCGCCAGGATGAGAGTCGGCCTCAGCGGTTTGACAATGGCGGAATACTTCCGTGATCATGATCATCAGGATGTATTATTATTTATTGACAATATCTTCCGTTTTACCCAAGCCGGTTCAGAGGTATCGGCTCTTTTGGGAAGAATGCCAAGTGCCGTAGGTTATCAGCCGACCTTAGCGACCGAAATGGGTCAGCTACAGGAAAGGATCACTTCAACACAAAACGGTTCGATAACTTCCGTGCAGGCCATCTATGTGCCAGCCGATGATCTGACCGATCCGGCTCCGGCCACCGCTTTTACCCATCTTGACGCCAAGACCGTCCTTGACCGCAGTATCGCTTCTTTGGGCATCTATCCGGCGGTTGATCCGCTGGAATCTTCTTCCCGGGTCCTGGATCCGCTGATCGTCGGCGAAGAACACTACGAAGTAGCCCGAGGGGTCATCGCTCTTTTACAAAGGTACAAGGAACTGCAGGATATCATCGCTATCCTGGGCATGGACGAATTAAGCGAAGAAGACAAAAAGATCGTCAACCGGGCCAGAAGAGCCAGAAACTTCTTATCGCAGCCGTTTAATGTCGCTGAACAGTTCTCCGGTTTCAAAGGCCGCTATGTCACTTTGGAAGAGACGATCGCTTCCTTTAAAGAACTCTTAAGCGGCAAATATGACGATTATCCCGAACAGGCCTTTATGTTTGTCGGAACCATTGATGATATGGTAAATAAAGCTAAGGATCTCGGTTACCGTCATGATTAAGGTAAAGATCCTGACCCCCAACGGTCCATATAAAGAAACATCAGCCAGTATCATCAATGCCGTATCGGAAGACGGTCAAAGAGGAATATTATCCAACCACATGCCGATCGTTATGAATTTAAAGATCTCCCGTTTGGAGATGGCCGAAGAAAAAAGAGAGACCTATGCCATCGCCGGCGGTATATTGTATTTCAAAAATAACGAATGCACCATCCTGACCCCGGCAATCGAAAATAAAGAAGATATCGATCTTGAGCGGGCCAAAGCCGCCAAAGATCGGGCTGAAGGTCATCTGCATAATCAAAACAGTGATATCAAACGGGCCGAGCTTTCATTAAAGAGGGCTTTGAATAGGATAAATGTCAAGGTGAAATAAAAGGTATCGGAAGATACCTTTTAATTAAGGGCAGATAATTGTTTGAGGATCTCGATGATGTCATCGTTGATCGTAAGCCGGGCAAACAATGCTTTATCGGTAGCCGACTTATTCAAGACTATTAAATTATGGCCGGTATAATACTCAATAAACGATGCCGCCGGATAAACATTCAGCGAAGTACCGATGATGACAAGTGTGTCGGCAGCAGTGATCATGGCAATAGCTTCTTTAGTGGCGCGGTAGTCTAGTGGTTCACCATAAAGTACGACATCCGGTTTTATCAATCCACCGCAGACACAATGAGGGACAGCTTCGCTCAATATTTTGTTCAGATCATAGGATCTGCCGCATTTTAGACAATGATTGCGGTAAACGCTGCCATGTAATTCCACTACCCGCCGGCTGCCGGCCGCATCATGCAGGCCGTCAATGTTTTGGGTTATGACTCCCAGAGCTTTGCCGTCATTTTCCAGTTTTGCGATCCATTGGTGGGCAATATTTGGTTTAGCATCAGGGTAGAGCATTTTTCTCTGATAGAAAGCATAGAATGCCGTCGGGTTAGCCATGAAGTAATCGTGCGAGAGTATTTCTTCAGCTCTTAAATCAGTTTGATAAAGGCCGTCGGATGAGCGAAAGTCCGGGATCCCGCTGCCGCAGGAAATGCCTGCTCCGGTAAAAAAGACAATTCGCTGACTATTGTCGATTATTTTCTTGAGCTCATTTATTTTTTCCATATTTATATTTTAACACTTTTGCTGTCGGCCGCTAAAAAATCCTGTCATGTGACAGGATTTAATTTTTATTTGCTTACTTGCCAGTTGCCCTGATAAGAGTCGATCAGTATCTGTTTGATGTCTTCTAACATCGGTACACGCGGATTGGCTGGCGAGCATTGATCTTCATAAGCCAGGAAGGACAGTTTATCAAGATTTGCCATCCAGGCTTGTTCATCACAGTTTTTCTGATCTTTGAAGGCCATGGCGATACCTACTTCTTTACCCAGTTTATAGCAAGCGTCAGCATAGGCTTTAACTCCTTCTTCGACCGTATTGAATTTAAGCCCGATTGCTCTGGCCAATTCGGCATATTTTTCGTCAGCCTTATAATAGTTGTACTTCGGCCAAATGCCCGGTTTGGAAGGCTGTGTACCATTGTAGCGGATGACCCAAGGCAGCAATATAGCGTTGGCCCGGCCATGCGGTACATGGAATTCACCGCCGACCTTATGAGCGATCGAGTGATTTAACCCAAGGAAAGCGTTGGCGAAAGCCATACCGGCTAAAGTTGAAGCATTGTGCATCTTTTCTCTGGCTTCCAAGTCGTTCTTGCCGTTAGCGACAGCTCGCGGCAGATATTCAAATACCATTTTGACGGCCTGTAGTGCAATACCGTCGGTAAAGTCGCTGGCCAATACCGATACATAAGCCTCTGTAGCATGCGTCAGGACATCCATACCGGTATCAGCGGTGATGGAAGCCGGTAAGCTGGTAGTCAGGTTTGGATCGACGATGGCGACGGTCGGAGTCAAAGAATAGTCGGTCAGCGGATATTTTTTGTTTTCCTCTTTATCGGTAATGACCGCAAACGGCGTTACTTCGCTGCCGGTACCGGAAGTAGTCGGGATACATACCAGTTTTGATTTTTTACCCAGTTCCGGATAGCGGAATGCCCGTTTCCGGATATCAATGAATTTCTGTTTTAGATCATCAAAGTTGACGTCCGGCTGTTCATAGAATAACCACATACCTTTAGCGGCATCCATTGACGAACCGCCGCCGATGGCGATGATCGTATCGGGGCGGAAAGCCTCCATCAGGCTTAAACCGCGCTTAACGGTCTGAATGGACGGATCCGGTTCAACATCGCAGAACAATTGTACCTGAACTTTGTTCCGGCGTTTTTCCAGCTGATTGGTGACGAGATTGACATAGCCAAGATCGACCATCGAACGGTCGGTAACGATGAATACCCGGTCCATTTCGCGCATTTGTTTTAAGTATTCGATCGAATTTCTTTCAAAATATATCTTAGACGGTACTTTGAACCACTGCATGTTGTTTCTTCTCCTTGCGATCTTTTTAATGTTTAACAGATTGATGGCACTGACATTATCACTCACGGAATTGTGGCCGTAAGAGCCGCAGCCCAGAGTTAAAGACGGGATCAAACTGTTATAGACATTACCGATGCCGCCTAAAGTAGAAGGAGAATTGACGCAGATCCGGCAAGCTCTCAGTCTCTCGCCAAACCGTTTGGCCAAAGCGTCGTTGGAAGTATGGATACATGCCGTATGACCAAGACCGTTGAATTCAACCATTGCCTCGGCCTTATCAAAACCGTCTTCAATGCTTTCGGCTTTCAGGCAAGCCAGGACCGGTGATAATTTTTCTCTTGTCAATGGTTCGTTTGGCCCGACCTCTTTACATTCGACCATTAAAATCGAAGTCTTGTCATCTACTTCAAAACCGGCTTCGTGAGCGATCCATTTCGGTGATTTTCCGACAACATCCGGGTTTAGCTTAGCCTCGTTGACCGTAGCGGAATAAGCTTTGGTTTTAAACATAAATTTTTCCAAAAGTTCTTTTTCCTTTTTGGTGCAATAGTGGACATAATATTTTTCAAACATACTTTTAGCGTCGTCATAGATTTCTTTATCAATGATGACCGCTTGTTCGGAAGCACAGATCATGCCATAGTCAAAGGTTTTGGACATAACGATATCATTGACGGCCTGCTTTAAATTAGCGGTGGTTTCAATATAGGCCGGTACATTACCTGCTCCGACTCCTAACGCCGGTTTGCCGCAAGAGTAGGCAGCCTTAACCATAGCATTGCCGCCGGTCGCCAAAATCGTCGCAACGTCCGGATGATTCATCAGAGCGCTGGTGGCATTCATGGATGGATGCTCAATCCAGGAAATGCAGTGTTGGGGAGCACCGGCTTTTAAGGCAGCTTGTAAAACGATCTCGGCCGCTAATTTTGAACTTTGCTGGGCATTGGGATGGAAAGCAAAGACGATCGGATTTCTGGTCTTAAGCGCGATCAACGATTTGAAAATAACGGTTGAAGTCGGATTGGTGACCGGAGTGATCCCACAGATAACGCCAACCGGATCGGCCACATAAGATAATCCTTCAACATCATCTTCCTTAATTACGCCGACAGTTTTTAAATGACGCATATGGTTAACGACATATTCGCAAGCGAAAAGGTTTTTGGTTGCCTTGTCTTCAAAGACGCCGCGGTGGGTCTCTTCGATAGCAGCTTTTGCCAAAGCGCCATGCTTATCCAAAGCAGCGACCGAACATTTGGCAACAATGTAGTCAATTTTGTCCTGATCGTAGTTTTCATACTCTTTGAGTGCGGCCATGGCATCCGCTACCAAAGTGTTGACCTCGCTTTGGAAGTCGATAGTTGTTTCTTTCTTTTCTGTCATGTTTATATCTCCCTCGTGAAAGTTATATTTTTCACAACGCTTATTTTTCCACACTCCTTTAGTGCTGTCAATACTATTTGTGAAAAAATTAATAAGTAATCGCTTACATCTGCGCTTCAGCCAAATATTCTCCTCTTTTGGCGTGGGAAATTTAAGGATATCGTGATATAATTCTACTCGTGAAACAACTTAAAGGTGAGATTATTCTGTTTTTGACCGCTCTGATCTGGGGCTTGGCATTTATTTTCCAAAGCACGGCCAGCAGCGTGCTTGGTCCTTTTACCTTCAATGGTTCAAGATTCCTGTTGGGAGCGATCAGTTTGCTCCCGCTTTTGCGCTTTAACCGCCATGGCATTAATCTGAAAAAATGTGCATTTCTTGGGGGAATACTGGGATTATGCATCTGTATTGGCGCTAATTTGCAACAGTACGCGATCGCCTTTACTTCGGCGGGCAAAGCCGGATTCATCACATCTTTGTATATGATCTTCGTTCCGATCATCTGCATGATCTTTTATAAAGACAAGATTTCAAAATGGGTTTTGCTTGCCATCTTGATGGCAGTCGGCGGCTTATATTTACTTTGCGGCGGCAGTCTTGAGCTGACCTTTGCCGATATTTACCTGATTGGCGCGGCTTTGTTTTTTGCCCTTCAGATCATCTTTGTCGATCGTTACACCAGAGATGTCAATTCGGTTTCTTTGTCCTTCTTTCAGTATCTGAGCGCCGCTCTTGTCAGCATTATCATGGCTTTGTTTTTTGAAGATATCCGCTTTGAAACGCTGTTTGAAGCATCGGGAGCGATCTTATATACCGGTATTCTTTCAACGGGAGTGGCTTATACTTTGCAGATCATCGGGCAAAAATACACCGAACCGTCGGTAGCTTCGATCTTGCTGTCGCTGGAAGCAGTCATTGCGGCAATTGCCGGATATCTTTTCTTAAACCAAAGTTTATCCCTTAGCGAACTTTTCGGCTGCATGCTGATGCTGGGAGCCGTTTTACTATCACAATTAAGACCAAAGGAGAAAGAAAATGAAAGATCTTAAAGAATGCCGGGAGATATTAAATGCGATCGATCCGCTGATCAGAGAACTTTTTATAAAACGGATGGAAGTTGTTAAAGAAGTTGCATTGTATAAAAAAGCCAATAATATGGCAATCTTTGATCTGCAAAGAGAAAAAGAAATGAAAGAAAGACTGACAAAAGAAGTGGATGATGAACTGAGACCATACTACTTAGCTTTTCTTGAAAGTATGCTGGAAATATCCAAGGAATATCAAAAGGAGCTAATCTAAAACCGATCTTTGACTAAAGATCTTTTTAGACGATCATTTTGTGAAAAAATTAATTTATAGTGATATAATGGTTGAAAGGGAGTATAAAGATATGAAAGCATTAACACTGACAGGTGTAAAGTAATTTGCATTGATCGAAAAGGATTTGCCCAAAGCCGAAGGCAATAAGGTTGTCATCAATATAAGCAAAAGCGGTATCTGTGGCTGCGATATCCACATGGTTTGGGGCACGGGTTATGGTGCCGGACAGAACTTTGTTATCGGGCATGAATTCAGCGGAGTAATCCATGATCCAGGAGACAGCAAGGTATTCAAAGAAGGCGATCGGGTAGTAGCCATGGAGATCGATCCGTGTATGGAATGTGAATTCTGTAAAGAAGGCAAGGTAAACATTTGTGACCATGTACTGGACGGTGGTCCGGGGATTGGTACGGACGGCAGTTATGCGCAATATGTGGCTGTTCGGGAAGATATGGTAAGATTACTGCCGGAAGAGGTTTCGTTTGTCGAAGGGGCATTGGTTGAACCGATTGCTATTTCGATGCATGGCATAAACTGGCCGGAGTCAAAGAAGGAAGCAAGGTCTTAATAACCGGTGCCGGGCCGATCGGATTATTTGCTGCAGCTTGTGCGAAAGCTCTGGGAGCAGCAAGGGTAGCGATCACCGAGATCAATGCCGAAAGATTGAAAATGGCCGAAGACGCCGCTTTTGTCGATCTGGCAGTTAAGGCTGATGATGCAGATATCGATAATACATTAAGATCGTTTGAAAAGAATGGTTTTGACGCCGTAATTGAATGTACCGGCAATAAAAACGCCAGCAATACCGGCTTAAAAGCGCTTAAAAAGGGCGGGAAGATGATTCTTGTAGCGTATGGCCAGGCGCCTGAGCTCGATCTGTTCAGCTTTGTCAATAACGAACTGACCCTGACCGGAAGTATTTTCTTTACGATCGACGAATTTGAATTAGTCATTAAGCTGCTGGTTGATAAAAAGATCGATCTGGAAAAGTATGCCAAACTGATTTCGATGGAAGATGTGCAAACAACCCTGGAGAAATTGGAAAAAGGCGAAGAAAACAGTATTAAATACATAATTGACATGGATCGCTGACATCCTGGCAATGAAGTTTAAAAGACGCCGTTTGGCGTCTTTTTGTTGTGGTTTATTGATGACGGTTCATCGCCGCAAAGGCTTCATCGATTTTACTGTCATCGCCGCTGAGGATTGCTTCTTTTACGCATGAGCGGAAATGTTCTTTGAGGATATAGGCTGCAGCGTTATTCAAAAGGGCGGCCGAGGCTTTGATCTGATCATAGATATCCAAGCAATAGCGGTCATCATCAATCATTTTGCCGATCCCTTCCAGTTGGCCTTTAGCGATATTGATGCTGCGTTTTACTTTAGCGTGGTCGGCTTTCATCTCTTGATCTCCTTAACTTCATAACCGGCATCACTGATGGCTTTGATGATCATTTCATCATCAGCATTTCCTGTTACGACTGCCTGTTTGTTTTCCAAAGATACTTCTGCGCTTAATCCCAGCGCTTCCAAAGCGTCTTTGACATGTTTGGCGCAGTGCTGGCACATCATTCCTTCGATCATAATAGTTTTGGTCATTGTCGTTTCCTCCTTGTTGGTGTTGTTTCGTTTTATTCTTTTGATCCTTAAAGCGTTGCTTAATACGACGATCGAAGAGACCGACATTGTGAAGGCCCCGATCATCGGATTCAGGCTGAGTCCAAACCGGTTCGTCAAGGCTCCGGCCGCCAGAGGGATAAAGATAGCGTTATAAAAGAGCGCCCAGAACAGATTTTGCTTAATGATCTTTAGCGTTGCGGCAGATAGTCTGATCAGAAACGGAATATCGCTCAAATCATTTTTCATGAGTACCAAATCGCTGGATTCAAAGGCGATATCGCTGCCGTTAGCGATAGCGAAAGAGACATCGGCTGCACTAAGAGCGATCGCATCGTTAATACCGTCGCCGACCATGGCCAGCGTGCCTTCCGGTTTATATTTTTCAACGATGGCGTATTTGTCTTCCGGTCTGACTTCTGCCAGATATTCGTCGACCCCGACCTGAGCGGCGGTCTTTTGGGCGATGAGCGCATTATCACCGGTACACATGATCGTTTTGATGCCCATTCTTTTGAGCTCGCTGATCGCTTCTACGCTGGATGGTTTGATGATATCGCTGAGATATAAAAGACCCAGCAGGTGTTGATTTTCAGCGACCATAATATAGGAATTATGATCGGCTGAAGCGGCTTTTGCCATCGATGGATCGTATTTCACATGATGAGCCAGCATTAGCTTTTCGTTGCCTGCTAAATAGACATCTTTTCCGATCGTCGCTTTTATTCCCTGTCCGGATATTTCTTCCGCTTTATCAAAGGATATCTTTTCGCTGTTTTTATAGTGGTCTGTTATCGCTTTGGCGATCGGATGATTGGAATTGCTTTCCAAATTGCTGATGATCTTTATAAACGATGGATCGAGTATCACTTCCTTAATGATCTGCGGCCGGTTTTCCGTGATCGTGCCGGTCTTATCCATAATTACCGTTTTGATGCTATGGGCAATTTCCAGAACTTCGCTGTTTTTGATCAGAATGCCGTTTTTTGCACTTACGCCGTTTGCGACCATGATGGCGCTGGGGGTGGCCAGACCCAAAGCGCATGGACAGGAAATGACCAGAACGCTCAGGGCATAATTCATGCTCAATTCAGGGTTATGGGAAATGAAATACCAAATGATAAAGGTAATAAGTGAAATAATGATTACTCCGGGAACGAAAAAAGCAGATACTTTATCGGCGAAGCGCTGGATCGGGATTTTTTCGGTTGTGGCCGCTTTGGTCATTTCAATGATTTTAGCTAAAATACTGTCTTCGTTTTTCTTGGTTATTTTAATGGTCAAAGCACCGTTTAAAGCGATTGTCCCGCCGATAACCTCGTCGTTTATCTTTTTATTTACCGGTATCGATTCACCGGTGATCATCGATTCATCAACATCGGCTTCACCGCTCACAATGACGCCGTCCTGAGCGATCGTTTCCCCGGCTTTGGTTAAGATAATATCACCGATATTCAGTTTTTCGATCGGAAGGATCGTCGTTTCACCGTTTAAAAGAACGGTGGCCTCCTTAGGCCTCAACTTTGCCAAAAGGCGGATAGCCTGAGTGGTTTTCTCTTTGTTTATTCCTTCGATATGCTTGCCGATCGAGACGATCAGTAAGATCATCGCACCGGTTTCAAAGTAGTAATGATAGGAATAATCGCCACTGAAGGCTTTAAGGAGAGCGTAGAAGGAGTAAAGATATGATATCCCGGTCGAAATAGCGACTAAGGCATCCATGTTGGGGTTAAGGTTGAGCAGGCTTTTAATTCCGGAACTGAAATAATGGAACTCAAGCAGATAGATTGCACTTGCGATAATTACTTCAATAATACCGATGGTAAAATGACTGATGTTGGTAAAAGGCAAACCGACCATGTGTCCCATGGAAAAATACATCAGGACAATCATCAGTCCGATGGAAACGATCAGTTTTGCCTTATACGGGTCTTTTTTCGTCTTTTGATCATCAACTACCAATTCATAACCCAAACGATCAACGGTATCGGCGATTTTGGTTTCGCTGATTTTTTCCTCATCATAATCAATGATCATATCGTTTTCCAAAAGGTTGACCTGACATTGATTGACCCCTTCCAGTTTGTTTAATTGTTTTTCAATGGTGTTTTTACAGATGGCACAGGACATGCCCTTGACCTGATAATTCTTTTTCATATATACCCCCCTTGGGTATATTAATAATAACACTGTCTGTCAATTCCGGCAATAAAAATGCTATGATAAAGCTATGAGATACAAGATAGAAAAGATGGGGATCAATGGCGAAGGGATCGCCAGAGATAATAAAGGGATCATATTTATTGACGGTGCAATTACCAATGAAGAAGTGGAGGCTAAAATCTATCAAGATTGCGGCCGCTATCGCCGGGCCAGACTGTTAAAAGTCATCAAAGCCGCCAAAGAGCGCGTCAAACCGTGCTGTCCTTATTTTGAATACTGCGGCGCTTGTCAGATTATGCATCTTGATTATTCAAGCCAGTTGATTTTCAAACATGACAATGTGGCGGAAGCGTTATATAAATATGCCGGTATTGATCCGGATATGGTAGAAGATACGGTTGCCGGCAAACAGGTATGGGGATATCGCAACAGTCTTAAACTGCCGATCAAGGAGCGAAACGGCAAACTGGTCAGCGGTCTGTATCGTGAGGGCAGCAATCGGTTTTTGACCATCGACAGGTGCATGATCCACGATCCTAAGATCGAAAAGATCAGAAAAAATGTCTTGAATGTTTTAAATAAGCACGGTCTTAGAGCTTATGACAAAAAGACCAAAGAAGGGATCAGAGGCATATTTGTCCGTGGTCTTGATGATCATTACCAGCTGGCGCTAATAAGCGGTAAAGATTCGATCGATCCAAAAATAATCTCTGATCTGGCTCGGATCGAAGGACTCGAAGTGATCGATCAGTATCGCAAAGTCACTGAAAGCACGGATTTTTTTGGCAAAGAGCTGATACATTTAAGCCGGAAGCATGAGATGAATTTTAGATTTGCCGGTCTTGATCTTGCCATTTCGACCCGTTCCTTTTTTCAGCTCAATACGAGTCAGGCGGAAAAAATGTATCGGCTCATCGCTGATATGACCCCTTATGACCTCAATTTTATTTTTGAAGCCTATGCCGGCATTGGGGTTATTTCACTGTTTGTCAAAGATCATGCCCGCAGGATCGTCGGGGTGGAATCGGTCGCCTCGGCCGTCCGGATGGCTAACCGTAATGCTCAAAGGAATCATATCGGTAATGTCAGCTTTGAATGTGATGATGCACCGAAAGCCTTTTATCGCTATGTTAAAGAAGGTAAAGTTGATTTTTTGATCGTCGATCCGCCACGGGTCGGTTTAAATGATGAAATGATCGAAACGATAATGCGCTCAAAAATCAAGGGCATGATCTATGTATCGTGTAATCCTTCAACTTTGGGCAAGGATCTGCATATTCTTGGACAAAAATTCAAGATCAAAAGAATCGTTCCTTTGGATATCTTTGCCCAAAGTGCCCATGTGGAAACTGTCGTTTTACTGGAAGATAGGGAACATCCCAAAAGATAGCCTGCCGGTATTGGGAAAATGTTATGTTTAGCGGGCGAAAAGAAAGATATATGAAATAATGACCGGCAACAGGGAACTATTGTGCTAAAATGAAAACATGGAAAATAAAAGATTAGTCAATTTACGAGCGAAAATGTACGAAAACGGTATTGATGTCTATTTCATCAACACCAGCGATTATCATGTTTCGGAATATGTTCCGGAATATTTCCGAACTCTGTATTATTTCTCTAATTTCAGCGGGTCTTTGGGTCAACTGATCATCACTTTTGATCATGCTTATCTATTCGTGGACGGACGGTATCACACTCAAGCCGAAAAAGAAACGGCAGAACAGGAAATTGAAGTAATGAAACTGGGCACGGAAGGGGTTTTGCCGGCCGATGAATTCTTAATTAATAATTGTCGTGATTTAAGGATCGGTTTAGACGGCAAATGTGTCAGTGCCGCTTTTGTTAGGAAACTGCAGAAGAAGGGGCTCAACATCAAAAGTGTCGACCTCTATTCTTCAATTTACGAAGACCGTACGCCTTTAAGCAAGGATATGCTTTATGAATTAGGGGTCAAATATACCGGACTCAGCCGTAAGGAAAAGATCGAGATTATCAAGAAATGTCTTGGCGGCCGCTGTCATATTGTCAATAATCTGGAATCGATCGCCTATCTGTTGAATCTCAGAGGCAATGACGTCCCTTATACTCCGGTCTTTTTAGCTTATCTGGTCATTTATCAAAACGATGTCTATCTCTTCGTCGATAAAGAGCGGCTGAGCGACGTCATCTTTGAGGGCTTGCTGCATGATGGGGTCATTGTCAAAGATTACAACGCTTTTTATCCTTTCTTAAAGACAATTCGTCATGAGTTGATCTTGCTGGATGAAGAAAAAGTTAATTATGATACCTATGCGGCTGTCGGATTTAAGAATAAGATCCACCACATGATGAGCCTTATTGAAGATATGAAGACGATCAAAAATCAGGTTGAGATCAAAAATGCCCGTTTGGCACATATCTATGATGGGGTGGCGATGGTCCGCTTTATGAAATGGCTCAAGACGAGCGATAAAGAAGAACTTAGCGAATATGACGTCAAGATCAAGGTCAATCGCTGCCGTCTGGAATACAAAGCCTTTGACCTTAGTTTCAATACCATTGTCGGTTATAATGAAAATGCCGCTATGATGCATTACAGTCCGACGCCTGATAAGCATGCGATGCTTAAAAATGAAGGAATAATCTTGGTCGATTCCGGCGGTCAGTATTTTGAAGGTACGACCGATATCACCAGGACTTTTGCCTTAGGCAAAGTCAATGCTGAGATCAAACTGTATTTTACCCTAGTCTTAAAGAGCATGTTCAACCTGGCACAGGCCAAGTTTCTTAAAGGACTAAATGGCGGTCAGCTGGATATTTTGGCCCGTAAAGATCTATGGGATAGAGGAATTGATTACCGCTGTGGTACGGGACATGGCGTCGGTCATGTTTTGGCAGTTCACGAGATGCCGCCAAATATTCGTCCGGCCATCAATTCAGGCAGCAGTTACGCTCTTAAAGCTGGTAACATTTTCTCGGATGAGCCGGGAGTATATTTTGAAGGAAAGTACGGCATCAGATGTGAGAATCTTTTGTTGTGCAAGAACGATGTCAAAAATGAATACGGCCAGTTTTTATCCTTTGAACATCTGACCATGGTACCTTTTGATCTCGATCTTATTGATAAGCAATATCTTGATGAAAAGACCGTTGCTTGTCTTAATGCGTATCATCAGGAAGTTTATACCAGATTATCACCATATCTGGATGATGAAGAGCGCAAATTCTTAAAACAGGCAACAAGGAGTATTTAATGAAGATCTTAAACTGGAATGTCAACGGCTTAAGAGCCATCTTAAATAAAGGCAATCTGCAAGAGTTTATTGCCAAAGAAGACCCGGATATCATCGCTTTTGAAGAGACCAAGATGCAGCCGGATCAGCTTAAGCATGATTTTGACGGTTATTATCAATATATGAATTCCGCCGTCCGTAAAGGTTATTCCGGCGTACTGGTCCTAAGCAAGAAAGAGCCGCTTAATGTGATATATGACCTTGAAGGAGAAGAGGAACCGCTGGAAGGTCGGGTAATTACTCTGGAATATGCAGATTTTTATCTGGTGGCGGCTTATGTGCCCAATTCCAAAGACGGACTTTTACGGCTGGATTATCGGATGAAATGGGAAGATCTGATGCGGGTTCACTTAAAGAAACTGGACGCGGTCAAGCCGGTCATTTATACCGGGGATCTGAATGTCGCTCACAATGAGATCGATTTGAAAAACCCTTCTACCAATCATTTCAGCGCCGGTTTTTCCGATGAAGAACGGGCTAAATTCACTGAATTGCTGAATTCCGGTTTTAAAGACACTTTCCGGGAACTATACCCGGAAGTAATCAAATATTCCTGGTGGTCATATAAAACCAAAGCCAGAGAACGCAATGTCGGCTGGCGGATCGATTATTTTGTCGTTTCCGATCGGTTAATGGCTAAAGTTGCTGACAGTATCATTTTTGATGATGTATACGGCAGCGATCATTGCCCGGTAGGGATCATCCTTGATGAATAAGTATAGCAAAGATACTAGATTAAAAGATCTGCTGAATGATCCTTTGGGATATGATATCTTATCAAAGGTTCTTTTAAGCGTGGGCAAAGACCGTAAATTGATCGATAATATGTTTATCGGCAATCTGCGGCTCAAGCATCTGATCCCTTTGGTCAAGCGCCCGTTTATCGAAACTCTGATAAAGCTGCTTAATGGCAACGCCAATGAAACGGTAGATTATGAAGTTGATGATCACCGGCAATGGTATAAAGAGGCCTTATATTATCAGATCTATCCCTTGTCGTTTTGCGATGGCAATCATGACGGGTTTGGGGATATCAAGGGTATTATCAGCAAACTTGATTATCTGGCTATGATCGGGGTCGATGTCATCTGGCTTTCGCCGGTCTATGTCTCACCGCTTAAGGATAATGGCTATGATATCGCTGATTATCGCAATATCAGTGAAACTTTCGGTACGATGGCTGATTTTGAGGAATTATTGAGGCAGATTCATCAAAGGGGAATGAAGCTGATCATGGATATTGCCATCAATCATACCTCAAGCGAACACTTTTGGTTTAAAGAATTTCTTAAAGGCAATAAACGCTATCGCGATTATTATTTTCACACGACAGCTCCGAATAACTGGACGACCTTTTTCAATGACGGAGCCTGGGAATATTTTAGTGAAATCGGCGAATATGTATATCACAGCTTTGACAAGACGCAGTTTGATCTGAATTTCGCTAATCCATCAGTGATCGAAGAATTTGTGAAGATCTTTACATTCTGGCTCGATAAGGGGGTTGACGGTTTTCGCTTGGATGTGATCAACCTGATCGATAAGAGCGATTTTGCCGATGGCAACGAATTGATCTATCGGCTGATGGGGATAAGAGGGATCGAAAAATATTTTTATGGTCCGCATCTGCACGACCATCTGCGTTATTTCAATGATCAGGTTTTTAAAAAATATGATGCAATGACCGTCGGAGAAACACCGGGCATTGGTCTTAAATGCGGAGAACTGCTATGCCATCCCAGCCGGAACGAGCTGAAAATGAATTTTAATTTCGATATCCTGGAAACCCCCGGTCATGCCCGTTTTGATATCTATCGTTATGATTTGCGCTATCTAAAACGCTACTATACAGAGTGGATGAGCGATTACCATGCGCACATGGCTCTCTTTTTGGAAAATCACGATAATCCGCGGATGATCGATAAGATCGCCCCGGAAGAAACCTGCAAAGACGCTTTAAGCAAGCTGCTTTTGAGTGTCTTGATGGTTTTAAAGGGCAGCCCGTTTATCTATCAGGGGCAAGAGCTGGGTCTATGCAATCCGAAATGGTCTGACCCTAGTGAATTAAGGGACGTTGAATCTCTTAATACTTTAAGAAAACTCAAGGACGACAAAACAGCGTTTGCCCGGGTAGCCTTCGGCTCAAGAGACAACGCCAGGACCCCGATGGCGTTTGACAATTCCCGCAACTACGGGTTTTCTGCGGCTGAGCCATGGATCAAACTCAACGAAGATGCCGAAGGTCATAATGTCGCAAAAGAATTGGCCGATGACGCTTCGGTGTTAAATTATTTCATCGCTTTAAATAAATTGCGAAAAGAGTATATTGACGATATCGTGTACGGGCCGATCAGTTTTTTGCCGGCAGATGATGATGCCTGGTTGATCCAACGGGGCAAACTGACGATCGAAATTAATCTTTCGGAAAAGAAAATCAGGCGTCAAATTACCAAAAAGGTCTTATTATCCAATTATCTTGAAGTAAATAATTACTTAAAACCTTATCAAGTGCTAATATATAGATAGACGAATGACAAGAAAGGAGTTTTTGTTATGAATATTAAAGAATATATTGAAAAGAATAGAGATAATATGCTGAATGATCTGGCGAAACTGGTGGCTTACAACTCGGTATTAAGTAATGATGCCGCTCCGTTTGGCAAAGCTAACCGTGATGTATTGGATGAGGCTTTGAGCATGATGGGAAACAGCGGTCTTAAGACCTGTAATCTTGATTACTATTGCGGGTATGGCGAGATTGGCCCAAAAGACGGAAAATTGATCGGTATTTTGGCTCATCTGGATATCGTGCCTTGCGGCGAGGGCTGGAAGAGCGATCCGCTCACGCTGACCAATGATGGTGAAAAGGTGTATGGCCGCGGCGTCAGCGACGATAAAGGACCGTTTATCGCTTCGCTTTACGCCCTTAAATATTTGCTGGATGAAGGATATTCCTTTAAAAACCGGGTACGGCTGATTGCCGGCTGTAATGAAGAGACCGGTTCGAAGTGCATTGAACACTATGTTGAAAAAGAA
Source organism: uncultured Bacillota bacterium (assembly GCA_949298975.1). Classification (GTDB taxonomy): domain Bacteria; phylum Bacillota_I; class Bacilli_A; order Erysipelotrichales; family Erysipelotrichaceae; genus JAHHTG01. The sequence continues at coordinate 14,356 of CASFYR010000009.1, read as the reverse complement.
GGTCATATCGATATGGGTTTTACGCCGGACGGCGAATTCCCTGGCATCTTTGCTGAAAAGGGGATGATCGGCGGCAAGATCGTCAATCAGTCTTCCAAGATCATCAATATCAGCGGCGGTGATGCCAAAAATATCGTACCGAAGAAAGTTAATGTCGAACTTCCGGTCGGGTCTTATGATGAATCAATTCTCAATGAGTTTTTCCGCGACCACGATATCGAATACAACATCATCAAATCGAATGAATCGATCAAACTGACCGTCTTTGGCAAAGCAGCGCACGCTTCGACCCCTGATCTGGGCGTCAATGCCATATCTTACCTTTTGGAAGGTCTGTATGTGGCCGGATTTAATGATGAGCTGGTTTCTTATTTTCATGATAAGATCGGTCTTAGCACCCATGGTGAAAAGCTGGGACTGGATAAACTGAGCGATGAGTACAGTGATTTCACGATGAATGTCGGTATCGTTAAAAAAGTTGACAGCGAAATCCTGATTTATCTGGATAACCGTTTCCCGGTCACCCGTAAAGTCAGCGAAGTCGAACCGCTCATGACGAAGGGATTGAAATTGGGCAATAACAGTTTTGATGTCGAATCGACGATTGAACCGTTATTCTTCAGTCTGGATAATCCGATGATCAAAGCTTTAAGAAAAGCGTATATTGATGTTACCGGCGACAACGAGACGCCGATGATGGCGATCGGCGGCGGCACTTATGCCAAGGCAATCAACAATTGTATCGCTTTTGGCGGAGAGTTTGTCGGGGTTGATGATCATATTCATGACGCCAACGAATCTTTAAGCATAGCTAATTTTGAAAAGCAGATCATGATCTATGTCGAAGCGATCAAGAATTTAGACGGAGAATTGTAATGAATAAAGTAAAGATGGCCCTGATCTATGATTTTGATAAGACGCTTTCGCCAAAAGATATGCAGGAATTCCATCTTTTGAAGACGCTAGGCTATCAGAATCCGGATGAGTTCTGGGCAAAGTGCGGCAAGATATCGCAAACGCATAATATCGACGGTATTTTGGCCTACATGTATTTAATGGCGATCGAAGATCCTAATATGACCAAGGAAAAACTAATCAAAGAGGGATCTTATATCAAGCTTTTTAAAGGAGTCGATACCTGGTTTGAAAGGATCAATGACTATGCTGTTAAATCTGATATTATTTTGGAACATTACATTATTTCCAGCGGGTTGAAAGACATTATCATCGGCACCCCGATCGCCAAATACTTTAAAGAGATCTATGCCTGCAGCTATTATTATGATGAAAACGGCCGGGCCTTATGGCCGGCCCGAGCAATCAACTATACCGTCAAGACCCAGTATATCTTCCGGATCAATAAAGGAATCTTTGATGAGACCAATGATGTCGATCTTAACCGTTCAACCAAGGACGAAGACAAGTATATTCCTTACAGTCGGATGATTTATTTTGGCGATGGACTGACTGATGTGCCCAGCATGAAGGTCGTGGCCGGATTTGGCGGCAATACGATCGCTGTTTATAAAAAGGCCAAGGACGCTAAAGAATTGGCTCAGGATCTGTATGAGAATAAGCGGGCAACCTTTATGGCTAATGCCGATTACAGCGAAGGTTCCAAGATCGATAAGATCGTCAAGGGAATCATTGACACGGTAGCGGCTGATTTGAAATTGGATGATTATCGATAGTATGATTTTAAAGAAAATATCAATTGAAGTTTTTTTGGCGTTGTGGGAGCGCATGAAAAATGATTTTCCACCGGAGGAATGGGTCGATCTCGCTTTGGTCAGACGGGGTTTTGCGCGCGGTCAGATCGTCGCATATTCGCTATCTGACAAATGTGTGGCCCTGGTCGTTGAAAGGGCGGATGTCGCTTTATTGTTTTATCTGTGGTCAGACGGAGCTTGCCGCTCGCTGGGCCTTGGCAGTGAAATGTTAAGCAGGCTGAAAGATGAATACCGGCTGGTGCTGGGCGAAGTAGAAGTAGCGGATGATCAAAGCGGCAATTACCAAAAACAATTGTCGAGGATTCGTTTTTATCGGAAAAATGATTTTGTGTTCAATGATTTTGCGGTGCTTATCAACGGGATTAAATGTTGCATCATTTCCAACATCAAATTACCGGCCGCCGAAATTGCCGATCATATGCGGTATTTCTACGCTATTACTTATGATGATCCGGATCAGGTGATCAAGTTTGTTTAAACTGCAAGGAAGCTTGGCTTAATTGCAGTTTTTTAATTCTGGTATCAAAGCTGCGGTATCGAGGCTTAATTTTCATCCAATCAGATACTTTGTGATAAAATATAGAAATGAAAGAACTGGCTGTACGGCTTAAAAACGGTGCTGATCTGAAGCTGAGCATTCAAGAATTGGCTGTCACTAAACAATTGGACGGGGCTATCGTTTTGTCGGCGGTCGGTTCTTTAAAACGGCTGAAGATCCGTCTGGCTAAGGCCAAGACATATAAGGTAGTGACAGATGATCTGGAAATCGTATCACTGATCGGAACTGTTGTTAAAGGTGAAGCCCATTTGCATATTGCAGCAAGCGATGATCATGGGAATTGTATTGGCGGGCATCTTTGCGAGGGTTCTTTGGTCAATACCACTTGCGAATTGGTGTTAGGCATTTTGGAAGAATATCAAGTCCGGCGGGAGTTTGACGAAGATACCGGATATAAAGAAATAGAGTTTATAAGGAATGAGGAGCAATAAATGAACATTATTATTTCAGTGGCGATCAATAGGGTAAACGAGATTGAACTTGGCGGAGTGATATACGAAGTCAATGACAGTTTCCGGAAATTATGTAAGATAATCTTTCGGATCTATGCGGTGATGATCGGTGTATTATGCGTTGTCGGTCTCAATGTGGCCTTTGCGCTAAATATCAACGAATGGTTTGCGGCCACTATTTTTGTATTGATTATTTTAGTAGGGTATAATTTGATTTTCAATTATACGGTTAACCGCTTTGTGATCAAGAGGATAAATAAGAAATGATTTATGGAGCAATATTAATTAATATTATCGTTTGGCTGGTGGCCATAAAAGCGATAGTGTATAGCCGCAAAGTGATTTATGAATGCCGGATCGGCATATCCTGGATCATTTTGATCATGGCTTTGGCGGCAGGATTTGTCATGTATGTCCGTCTGCCTTTTGTATGGGGCGTAGGTTCATTTGTTTCGCTCTTGGCAGCAACCGGAGCAGTTTACCTTACTAAAAGCGGTTTAGGCAAAGATGAAGTGATCATTCTGGGCCGGCGGTATCCCTATCAGAAGGTAAGAGATATCCGGATTATAAAAAGTGAAAACCGGACCGATATCGCCGTGGAGTTGAAACGCAAAACAGTTTATCTATTCGCTGACCGGGATAAAGCCGAAGAAGCTAAACGGATGATAAAAAAACTGTTCAGATAAAGGAGGAAGATCAGATGATAGATGTTTATATTATTTCAGGATTTCTGGGATCGGGCAAAACAACCCTGATCAAAAGGATTTTAGATGATGAAGCACTGCTTAGACCGATGCTTATTGAGAATGAGTTTGGCGAGATCAGTGTTGATGATAAGCTGTTTGATGAAGGTCTAAAAGTAAAAACGATCAAAAGCGGCTGTATTTGCTGCTCGCTGAAAGGCGACTTTTCTTTAGCTCTTGATGAGATTGCTTCTTATAATATTGCCAGTTTAATCATTGAACCTTCAGGTGTCGGCAAACTTTCTGAAGTTATGGAAACGATCAGAAAAGACTGCCGCTTTAAACTTAAAGGGCTGGTGGCAATGTGCGATGCCAGAATGGCACGGATGTATCATCGCAATTATCATGAATTTTATGACGATCAATTAATCATGGCTGATACCGTTGTTCTTTCGCACCTTGATGAAACAACACCGGAAAAGTTGAACGAAACGATGGAAATTGTCACTGAACTGAACGACGAAACCAAGATCGTTGCCGAAGATTACCGTCAATTATCCGGCGAGGCGATCGTCAAACTGATCAGCAGTTCTGGTTTGTGCGCTTGTGCTGAATGCAGCGGCTGTATCGATACGGAAAAACTGTTGGAAGGGATATTGGGAGAGATGGAAGATCACCACGAACATGATCATCATCACCATGAGCATCACCATCATGATGCTGATGAGGTATTTACCAGCATCGGTTTTAAGACGGGAAAAGTATTTGCCCAAGAAGAACTGACAGGAGTTTTGGCGCAACTGAAAGATCAGGTGGTAAGAGCCAAGGGTTTTGTTAATGGCGCAAAGGAAACTTTATATTTTGATATTGCCGGTAAAAGCGTTTTTGTCAATGAGGGACCGGCCAAATCGGAAGGAGTGGTCGTAATCATTGCGGAAAACCCGGAAGAGAGCTGGGAAGGCTTATTTCTTTGATGTATCCGGTATATTTTTTCGGCGGCCTATTATCATCGGGCAAGACCGGGGTAATTAAGGAAACGCTGTATTCACCGCAGTTTAACGACGGATCCCGCACCCTGATCATTGTTTTGGAAGAGGGAATCGACAGCTACGATGACCGTTTCTTGCGGTATGCCCATGCCGAAGCGGTTTATTTTGATAGCCAGGATGAGCTTACGCACGAAGCGATGGTGAAAATTGACCGAGAATATGAATTTGATCAGATCTTTATTGAAGGAAACGGCATGGCTGATGAGACACAGCTGTTGGCAAGGATGCCTGATAACTGGGAAATAGCTCAGACTCTTTGTGTTGTTGATGCCTCTAAATTCCGGCTCCATGTCAATAATTTGAAAACCTTTTTGTATTATCATATCAAAAGCGCAGAATGCATTATTTTCAATCGTTTTGATGATCAGAGCGATTATTCGTTTATCCGCAATAATGTTTTAGGACTCAATCCGCGGGCTGAACTGATTTTTGAAAATTCCGGCGGCGAGATCGTTGATATGAAAAACGCGGTAGTTTTCGATCTAGACAAAGATATCCTGGATATCAGTGATATCGACTATGGACCGTGGTATATTGACGCCAGCAGCAATCCGGCCAAATACGAAGGCCACATTATCAAAATCAACGTCCGCTTTATTGATGATCTGCCTCAATATCCGCAAGCCTGGATCATGGGCCGCAAGGCGATGATCTGCTGCGGTGACGATATTGCAACCTTGGCTTTGACGGTAATCGGAATCGATAAGACCAAAATGGATCGCACAAGTTTTTATGAACTAACCGGAACGATCCGGGTCATCGAAGGCGAGGATGGCTATGATACCTGTTTGCTTTATGTAAAAAAAGTAGCTTCTGGCCGACAATTAAGGGATGAATTGGTCTATTTTAATTGATATAATAAATGAGTTGAAAGGATTTTATTGATATGTTGGATTTATTTGTCGATCTTTTAAAGGCGATTGTATATGGGATTACCGAAGGTGTGACTGAATGGCTGCCGATCAGCTCGACCGGTCACATGATCCTGCTTGATGAATTCATGAAGATGAATGTCAGTGAGGATTTCTGGAATTTCTTTTTGGTCGTTATCCAGCTGGGAGCGATCATGGCGGTTGTTTTGATCTATTTCAAGAAGATCTGGCCGTTTAATTTTGACAAGTGTAAAGGCGGCTTGCTTAAAATGGATATCGTTTCGCTATGGATCAAGATCCTGATTGCCTGTATCCCAGCCGCTATCGTCGGTATCTTATTCGATGATATTCTGGAAGAATATCTCTATAATGCGCTGGTGGTGGCGGTCATGCTGATCGTTTTTGGTATCGGCTTCATCGTAATTGAAAACCGCAACGCTCACATCAAAAAGGCCAGAGTCAATAAGTTGAGTGAATTGACGATCAAAGATTCTTTTATCATCGGTATTTTCCAGTTGATCGCTGCTGTTTTTCCCGGTACATCCCGCAGCGGCGCCACGATATTGGGCGCTTTATCGATCGGGGTCAGCCGAAAGACAGCCGCCGAATTTACTTTCTTTTTAGCGATTCCGGTAATGTTTGGAGCCAGTTTACTAAAACTGATCAAAATCGGTTTCGCTTTTACCCTTAATGAATACCTGATTTTGGCTGTCGGGATGATCACGGCTTTTGTCGTTTCGGTTATCGTCATTCGTTTCTTGATGGCTTATATCAAGAAACATGATTTTAAAATCTTCGGTTATTATCGGATCGTTGTCGGTCTGATCGTTTTGGCCTACTTCTTTTTACTGAAATAGGAGGATAAATGGAAGGTATTTCATATCTTGGGGTATTCTTGGAAGGTCTCTTGTCTTTTATCTCTCCTTGTATCCTGCCGCTTGTACCGTTATATATGACCTATCTCACCGGCGGTCTTAAAGATAAAGACCGGATACAAAGCCGTCAGGTCTTGCTGATGACCGTTCTTTTTGTTTTAGGTATTTCAACGACGTACTTTATCTTGGGGTTATCGATCGGAATGATCCGCGGTTTTATTGAAGACTTAAGGGAAGTGATGATGATCCTGGGCGGTGCCTTGCTGATCGTTTTCGCTTTTAACGGTTTTGGTTTTATCAAAATTGCCGCATTGGAGCAAGAGCATAAGTTTTCGCTGAAACTTGATGGCAGGATGAGCTTGCTTAAAGCGTACCTGTTGGGTTTTGTCTTCTCCTTTGCCTGGACTCCCTGCATCGGGCCGATGCTGACCAGCGTCCTCTTGCTGGCGGCCGGAAGCGAAGCGGCACTGGGTAATCTTTTGATCCTTTTATATTGTGCCGGCTTTGCACTGCCGTTTATTCTGATCGGTTTGTTTTATACTAAGGCTATCGCTTTTATCAAGGCTAAACGCGATACCTTGCTTAAGCTGGCAAAATTATCTTCAGTTATCTTACTGCTGTTTGGCGCTTATATGATCTATGATGGATCATCAACCATTATCGGTCTCAAACAACAGCTCAACAGTAAAGAAACGACCGTTTCTTCCTTTATGGATCAGCCGTTTTATGATCAATTCGCTCAGGAGCACCGTTTGAGCGATTACAACGGCCGTTATATCACTCTTAATTTTGTAGCCAGCTGGTGCACATATTGCGTTAACGAAATACCGGATTATAAAACCTGGTCAAACAGCTGCCAGGAGACCGTAAGTTTCTATGTCATGTCGGATACTGTCAATAGCGCCAACGGCGGTCAGAGCACTGCAGACTTCATCGCCGAACATGGTATTGAAGTGCCGATCTTGATTGATGAAGATGATGTTTTATTTTCCCACTTTGGCATATCCTCTTTTCCAACCATGTTCTATATCGGGCCGGATGGAAATGTTATCGGCTATCAAAGCGGAGCGATGGATTATGATACAATGGCATATGTAATGGACATTGTTAAAGACAAATATGAAGGCGGTGATTAAAATGTTCGGTTTCTTTAAAAAAAAGAAGAAAAAGGAAGAGATAAAAAAACCGGTGATCATCATGATCCATGGTTTTGGCAAGCGGCGAACGGATGAATATAACAATCTTAAAGCGGCGCTTGATGGTTATGATATGGAGATCCCGGCTTTGTTTGATCAGCAGTATGAAGATGATACGGTATGGCATAATTGGGTCTCAAGAGCGGAAGAGAAGATCATTGCCGCCAAAAATCAGGGCAGAGAGATCATCCTTATCGGTTTCAGCATGGGCGGAGTAATTGCCAGTTATCTGGCTTCTAAATTTACCGTCAGGAAATTGATCCTGCTGGCTCCGGCTTTTGAATATTTAACAATTACTACGGCAACCAATGCCGCCAAAAGTAAGTTTAACCGCAAAAATAAGATCAGTGACGGTTATCCGGAATTACCGGCAAAATTTACTTCCACTTTCATGGATGTGGTCGATAACTGCAAGGATGCGATCGAACAAGTCAAATGTCCTGTCATGTTCATTCACTGTATGAAAGATGAAACGATACCATATACCGTATCACTGAAGTATTATCGCAAAGTAACTCATGATGATAAAAAATGTATCATTTTGGCTGATGGCGGGCATCGGATCTTGGATGACGCCAGACTTAAAGATACAGCGATCTGTTTGATCAAGGATTATATTGAAAAATAATGCCGTCAGGCATTATTTTTTTTAGTGAACAGCGAATCTTTCAGAGCATTGACAAGTTCACCAAGAGAATCGTTGATAATCTTGGATGTTTGCTCATCCAGACCTTTCTTTTTGCGCAATACTGCCGGGATATTTTTAAGCAGATTTGGGAGCAGTGTGTTGACATCATGAGTGTCGGTTGCAGCGATTATTTCGTAAACCGCGTCGATAAAAATTTCCCGGGAATTGATATCTATTCCTTCCAGCCACCGATCCATAGCCTGGTGCAAAGTCTTGGAAAACTTGTCATAATCGTTTTCCTGAACGAATGTCGTGCCGTCTATCTGCCAGGAATAGGGATCATGCTGCATGACATAATTGGCGTCCGAAGCGATAATTATCGGTTCTTTGATCTGTTTCATGATCATGGCTACAATAGAAAAACGCGGGGTAAAGGTTATCAGCCGGTCTTTGATCGTCTTTAAGACATCAAAAGGGATGATGTCAAAATTGAACCCCGGTCCGTCATTATTGTAAACCCGGATGATTCGTTTTCGAATGTTATCATCAGCAAAAGCACCGGCGTACATTGCCAGATTTCCGCCTTTGGAATGACCCCCGATAATGAACTGATCCCTTGTTATCCGACCGGTCTTGTCTAGATAGGCGACAGCCATCTGTTGAGCGACAGTAATGCAGAAAGAAGAATCGAAATTTTCTTTCCAGCCGGCTAAAAAACCGTCAGTTCCCCGGTAACTGATGTAGGTAAGTCCGGGCGCGATTCTGATAGCCATTGCAGCAAACTGAGTCTGCATTTCGTGATCATAGCGTTCCTGATAATGATATAACTGCAGGTCCTGATAGCGGGGTGCGCCGATCAGAGCCCGGATAAAATCCAGATCCTTTTTATCACGATACATCGATTCGTTAAGCGGCTGTTTTAAAAACAACTCGCCGGCTTGTTTCAGCTTGATTGGCTGTCCGACAGCGGACGATTCCACGATGCCGGCAAAATGAATATAAGCTAAATTGGCCAGAATCAGATTATCGACTTCATTGAAGGGCGATGCTGCAAATGACAGATCTTGCCGCCAATGGATATAATCGAAGATATTGGCCATATTATTCGCCGATAACCGCGATGATCTCTCCGATATACATCCGATGCGGGGTTTCGGTCAGATAATTGGCTTTGACGGCAAAGTCCGGGATTCGTTCCAGCTTCAGATCGTCATAGTAGATTTTCTTGGCGACAATGGTTATTTCAGCTTGGTCATAAGTAACGCCATGCTCAATCATTTTAGGTGTCAGAGAAGTTTTGGCCAGTTTATCTTCATGCCGGCCGCTGTTTCGCCCCAAATAGCCCAGATCTTGCCGATATTCTTCTGAAAAGAAAGCAACGGTAAAGTAATCGTCGCTTTCCATAAATTCATAGGTATAACGACATGGTTTGACATAGACGGTAACGACCGGTTTTTCCCATAAAGCGCCGATTTCGCCCCAACTAACGGTCATGGTGTTGAAATCATCACCTTTGCGGGCGGTTACTAAAGCCCAGCGATTATGAAACATTTCATAAGAATTTAAACTACTCATTTTCAATCTCCTTTACATATCTGATCAGATCGATAAGATGTTCGATCTGTGGTATTCGCGAATCGTAAGACCGCTTGCGGTCGTTATTCAGCAGGACATATTGCATTTTAGCCCGATAAGCACCAATGATATCGTTGAAGAAAACATCGCCGACATAAAGGCATTCATCACATTTTAAACCAAGTTTTTCAGCGACATAATAGAAAGCTCGCGGGTCGGGTTTGGCATAGCCGGATTCTTCCGAAACGACAATCTCATCAAAGTACCCGGCAATCTTCACGGTATCGATCTTGGCTCTTTGCGAGCGGATGTTGCCGTTGGTCAAAATTGCAGTTTTGTACTTCGGATTGTTGGCAAAATACTCCAAAACGATCACGGCATCGTTATCAAGTTTGGTATAAGGAGCCATCTTCATCGACAGTTCATTAAAATCATTCTTCAGTCTTTTTTCATCAAGACCAAGCTCATTCACAAGAAAAGCGATGATGTGATCACGGGAGATCGTTCCGAATTCATCTAGTGTGATCATCCGCTGGATCACCGCTTCTTTTTCCATCCAGTCAGTTTCTTTCAGGTAGGGTTCAATAAGTTCGCTGAAACCGCGCCAAATAGCAAAGGAGCGGTCAGTCAATGTGTAATCAAAATCAAATACTATCGCTTTAATCATATTATCATTATAAACAAAATAAAAAGGGCAATCAAATAAGATTGCCCTTAAAGGTTAACCCGATTAATTATTCAATAACTTCGGTAACGTTTCCTGAACCGACTGTACGTCCACCTTCACGAATTGAGAACTTTGTACCGTTTTCAATAGCGATAGGAGCGATCAGTTCAACAGTCATTTCAACGTGGTCACCAGGCATAACCATTTCAGTACCTTCCGGTAAAGTGATTACACCGGTAACGTCAGTTGTACGGAAGTAGAACTGAGGACGGTAGTTAGAAACGAATGGAGTATGACGTCCGCCTTCTTCTTTAGTTAAGATATAGACCTGAGCTTTGAACTTTGTATGAGGAGTAACCGTACCAGGCTTAGCCAATACTTGTCCTCTTTCGATCTCGTCACGGTTTACACCACGAAGCAGGGCACCGATATTATCACCGGCTTCAGCCTGATCAAGCTGTTTTCTGAACATTTCAAGACCAGTGATAACCGTCTTCTTAGTAGGTTTGATACCAACGATTTCAACTTCATCGTTTAAGTGAGCAACACCACGTTCAACACGTCCGGTGGCAACAGTACCACGTCCGGTGATAGTGAAGACGTCTTCAACTGACATCAAGAATGGTTTATCAGTTTCACGAACCGGATCAGGAATGAAGGCATCAACTGCATCCATTAATTCGTCAATCTTTTCAACCCAAGCTGGATCGCCTTCAAGAGCCTTGAAAGCAGAACCACGGATAACCGGAGTATTCTCGCCATCGAAACCGTATTCGCTCAATAAGTCACGAACTTCCATTTCGACAAGGTCGATCAGCTCTTCATCAGCAGCTTCGATCATATCGCATTTGTTTAAGAAAACAACGATGTAAGGAACACCAACCTGTCTGGCTAACAGGATATGTTCACGAGTCTGAGGCATTGGTCCATCAGTAGCAGCAACTACTAAGATCGCACCATCCATCTGAGCAGCACCGGTAATCATGTTCTTAACATAGTCGGCATGTCCCGGGCAGTCAACGTGAGCATAGTGACGGTTAGCAGTCTGATATTCAACGTGTGCAGTGTTGATAGTGATACCACGAGCTTTTTCTTCCGGAGCACCATCGATCTGGTCGTATGCTCTGAACTCAGCCTGACCCTTTTCAGCTAATCTTTTAGTGATAGCGGCAGTAAGGGTAGTTTTACCATGGTCAACGTGACCGATGGTTCCAATATTAACGTGAGTCTTGGATCTGTCAAATTTTTGCTTTGCCATTTTTAGAAATTTTCCTCCTGTATTTCATTCTCTATTTTAAGATAAACGCCCTTTAAAATCAATTAATCCTTAGCGTTTTTCTTAATAATTTCTTCTGCAATGCTCTTAGGAACTTCAGAGTAATGATCCATCTGCATTACATAAGTACCACGGCCCTGAGTGAATGATCTCAGGTCGGTAGCATAGCCGAACATTTCCGAAAGCGGAACGAACGCTCTGACGACGATGGCGTTGCCTCTTTCTTCCTGGTCGCGGATCTGACCGCGGCGTTTGGTGACATCACCCATAACGGAACCTAAGTATTCCTGTGGGGCAACGACTTCCACGCTCATGATCGGCTCTAAAATAACCGGTTTACACTTCTTGGCAGCTTCTTTAAGAGCTAAAGAGGCAGCCATCTTGAAGGCCATTTCCGAAGAGTCGACTTCATGGTATGATCCGTCAAAGAGGGTAGCTTTGATGTCGACTACCGGATAGCCGGCCTGTAAACCATTTTCAAGTGCAGCAACCAAGCCGTCTTGAACCGGTTTGATGTATTCTCTTGGAACACTGCCGCCGACAACGGCATCGATGAATTCAAATCCTTTGCCTTCTTCGTTTGGTTCAAATTTGATCCAGACGTGACCATACTGACCGCGACCACCGGACTGACGAACGAATTTACCTTCACATTCAGCTGTCTGACGGATCGTTTCTCTGAAGGCAACCTGCGGTGCACCAACATTGCATTCAACCTTGAATTCCCGGCGCATCCGGTCAACGATGATATCCAAGTGCAGTTCACCCATACCAGCAATGATGGTCTGGCCGGTTTCTTCATCGGTATAAGTCTTGAAAGTCGGGTCTTCTTCCGCCAGTTTAGATAAGGCAATGCCCATCTTGTCAGAGTCAGCTTTCGTCTTTGGCTCGACTGACATCTGGATAACCGGTTCAGGGAATACCATCTGTTCAAGGATGATCGGATTCTTTTCATCACAAAGCGTATCGCCGGTCGTCGTATCTTTTAAACCAACGGCAGCGGCAATATTACCGGCATCGACTTCATCGATTTCGACCCGGTGATTGGCGTGCATCTGTAAAAGACGGCCAAAACGCTCTCTTTTATCCTTAGTAGCATTTAAGACATAGCTACCGGAAGTGCAGTATCCGGAGTAAACGCGGAAGTAAGTCAAACGGCCGACAAACGGGTCAGTCATGACCTTGAAGGCCAAAGCTGAGAACGGTTCGTTATCAGCAGCATGCCGGACTGATTCTTCGCCGTTAGGCAAAATGCCTTTGATAGCCGGGATATCTAATGGTGATGGTAAGTATTCAAGCACTGCATCGAGCAATAACTGGATACCTTTGTTCTTGTAGGCACTGCCGCATAATACCGGGAAGAATTCCGAAGTAATAACGGCTTTACGAATAGCTGCCTTGATCTCTTCGACCGTGACTTCTTCGCCTTCAAGGACTTTCATCATCAGATCGTCATCATAATCAGCGATCTTTTCAATAAGTTCAGAACGCAATACCTCGACTTCTTCTTTGAACTGATTGTCGATTTCGCTCTCGGTGATGTTGGTGCCGGTATCGTCGTTATAGATGTACTGGCGACGCTCAACGATATCAATGATACCGCGGAAAGTATTTTCAGCGCCGATTGGCAGCTGGATTGCCGCCGCTTTAGCATCAAGACGATCGCCGATCGATCTGACTGACATCATAAAGTCAGCGCCGGTAGCGTCCATCTTGTTACAGAAGACGATCCGCGGAACTTTATAGGTGGTAGCCTGACGCCAGACGGTTTCCGTCTGTGGTTCAACTCCGGCTTTGGAGTCAAGGACGGTAACCGCACCATCCAAGACTCTTAAAGAACGTTCAACTTCAACAGTGAAGTCAACGTGTCCCGGAGTATCGATGATGTTGATTCTAGTCTTAGGAAGTTGTTTCTTAGAACCTTCCCAGAATGCGGTGGTAGCGGCAGAAGTAATGGTGATACCTCTTTCCTGCTCCTGCTTCATCCAGTCCATCTGCGAAGCACCGTCATGTGTTTCACCGATTTTGTGAGTTTTTCCGGTAAAGAATAAGATACGTTCGGTACAAGTGGTCTTACCGGCATCGATGTGAGCCATGATACCGATATTGCGGGTATTCTCTAATGAATATTCTCTTGCCATCTTTTCCCCCTAATTACCAGCGATAGTGAGCAAATGCTTTATTTGCTTCAGCCATCTTATGCGTATCATCCTTTTTCTTAACGCTGGCACCGATACCGTTGGCGGCATCCATGATCTCGTTAGCTAAACGAAGCTCCATGGTTTTTTCATTTCTGAGTCTTGAATAGTTAACGATCCAGCGTAAACCTAAAGTAAGTCTTCTTTCATCAGAAACCTCGACCGGTACCTGATAGTTGGCACCACCGACTCTTCTTACTTTAAGTTCAAGTTCCGGCATAACATTGTCCAAAGCCTTTTCAAAGACTTCCATTGGCTGCTGGCCGGTCTTTTTCTCTACAATGTCAAAAGCATTGTAAAGGATGTTTTGAGCTACGCCTTTTTTACCATCAATCATGATTTTGTTGACTAAACGCGTAACTAACTTAGAGTTATAGATAGGATCTACTAATACATCTCTTTTTGCAACATGTCCTTTTCTTGGCATTTTAATCTCCTTTCATGATCTTAGTTTTTAGGTTTTTTCGTACCGTATAATGAACGGCTGCGTCTTCTGTTGTTGACACCGGCACAGTCAAGCGTACCTCTGATGATGTGATAACGAACACCCGGAAGGTCCTTAACACGTCCGCCGCGGATCAAGACAACACTGTGCT
>CASFYR010000008.1 GCA_949298975.1 uncultured Bacillota bacterium | reverse complement strand
TTTTCGCGGGGTATTGCTTCGCGTTTTAGGACGTTACGGCAACCATTTTGCCCTGATCACGGTATCATTGTTTTATGCCCTGATGCACACAACGGTGTCAGAAGCTATTATTTCTTTCGCACTGTCCTATTTTTTGATTAAAATGACCCTGAAATACCGCAGTATTCAGCCGGTTATCTTAATGCAGATCGGACTCAACGGCCTTTTGTTTGTGATCAATCATTTGATCACTTATCAATTTATCGTTACCGTGATCATTGCGGTTATTTATGTTTTGAGTATTTTCTTTTTAATTATCCGCCGTTTCAAAATGGTTAAATTAAAACGCAGCAGTAATCATCTGATTGCAAGAATATTCTATACTCGTTTGAGCGTAATTATTACAATTGTATTTCTGATTATGCTTTTGGCCTATTCGACTTATTTTAGTATTTAGTAAACAAGGAGGAACAGTATGCCTTATAGTTTTATCAATGATTACAGTGAAGGATGTCATCACGAAGTGTTAAAAGCCCTGATCAAGACCAACTATGAACAAAGCGAAGGATATGGCCTTGATCGCTATTCTTTGGAAGCGGCAGAGATGTTAAAAAAAGAGATGAAAAGGGATGATGTGATGATCCACTTTTTATGCGGCGGCACGCAAGCTAATTTGGTGGTTATCGGCCATACCCTTCGGCCGTATGAAGCGATTATTGCCTGCGATACCGGTCATATCAATACCCATGAATCAGGCTCAATCGAAATGACCGGCCATAAGATCATTCCGGTTTTAAATGATGACGGCAAATTGAATGTAGCTAAAATCGAAGCGGCATTAGCTAAAAATCCGGACGAACACACCGTAAAAGCCGGAATGGTTTACCTGTCAAATTCGACGGAAACCGGTTCTGTTTACAACAAAGCTGAACTTACAGCGATCAGTGCTTTCTGTAAAGAAAAAGGGCTTTTGCTTTTTGTTGACGGAGCCCGTATCGGCAACGCAATGATGAGCGAAGGCAACGATTTATGGTTGGAAGACTATGCCCGGCTTTGCGATGCTTTCTATATCGGCGGAACTAAAAACGGCGCGCTTTTTGGTGAAGCGGTCGTTTTATGTAATCCATGTTTATTCAATGATTTCCGTCATTCCTTAAAACAGCATGGTGCTATGCTGGCAAAGGGAAGAGTTGCTGCTATTCAGTTTTGGGCACTGTTTAAGGACGGCATTTATTATGCTAATGCCAAAAGGGCCAATGAACTGGCCCAAATGATCGCCGAGGCTTTAAATGAGTGCCGAATTGAAATGGCGATGGCGTCTAAAACCAATCAGATCTTTCCGATCTTACCGCAGGAATTGGTCGATCACCTTGCAGAAAAGTATGATCTAGGTATTTGGGAAAAGATTGATGAGCGGTTCAGCGTATATCGGATCGTGACTTCCTGGGCGACTGAAGAAGAAAAAGTCCACAGTTTAATAAAGGATATTAAGGAATTTTATGGAGTTTAAAACAATTACTTTGCCATCAGCATGCGATAATCTGGATCTTGATATATTATATGTCGTTCCATCAGGAACGATCAAAGGTTTGGTTCAATTATCCCATGGCATGGCGGAACACAAGGAACGCTATCGTGATTTTATGTCTTTTCTGGCTGACAGGGGTTATCTGGTCTTTATCAATGATCATCGCGGACATGGCGAAAGCGTTAAAAATGATCTTGATTATGGTTATTTTTATGATCAAAAAGGCGACTATATCGTCAATGACCTATATCATCTGAGCCTTTATTTCAAAAAGGAATATCCCGGTCTGCCGCTTTATTTGTTCGGTCATTCAATGGGTTCGCTGGTTGTCAGAAAATATCTCCAGCACTATGATGATACCATTGATAAGTTGATTGTCTGCGGTTCGCCCAGCCGAAATCCGCTGGTTAAATTTGCTCTGCTTTTGACCGATATTATGATCTTTTTTAAAGGCGATCGCTACCGCAGTCCTTTGATCAATGATCTGGCCTTCGGCTCATTTGATAAACGCTTTGCCGGAGATTTGACCAACCGCTGGTTGTCGGTTAATGAAGAGAATGTTAAGGAATATAACCAATCCAAGAAAAATGGTTTCATCTTTACATTGAACGGTTTCCGGAATCTTTTTTCCTTGATGGCCGATGTCTATGACAAACATCGATATCAAGTTAAAAAACCGGAGCTGCCGATCTTGTTT
Source organism: uncultured Bacillota bacterium (assembly GCA_949298975.1). Classification (GTDB taxonomy): domain Bacteria; phylum Bacillota_I; class Bacilli_A; order Erysipelotrichales; family Erysipelotrichaceae; genus JAHHTG01. Next base: position 16,383 of record CASFYR010000008.1, on the reverse strand, counting down.
ATTGCCGGCAAAGATGATCCGGTGATCGGGTCGATGGATAAATGGCATCAGGCGATCATGTTTTTGAAAAAATGCGGGTATAAAGATGTTGAGGGCATAGCTTATGAAGATATGCGCCATGAAATACTAAACGAAAAAGAGCGGCTGATTGTCTATAAGGATGTCGGTCATTTCATGGAAAAATAAAAAAATATCGGTACATGTTTTGTAAGGAACAGGTTCCGATTTTATTTTGTTTGCGGACGATGATGCCTTGAAGCAATCCCTGTCGCTATACGACTGCCGGCATGAATGGTTTTATTTTTCCCAAATCGCCGAGAAATGCTTTTTTATGAAAATGCTCATTGCATGCTGCGGCATATTCTGTAAGTCGTTCCTTGCCATATCTTTTCTTAGTTCATCTAAAATATATTTCATCTCTTTATCGGCAATTTCATTTTTCGGTTTTATTTTAAAGCAGCCTTTTTCTTCCTGCCTTTTATAGAAAAAATATAAATCAGTAATTTTTGTAACCCTGTCGATTCGTATTGGTTTGATAGCGGTATAGACGCCATTTATCTTGACCGGTTTACCGGTACTTTCTAAATCATCGCATTCATAAAGATATCCGGCCTTGCCTTTATACAGATCATAAAAGGCATTTTCGTAGTATTCCGAATAGACCAATATACCGCGGTTATCAAATCCGTAAGGATAAAAACTAAAGGGTTTCGGTACGGGTTTTACCGCATATAAAAGAGCCACCAGTGGATTGGTGGCAAAATAGATATATGGTTTGCCATGTTCGGACAAGAAAGGTTTCAGTTCTTTTAGATCTTTAATCGGACTGCCGTGATAATAAACCATAGCTATAACCTCTTAAAACAAAGGGAGACGTTTTACCAAGAAATCGTCTCCCTTTGAGTTTATCTTAAATGGTCCCCAAAGCCGGACTCGAACCGGCATGGTTATTCACCAAACGATTTTGAGTCGTTCGCGTCTACCAATTCCGCCATTCGGGGAGTTTCAGTGATGGCAGGGGCGACAGGAATTGAACCCGTATCAGCGGTTTTGGAGACCGTTATACTACCTTTGTACTACGCCCCTACATCAATGGTGACTTGTACGGGATTCGAACCCGTGAATGCCGCCGTGAAAGGGCGGTGTGTTAAGCCGCTTCACCAACAAGCCATCTGATGTTTTGCTTATAAATATTACTACAATTTAAAACTTAATGCAATATTAACTTAATAATTTAAGTAGTGTATAATTAAATAAAGCGAGGAATTCACATGATTGATTATACAGAAGGTTCTAATAAAGAATATCATATCGGTGTCGGCAAGGGCGACGTAGGCGAGTATGTCATATTGCCTGGTGATCCCAAGCGAGTGCCAAAAATTGCGGCGTATCTTAAAGATGCCAGACTAATGGGCGATTCGCGGGAATATGTCACGTATACCGGTACTCTGGACGGCGTTAAGGTTTCGGTAACTTCGACCGGGATCGGCGGTCCGAGCGCTTCGATCGCTATGGAGGAATTGGTTAAATGCGGAGCCAGAACTTTCATTCGGGTCGGAACTTGCGGCGGGATGGATGTTGATGTTTTGGGTGGTGATCTCGTTATTGCTACCGGTGCCATCCGTTTTGAAGGAACATCAAAAGAATATGCTCCGATTGAATTTCCAGCCATTGCCGATTTAGATATCGTCAATGCCTTGGTCAAAGCAGCTAAACAACTAGATAAAAGGTATCATACCGGGGTAGTTCAATGTAAAGATTCTTTTTATGGTCAGCATCGTCCGGAAACTTTACCGAATGCGGCCGAATTGTTGAATAAATGGGATGCCTGGTGCAAACTTGGCACAAAAGCTTCCGAGATGGAATCGGCTGCTCTTTTTGTCGTAGCGTCTTATCTGAAAGTTCGCTGCGGCAGTGTTTTTCTGACCGTTGCCAACCAAGAGCGGGCCAAACGCGGCTTACTTAACGAGCAGGTCCACGATACGTCCGGCGCCATTGAAACAGCCATAGCTGCTTTGAGGATCCTGATTCATGAAGATCAAAAATAAGGTTGCCGTCATTTCTCTTTTGGCTTATCTTATACTAATGATCAGTCTGTTGTTACAGACTGATTTATTTATATCCAATCTGTCCGGTCTGACGGCTGATCCTTCTTTTTATCTGGTAATCCTATCAGCAAACACAGCGGCTGCGGCAGTGATTTTTCTGGCCTTTAAACCACTGGTTTTTGATAAAAGCGTTTATTTGACAGCTTTAGCGTTCATAGTTTCGGCGCTTGTTCCCTATAACAGTGATCCTTTGATCATGAATCTGCATATTGTTCTGGAATATGGCAGTTTTATTGTTCTGAATGTCGGCCATTATCGTCTTTTGTTGCAACTGTCTTTGTATGATCAAAAGCGATCGTCGAAATTAATTAGGTTTTATTATGCTGTTATGGCCTTGCTGGCGGTTTTATTTATGACTTTTATGGCTGTTAACGGTTTAATGGAAATGATCTATCTTTCAACTTTGATCATTCAGCTGTCAATGGTTTTAATCGGTATAGAAAAAGCGAATAATAAGTGCTAAAATAGACGTGTTTACATAAGGAGAAAGTATCAATGAGCTTAACTGCCGGAATCGTAGGTTTGCCAAATGTCGGTAAATCGACCCTGTTTAACGCAATAACTAACAGCCATATTGAGGCGGCCAATTATCCCTTTGCCACGATCGAACCGAATGTCGGAATTGTTGAAGTAAAAGATGAAAGACTGATCAAACTGGCTGATCTGTTTGAACCCAAAAAGACGATTTTTACTACTTTTGAGTTTACGGATATTGCCGGACTTGTCAAAGGCGCTTCCAAAGGTGAGGGGTTGGGAAATAAATTTTTAGCCAATATTCGCGAGGTTGATGCAATCTGTCATGTCGTTCGCTGTTTTGAAGATAATGATATATCTCATGTTTATGACAGCGTCGATCCGATCCGGGATATCGAGGTTATCAATTACGAACTCATCATGGCGGATATGGTAACCGTCGAGAACCGTTTGAACAAGGTTACAAAAAAGGCCCAGACCAAAGATAAAGAGGCCGTATATGAATTTGCTATCTTAAAACGGATCAACGATTGTCTTTTGGCTGGAAACCTGATCAACACGCTGGTTTTCGGCAAGGAAGATGCCCAGTATGTCAAAACGCTCAATTTTTTGACAGCCAAGCCGATCATCTATGTTGCCAATATTCGTGATGACGAGATTAACGATCCGATGATTAATCCTAATTTTGTCAAGGTCAAGGAATATGCCGCTATGGCAAAAAGCGAGGTTGTAGCAATCAGCGCCAAGATTGAAGAGGATCTCAGTGATCTTGACAAAGCGGAAAAAGAAGCATTTTTAGCTGATCTGGGCATTAATCATTCAGGTTTGGATGAGCTGATCCAGAAAGCTTATACCACTCTTGGCCTTAAGACATTTTTTACTGTGGGTAAAGATGAATGCCGCGGCTGGACTTTTAAGGACGGAATGACGGCACCAGAGTGTGCCGGTATCATTCATACCGATTTTGAAAAAGGTTTTATTAAGGCCGAAGTATATACCTATGAAGACATCATGGAATATCAAAGCGAGGCCAAGTTAAAAGAAGCCGGCAAACTGCGTCTGGAAGGTAAGGACTATGTGGCCAAAGATGGCGACATCATGCATTTCCGCTTTAATGTCTGATCCTTTTTCTTATTATCCGCTGACAGATCGCATTAATGATGGTGCGGTGATCTTGTCTGCAGATGATAATCATTTGCTGGTCGAAGACAATAAGCTGCGGCGATTGTATGTGCTTGTCACTGGACTTGACCCATTTTTAAACATTCAATCAGCGATCAGATACGAGCATTATGATCTGATTATCAGTTATGACCGCTCAGTTGCGGAATATTTAGTTAAAGAGCGCGATGATTTTATTTCTGAGATGGCTGAAGTATACGTCTATGTTTATCCTGATAAAGAGATTATAAAAAACATCGATGCGGATATCCGCTGTCTTGATGAAAAGTACTTCGATCAGGTTTTTGCAAACTATCAATATGCCGATGCCGATGAGCTTCATAGTGGTTTTGCTGAACATACGATCTTCGGATTGTTTGATAAAGGTGAACTGGCCGGATTTATCGGTATGCACGCGGATGGAACGATGGGGATGCTGGAAGTTTTTAAACCATACCGAAAAAGAGGCTATGGCTATCAGCTGGAAGCTTTCCTGATTAATTATTTATTAGATCAAAACCGTTTGCCTTATTGCAATGTGGAAGTGACGAATACGTCGTCCATTGCTTTGCAGCAAAAACTGAATATGCAAAAAGGCGGTAAGGTTCAATACTGGATTTTTAAAAAAGATGAATAAACCGTTATTGTTAGCGGTCAGCGGCGGGCCGGATTCGATGGCTTTGCTGGCGATGGCCGTTTACTTAAAACTAAATATCGTGGCCGTTCATGTCAATTATCAAAAGCGGATGACCGCCTGGCGGGATGAAATGATCGTCAGGAATTATTGCTTAAACAATAATGTTCCGCTTTATGTCAGCTATCCTAAAATCGCTGACGGCAATTTTCAAAAACTGGCCCGTGAGCAACGCTATGCTTTTTTCAAAAAGATCGGAGCGATCTATGGTACCGATATTGTTTTGCTTGCTCATCAGATGGATGATTATTTGGAAACGGCAATCATGCAGATTCAAAGAGGGTCGACTCCTTTTTGTTTCGGGATCGCTGATTGGAGCTGCCATTCGGGTCTGAAAGTTTTTCATCCGTTTTTAGGCTTAACTAAAAAACAGCTAATTAAATATTGTCACGATCACAACATCCCGTATGGCATTGATGAAAGTAATCTGCAAAACATCTATCGCCGCAATCAGATCCGCCATACATGTTTGGATTTTATGAGTTATTCAAAAAAGCTTGATCTTTATTATCTGATCGAATCGGTCAATGCCAACCGGCAAAAGAAGATTGAAGATTATACCGTCCGTTATCGCAATAATAGCTATTCTTTAGCACAATATGCCATGATTGCCGACAAAGATTTGTTTTTGCGTCTTAAACTCTATTGCGATCTGTCCGGCAATCAATTAACAGAAATCCGAAAGCAGATCAGTGCCGCTAAAGCATTTGAGATGCAGATCCGGGATAAATATGTTATTAAAGAATACGAAATGATATATTTCACTGAAACTGATGACGATTATGCCTATTCGGTTTTGCCGGGCGAAAAAATCAAAGGAGAATATTTCGCCATTACCGATACGGCGTCATCGCTTGACAGTTGTACTGTTACGGCAGATGATTATCCTTTAGTGATCCGCAACTATCGTCCTGGCGATAAGATCAGGATGCGTTTCGGTCATAAACGGCTTTCTCGTTTTTTTATCGACCGCAAGATCCCAGCGGTATACCGGAAAAGATGGCCGGTTGTTCTTAACAAAGAGCAAGAGATCATCCTGGTCCCGGGTCTTGGCTGCAATGTTGAACATTACACTACTAAACCGAATTTTTTTATGGTAGAATTATTAAATACGAGGGAGAGCAAATTATGATGCACGCAGATTTAAAAAAGATTTTGATTACTCAAGAAGAGATTGCTAGGCGATGCCAGGAATTAGGCGACACGATAACCAACGACTACAAGGGTCAAAAACCGCTGATCGTTGGCTTGCTTAAGGGTTCGGTACCGTTTATGGCTGAACTGATTAAACACATTGATCTTGATATTGAAATTGATTTTATGGATGTTTCCAGTTACGAGGGAACCGAATCTGTTGGTGACGTCAGAATAAATAAAGACTTGAGCAATTCTGCTCAGGGCGATGATATCCTTTTGGTGGAAGATATCGTCGATACCGGCCGGACATTAAGGCGGGTCATTGACTTTCTTTATCAAAAGGGTGCTAAAAGCGTTAGGGTTGTCTCATTGCTGGATAAACCGGAACGGCGTGTGGTAGATATCAATGCTGATTATGTCGGCTTTGTTGTGCCAAATGAATTCGTCGTCGGCTTCGGGCTTGATTATAACCAGCGTTACCGTAATTTGCCGTATGTTGGTGTACTCAAGGAAGAGTGCTATTAAGGAGTGATTTAAATTAATGCAAAATAACAACAGGAACAAAATTGTATTTAGCCTGCCTTATCTGATAGTGATGATCTTTGTGATCTCCATGCTGTTTATGAATCCGTTTAAAGCGGGTAATCAGACTCTGACTTATCCGGCTTTTGTCGAACTTTTGGACAGCGGCAAGATTGAAAAGGCCAGTGTTTCGGTAAATTATAACACGACCAATGTTTCCGGAGTTTATAAGGACGGGGACAAGAGTTATAACTTTACTTCGACTATCCCCAACACTGACAGCAGCTTCGATAATCTTTTAGATAAGCTGAGCAAGACGGAGAATGTAACGATCTCGGACGCCAATGAGTCTAATTTCTTCATTGAGCTGGTCGGAACTTTCTTGCCGGTTATTATTTTCTTAGGTTTTGGCTATTTTATGCTCAAGAGCTTAAACGGCGGCGGAGCGAATAAGCAAGCCTTTGATTTTTCTAAATCAAGAGCGCGGCTGGAAAGTGACATTAAGGTTCGTTTTGCCGATGTTGCCGGCTGTGACGAAGAAAAAGAGGAAATGGCTGAAATCATCGACTATCTTAAAACCCCGCGCAAGTTTGCCAAGATGGGTGCGCGGATCCCTAAGGGTATCTTGATGGTCGGGTCGCCTGGTACCGGTAAAACTTTATTGGCTAAGGCGGTTGCCGGTGAAGCTAATGTGCCTTTTTACTCGATTTCCGGTTCGGACTTCGTTGAAATGTTCGTCGGTGTCGGTGCCAGCCGGGTTCGTGATATGTTTAAAAGAGCGAAACAGACTGCTCCTTGTATGATCTTTATCGATGAGATCGATGCAGTAGGCCGCCAGCGTGGCGCTGGTATGGGCGGCGGTCATGACGAAAGAGAACAGACCCTCAATCAGCTTTTGGTTGAAATGGATGGTATGTCGGATAATAACGGTATCGTTGTTATTGCCGCCACCAACCGTCCTGATGTTCTGGATCCGGCACTTTTGCGCCCGGGTCGTTTTGACCGGCAGATCACCGTATCTTTACCGGACAAGAATGGTCGTGAGGCTATTCTTAAAGTTCATGCCCGTAACAAGCATTTGGCTGACGATGTCAATTTGGAAGCCCTGGCTCGTCGTACCCCGGGTTTTTCGGGAGCCGATCTTGAAAATGTTTTGAACGAGGCGGCCATTTTGGCAGTACGTGAAAATAAGGATATCATCAGTATGGAAAATATTGATGAAGCTATCGACCGGGTAATGATGGGCCCGGCGAAAAAGTCTCGCACTTATGATGAAAAGACCAAGAAATTGGTGGCTTACCATGAGGCCGGTCATGCGATCGTCGGTTTAAATCTGCCAGATGGTGCGGTCGTTCAAAAAGTAACGATTATTCCACGCGGCAGTGCCGGCGGTTATAACCTGATCACTCCGCGCAAAGAGAGAATTCTTAATACTAAGCGGGAATTGATGGATTATATCACTTCCTATATGGGCGGACGCTGTGCTGAAGAAGTATTCTTTGACGATATTTCAACCGGCGCCAGCGGCGATATCGAACAGGCTACTAAACTGGCTAAAGATATGGTCACTGTCTATGGGATGAGCGAACTGGGACCGGTCCAGTATAACCATGGATCACAGAATGTTTTCTTGGGCCGTGATTATAATTCCCCATCCAATGTATCATCGCAGGTAGCCTTTGAGATCGATCAGGAAGTCAGAAAGATCGTCGATAACGCTCATGATAAGGCTATCTCGATCATCAGAGAACATAAAGATGATTTGATCAAGATTGCAGAAGCATTGATGGTCAATGAGACTTTGACTGCCGAAGAGATCAACGATCTGCTTGCAGGCAAAATTGAACTTGCTGACGGCAAATTAGTTAAAGTAAAGGAAAACAGTGAAGAAACTGAGTAATGCTCAGTTTCTTTTTGAAAGCGAGGATAAAATGAGCGAAAGTTACATAATTTCCGGTATTGCCTTAAACGGCAAAGCGAGGGTCATGCTGGCGGATACCACTGTTCTTGTGGAAAAAGCCCGGCTGACTCATGATCTTTACCCGACCGCCAATGCTGCCCTAGGTCGCACTTTATCGGTTGGATCACTTTTAGCGGGTAAACTCAAAAACGAAGATGAAAAGATCAATATCAATATCAATGGTCATGGTCCTTTGGGCACCATCATGGTCGAAGCATTAAGAAACGGTCAGATTAAAGGCTTTGTTGGTGATAATACCGTTTATCTGAAATATAATCATAATCAAAAACTGGCGGTCGGTTTAGCGGTCGGTACGGACGGTTATTTGCAGGTAACCAAATATTCCGGACTTAAAAATACCTTTACTTCCCGTGTGGCCTTGCAAAGCGGCGAAATTGGCGACGATTTTGCCTACTATTTTACGGTTTCCGAACAGATCCCGGCTTTAGTTTCCGTCGGGGTTTTGGTCGATACTGATTACTCGACTAAAGCAGCCGGGGCAATGATCATCGAAATGCTGCCGGGGCATAGGGAAGAAGATATTAAATATGTCGAAGATCTTCATTTAAGACCGATGTCACAAATGATTGCCGAGGGACAAAAGATCGAGGATATTGCCAGCTCCCTGTTTGCGGATTTTGAATTGCTTGAGCGCCGTTTGATCCGTTATCATTGCGATTGCAATAAGGAGCGGTTCATGGGGGCTCTTTTAACCTTGCCGCAAGCCGATCTTGATGAGATCATGCAGGACGAACTAATCAGGATTAAATGCGAATACTGCAATAAAGAATACTTGATCAAAAAAACGGAAATGGAAGCATTTATCCATGGCTGAATGGAAAATCGGTAATCTGACCATTCCAAATCAAATTGTTATTGCTCCGATGGCCGGTATTTCAAACGGTGCTTTCCGGGAATTATGTTTCCAAAACGGAGCGGGACTTGTCTATACGGAGATGGTATCTGATAAAGCGATTGTTTATGACAATCAAAAGACGCGCTCAATGATCGCAATCAGCAATGAATATCATCCGATCAGTGTTCAGCTTTTCGGCAGTGATATTGCTTCGATGGTTGAAGCTGCTATGATCCTTGATAAGACCAATGCTGATATTATTGATATCAATATGGGCTGTCCGGTAAACAAGGTAGTCAAAAACGGCAGCGGCAGCGCTTTGATGTTAGATGAGAAAAAGGCGGTGGCGATCTGCAAAGCAGTGATCAGTGCCGTAAAAAAGCCGGTAACGGTTAAAATGCGTCTGGGTTATACTCATCAAAACGAGAATTATATCGCTCTGACTTTAGCCTTGGAGTCGGTTGGGGTTAAGGCGATCGCTTTACATGGACGTACCCGCAGCGATATGTATGAAGGCAAAGCTGACTGGCAGAAAATAAGGAAATTGCACGAAGCATTAACTATTCCGCTGATCGGCAACGGCGATATTAAAACTGTTGAAGATTACATCGATCATATTGCCGACGCCGATGCCATAATGATCGGCCGCGGCGTAATCGGCAATCCTTTTTTAATCAAAGAGATCGATAATTATACCAAAGGGATCAAAAATTATCGTGTCAGCTATCACGAACGCATAACGATGTGTCTGGCACACGCGCACCGGCTTATGGAGCTTTATGGCGAAAGGAACGCTATGGCTCAAATGCGGGGGATCGCTCCGCATTATATTGTCGGATTGCCTTCCAGTGCTGCAATCAGGAATAAGATCAGTCAGGTTAAAGATTATGACGATCTCTCGTCGATATTGGAAGAATATGCTGCTTATCTGACTAAAAAATCCTCTGATTGATCAAATACGGTTTAAAATTTCCCAAAAAGACTATCTTTTTTATTAATATTGTAGTATTATCGTAAATGTTTTTCATGGAGGGATAGAAAAATGAACAAGAAGATTTTTTCAACCAAAACGATTGTAGCTACCGCTTTGGGCGCTGCTTTGTTTCTGGTGCTGTTTTACTTTGTCAAAGTACCATCACCAGTACCTAACACCAATATCCAGTTAGCCTATGGCATTACTACTTTCTTTGGCGCTTTATTTGGCCCGGTTGCCGGTTTTCTCATCGGTTTTGTCGGTCACGCGCTGAATGATTTTATTGCCGGATATGGCATTTGGTGGAGCTGGGTCATCGCTTCAGGCGTTGCCGGTCTTTTCTCCGGTCTCGCTTTCTTTACAACTGATCTCGAACACGGTCAAAAACCGGGTGCATCTTACTATTTGTTTAATGTCATCGGTCAGGCACTGGCTTGGATCGTCGTTGCTCCGATCCTTGATATTCTGATGTTTTCAGAACCGGCCAATACCGTTTTTGTGCAGGGGGCAGCGGCTTTTATTGCCAATACCATTACCGCGCTGGTTGTCGGAACAGTCATCTGCTATGCCTATGCTTCGACCAGATCGTCAAAGCGCAGTCTGGACAAAGAATAGTTCAACAAACCAGTTTTGGAATAGCGTTCCTGTTGTGGGGCGCTATTTTATTTGTTTAAGGAGGGGAAAAGATGAAAGAACCGATTATCGAATTTAAAGATTTTACTTTCAGGTATGAAGCGCAAAAACAGCCGACCCTCAAACATATCGATCTGACGATCAATAAAGGAGAAAAAGTGCTGATCGTCGGTCTTAGCGGCAGCGGTAAATCAACGATCGGCAATTGTTTGAACGGTCTGATTCCTTTTGTTTATGGCGGGGATATGAGCGGCTCATTAAAAATCAAGGGACGGGAGACAAGGGAGCTGTCGATTCCCGAACTATCCAAGACGGTCGGTACGGTTTTACAGGATGCCGACGGCCAGTTTGTCGGACTTAATGTCGGAGAAGATATCGCTTTTTCTTTGGAAAATGATAATGTAGAGTTAAGCGCGATGAAAAAGGCCGTAACCAAAATGGCCAAGTTAGTCGATATGGAAGCTTATCTTGAACAGTCGCCGCTGGAATTATCCGGCGGCCAGAAACAGCGGGTCGCTTTGGCCGGGGTCTTGGTCGATGATGTCGATATTTTGCTGTTTGATGAGCCTCTAGCCAATCTTGATCCGGCAACCGGTAAAACGGCGATCGATCTGATCGACCAGATCCAAAAGACGACCGGCAGCACAGTGATCATTATCGAACACCGTTTAGAGGATGTCTTATACCGTCCGGTCGATCGGATCATTCTGATCGATGAGGGCAGGGTTGTCGCCGATGCCGCTCCCGATCAATTGCTGGCCTCCGATATTCTGATCCAAAAGGGGATCAGGGAACCGTTATACTTGAGTGCTTGTAAATTTGCCGGAATCAATATCAAGGAGCAGATGCACCCTTCAGTGATTACCGCTTTACAGCTGAGCGTTAGTGATAAAGACCGTCTGCGCCGCTGGGCGATCGCACATCAGGTCAATCCCGCCCTTCACTTAAAAGAGTTGCTCAAAGGGGAGAAACTGCATTTTTCCTACGATGGCAAAAAGACGATTATCAATGATGTGACCTTTATGATCAAAAGCGGGGAAATGCTGGCGATCATTGGCAAAAACGGCGCTGGGAAATCGACATTAGCGAAACTGTTGGTCGGTTTTGAAAAGGAAGATCAGGGTGATATCCTGCTCGGCGGCCGCAGCATAAAAGAAGACTCGATCTTTGAACGCGGTCAAAAAATCGGCATCGTCTTGCAAAACCCCAATCAGATGATCTGCAACACGATGATTTTTGATGAAGTGGCCTATGGTTTGCGCAATGCTAAGATCGATGAGAAAGAAGTCAAAGAGCGGGTTTATGAAGCCTTAAAGATTTGCGGCCTTTACGAATTCCGCAACTGGCCGATCAGTGCGCTTAGCTACGGTCAGAAAAAAAGAGTGACGATCGCTTCGATTCTGGTCATGAAACCCCAGATCATGATCCTTGATGAACCGACAGCCGGGCAGGATTACCGTCATTATACCGAGATCATGGACTTTTTGGAAAAGTTAAATAAAGGGGGACAAACGATCGTCATGATCACTCATGATATGCATCTGATGCTGGAGTATTGCGACCGCTGTCTCACTTTGGTCGACGGCCAGATTTATTTTGAAGGGATGCCTTCGAAAGTGCTGGTCGATGAAAAGATCACGCTCAAGGCCAATCTGAAAAAGACTTCTTTGTATGATTTGGCGCTGATGATCGATATGGAACCGGAAGCCTTTACACAAAGCTACATCAATGCCGAAAGGAGCATGCGTCATGAAACAGACTAAATTATTCAGCTATGAGGATAAAGACACGATTATTCATCGTTTATCCGGTTTGACCAAATTGATCTGTTTTCTGCTTTTGACTTTTGCTGCGATGTTTACTTACGATATCCGCGTGCTGGCTCTTCTGACCCTTTTTTCGCTCTTTATCGCCCGTATCTCGCAGTTATCGTTTCGCCGCTACCGCATTGTAATCATCTATCTTGTGGTCTTTATGCTGTTCAACTTTATTTTGAATTTTATCTTCGCCCCTAATTACGGCGTTGAGCTTTTTGGAACGCGGCATGAGCTTTTTACTTTCACTACCGGCTATGTATTAACGGTCGAGCAGCTGTTTTATCAGCTCTGCAAAATTGTCAAATATATCAGCATTATGCCGCTGGGATTGTTGTTTTTTGCAACGATCGAACCAAGTGAATTTGCCTCAAGTCTCAATGGGATTAAGGTGCCTTATAAGGCCTGTACCGTCTTTTCTTTGGCTTTGCGGTATTTTCCGGACATTCAGCGGGACTATACCAACATCTCGCTGGCTCAGCAGGCCCGCGGGGTCGATACTTCCAAAAAAGCGTCGCTTAAAAACCGGATCAGGAATAATGCCAAGATTTTATTGCCGCTGATCTTTTCGACGCTCGACCGGGTGGAATTGATCACCAATGCCATGGAACTTCGGGGCTATGGTAAATATAAACAGCGAACCTGGTATTCCCGCCGTCCATTAATGCGCAATGATTATTTAGCTATTGCTCTTTGTGTTTTGATCTTCATCGCTGTTTTGGTGATGCGCTTTGCGGTTACTAAGAGTATGTTTTACAATCCGTTTATTTAAAAGGAGAGATTATGGAAAAAGCATTATTAGTTTTTCAAACTGATTTTACATATAAAGAGGGGGCGGTAGCTGCCATGTACGGGGTCGTCAAAAGCGTAGACAGGCAGCTTGAAATCATTGACGCAACTCACGAGATCCCTCAATACGATACCTGGTCGGCTTCCTATCGCTTGCATCAGTATATGCGGTTTTGGCCCAAGGGAACGGTCTTTGTCTCGGTTGTCGATCCGGGGGTAGGCACAGCCAGACGGGCTTGTGTCGCTTTGAGCAATGACGGTTATTATATCGTTACCCCGGATAACGGTACGCTGACTCATATTAAAAATGGGGTCGGAATCAAAGAAGTGAGAGTGATCGATGAGACCGTCAACCGTTTGGTCCGCGATGACAATAAACATGTATCAATCTTCCACGGCCGTGATCTTTTCGGCTATTGCGCCGCGCGTCTGGCCAGCGGGATAATTTCTTTTGAAGAGGTCGGAAAGACCTATCCGATCGAGGAGATCATCGAGCATCCGATTATTAAACCGCAGACTATTTCCAATGGGATTGAAGGAATATTTGAGATCAACGATCCTAACTTCGGCAATCTTTGGACCAATATCCCGCTTGATCTGTTTGAGAAGGCCGGTTTTCACCATGGTGATCGGATCCGGACAGTTATCTTCTTTAAAGATAAAAAAATCTTTGATGAGGTCATACCTTACTTTTCTTCGTTTGGCATGGCAGAAAACCATCAGGTAATGATCTATAACAATGAACTGAATCATATTGCACTGGCTGAAACGGTTGGCAATCTGTGCCAGAATTATGGTTTAGGATATGGTGCTGATTATAAGGTACGGTTCACGAATTAAAGGGGATATCATGAATAAGTTTTTGGTTTTTCAAAGTGATTTTGGTTTAGTTGACGGAGCCGTCAGTGCGATGGAAGGCGTTGCTTACGGCATTGACGCCGATCTTAAGATCTCGCATGTTACGCACGATATAACGCCTTATAATATTTTTGAAGGATCTTACCGCCTGTTTCAAACTTTGGAATACTGGCCTAAAGGTACGGTTTTTGTTTCGGTGGTCGATCCTGGTGTAGGCAGCGACCGCAAAAGCGTAGTAGTCAAAACCAAACACGATCGGTATATCGTAACTCCTAATAACGGTACTCTGACCCATATCAACCGCTTTGTGGGGATTGATGAGATTAGAGAAATTGAAGAAAGCGTCAATCGAAGGAAGGATACCGAACTGTCATATACCTTTCACGGCCGTGACGTTTACGCCTATACCGGCGCTAAGTTAGCTGCTGGGAAGATCAGTTATCAAGAAGTCGGCCCGCAGATGTCGCTGGAGGAGATCGTGGAATTAGAACTGTTCTCCAATGTCCGAACCGATGATTCAGTAACCGGTCAGATCGATATTCTGGATGTTCGTTTTGGTTCATTGTGGACCTCGATCAGTTTTGAAGAATTTGCTGAACTTGGTTTTAAATTCAATGATATGGTCGAAGTACAGATCTTTAATAATACAACGATGGTCTATTCCAATCGTGTTATTTACGGCAAATCGTTCGCTGATGTCTCGGTCGGGATGCCGATCGTTTATATGAATTCGGTCTATCACATGGCTTTGGCTATTAATCAGGGCTCGTTCGCCAAGGCTTACGCTATCAAAGTCGGCAAACCGTGGACGGTTGTTTTTAAAAGAGTTGACGGACGCTAAAAAATAACATAAAATATTACACAATAAAACCTTATCAAGAGTGATGGAGGGAATAGGCCCGAAGAAGTCCGGCAACCTGTAACAGCAAGGTGCCAAATCCTACAGATGATATCTGAAAGATGAGGAAAAAGATGTGTGATTGAATACCTCTTTTTCCAAAGAGGTTTTATTTTGGAAATGAGGTATTATGAAAAAACTTTTTACATGTGAAGCCGTAACCAAAGGCCATCCGGACAAGATTTGCGACGCTGTCTCTGATGCGCTGCTAGATGCAATTTTATCGCAAGATGAAAATGCTCATGCGGCAATTGAAACCATGGCCGCTTATGATTCACTTTTTTTAGTCGGAGAAGTACATGCTGATGCAAAGATTGATTATGAAGGGATCGTCAAAGATAAACTGGCGGCTATCGGTTACGCTGATCCGCGCTGGGGTTTTGATCCGTCAAAGATCACGATCATTACCAAGATCCACGAACAGTCTGCCGATATTCGGCAAGGCGTTGATCTCAAAGAGGCAATCGGCGCCGGCGATCAGGGGATGATGTTTGGTTTTGCCTGCTCTGAAACGGAAAACTACATGCCGTTTGCTTATGAAACGGCGCAGAAACTGGCTAAGCGGCTGGATGAGATCAAAAGTGAATATCCGTCGCTTGGTCCGGACGGCAAGACCCAGGTAACGGTCGAATATGCTGAAGACGGCAAAATCAAAAGGATAGCTGCGATCGTTGTCTCCAATCAGCATGATGAAAAAGCTGATCTAAACCAGATCATCACTCTTATTAAAAAAGAGGTTATTGAGCAGGTTATACCTTCCGAATATCTCGATGATGATACAAAAATTTTTATTAATCCGACCGGTAAATTTGTGATCGGGGGTCCTTATGGCGACAGCGGTCTGACCGGCCGTAAACTGATCGTAGATACTTATGGCGGTTATGCTTATCATGGCGGCGGTGCTTTCAGCGGAAAAGATCCGTCTAAAGTTGACCGCAGTGCTGCATATTATTTGCGTTATATCGCCAAGAATGTTGTGGCTGCCGGGCTTTGTGATAAAATATCACTTCAGGCGGCCTATGTCATTGGCAATACAAAACCGGTATCGCTTAATATTGATACCTTTGGTACGAATAGAATTGCGGAAGAAAAGATTTATGCTCTGATTGCGAAGAACTTTGATCTGTCGGTCAGCAATATCATCGAAGAGTTGGATCTGCGTCATCAAAGATATCAGGATCTGGCAGTTTACGGTCATTTTGGCCGCAGCGATGTCAAGACAAGATTTGAAAGAACCGATAAAGCCGAACTTTTGCGATCGCAAGCCGAGGAAATGTAAAAGCCTGAAGAAAATCAGGCTTTTTGATTGCAATAAAAAAAGTCAACCGAAGTCAACTTGATGATTAATTCAGGAAATGGTGCGGGTGAAGGGACTCGAACCCCCATGGTTGCCCGTCAGATTCTAAGTCTGATGCGTCTACCAATTTCGCCACACCCGCACAGCCCTTATATTTTATAATAAACAGTTTTTTTTCGCAATAGTTTTCAAATGATATTGCGTATTAT
>CASFYR010000007.1 GCA_949298975.1 uncultured Bacillota bacterium | reverse complement strand
TAAAACTCTGCCGGAAGAAGTAACCTCTGGCGGGGTTGAAGAATAGGCTTTATGCCTATTCTTTTTAATTTAAAAACCTATCATCAGATAGGTTTTTACTCTTCCTTGAGAAAATTATAGAAAGCGTCTTCAGCTTTTTGATTGTCTTGACTTATTGTGCCAAGTGATTGGGCATAGACCGTAAATTCTTCATCGCCGTCAAGGCCGATCAGATTATTCAGGTAATCGCCGTCAAAGGCGGCAATACCGCAAGTTCCCAGATTTAAGGCCGCTGCTGCTAAATAGAGGTTTTCACCAATATGACCAAGGTCGATCATTGCCGGACGATGGGCATCGATGCCATAACGCCATTCACAGCGATAAGCAACGAAGGTATAAATAAACAGGAAATTGGCTTTTGTGACCCATGTTTGATTACATACGCTCCGATCAATCGTTTCATCGAGGTTTTCGATGGTCTTGATGAATGAGAGCTGATGAGTCATCGGCAGATACTGATAAAGACCGCCGGGGATATCGGAACACTGTCTGACGATGAGATATGTTTCAAACGGATGACGGGCGCCGCCGCTTGGTACGGTACGCAATGTAGCATAATTATTGCCTCTGATCGCTTTGACTCCCTGAGTTGCCCATAAAAGATAGGAAAGAGAAGAGAGATCGATGTCTTCTTTGGTATAGACCCGGCTGGATTTCCGCTTTATTAAAAGTTGCGTCAGATTACTGTCTTTAGCCAATCCTTTGAAATTTTTAGGCAAATCAGTGATCCTGTCGCTCATTGCGGCTTTTGTCAGCGGTGGCTGCGGTTTCTTTAGTTCCTGATCGCTTTGCCAGTCTAAGTCGCTGTGCATGCGATGCATAAAAGTTCGTCCTTCTTTGATAAGTTTATCGTATAATTCTTGCTCCATAATCTATTACCTCTCTTAACGGTATTATATTATAAAAGAGCAGATAATTCTGCTCAAAAAATAAGATTTAATAGATTATAGGTCAGAAAAGCGATAAGATAAGCAATCGCGCACTGGCCGATCACGATCGTTACCGCCATTTTTGATCCCAACTCTTTCTTAATAGTTGCAATCGTTGCCACACATGGGGTATAAAGCAGAGTAAAGGCCAAAAACGAATAGGCACTTAAAGTTGTAAATAAGTGGCGGATATTATCGACATTATCGCCGACTAAAATGCCAAGGGTGCTGACTACGCTTTCTTTGGCGCTGAATCCGGTTATTAATGCCGTCGATATCCGCCAGTCATCAAATCCAAGCGGGCGGAAGATCGGGGCGATCAGACCGCCGATATTGGCTAAAATGCTGGTGGAAGAGTCGGCTACATAGTTTAAGCGAATATCAAAACTTTCCAAAAACCAGATAATGATCGCAGCAATAAAGATAACCGTAAAAGCCCGGGTGATAAAATCCATCGCTTTATCTTTGACCAAGAGATAGACGCTCTTTAAACCCGGCAGACGATAATTAGGCAGTTCCATGACAAACGGCACCGGCTCACCTTTGAAACAGCTGTTTTTAAGCAACAGGGCAAAGATGATACCGACGACGATTCCTAAAAGATAAAGACTGAGCATAATCAGTACCTGATGTTCTGGGAAGAATACCGCAGTGAATAGGGCATAGATCGGCAGTTTAGCGCTGCAGGACATAAAGGGAACCAACAGGATCGTCATAATCCGATCCCGCCTTGAAGGCAGGGTTCTGGTTGCCATAATGGCCGGTACCGAACAGCCAAAGCCTATCAGCATCGGAACAAAACTGCAGCCGGAAAGTCCGATCTTTCTTAAGATCTTATCCATAACAAAGGCAACTCTTGCCATGTAGCCGCTGTCTTCTAAAATTGAAAGAAAGACAAATAAGATGACGATGATCGGCAAGAAACTCAAAACGCTGCCGATACCGCTGAAAATTCCATCAATGATAAGCGAATGGACGACAGGATTGATCTGCCATACGGTCAGCCAGGAGTCGACCTGATTGCTTAAAATGCTGATCGCCGTTTCTAGCCATTCGGAAAGAGTATTGCCAAATACGCCGAAAGTCAAATAAAAGACAAGGGCCATGACGGCAATAAAGGCAGGGATCGAGGTATATTTCCCAGTCAAAACACTATCGATCCTGACTGATCGGAGTCTTTCTTTGGACTCACTAGGTTTTTTGGTCGTAATGGCACATAAGTTTTCAATGAAGGCAAAACGCATGTCAGCGACCGCCGCCATCGCCTCCATCCCGCTTTCATCTTCCATTTGTTTTATTAAGTGATTGAGAGTTTTGCGCTCGTTTTCAGCAAGATCAAGGGCGTTTTGGATAAGTTCATCCTTTTCGGCCAGTTTACTGGCGGCAAACCGCAAGGACAGTCCGGCATTTGCTGCGTGATCCTCGATAATGTGTTCGATGGAATGGATCGTGCGGTGTACCGCTCCTTTGGCAGAATTGTCATTAGGACAAAAATCGATCCGGTCCGGTTTTTCGTTGTCAAGGGCGACATGGACCAGATGATCGACCAGTTCGTTGATGCCTTCATTTTTTATTGCGGAGATCGGTACGACTGGTACGCTTAAGATTGCCTCCAAAGTATTAACATCAATGCTGCCGTGGTTTTGTTTGACTTCATCCATCATGTTTAATGCAATGACCATCGGGCATCCTAATTCCAAAAGCTGTAAAGTCAAATAGAGATTGCGTTCGATATTGGTAGCATCGATGATATTGATAATTGCATCCGGGCGGTTTTTTAGGATAAACTCCCTTGTAACGATCTCTTCGCTGGTATAAGGCGATAAAGAATATATGCCCGGCAAGTCAACTACCTCTAATTGCGGATGATTAATGATCGTTCCGCTTTTGGCATCAACGGTTACCCCGGGAAAATTGCCGACATGCTGGTTTGATCCGGTCAGCTGATTAAAAAGGGTCGTTTTGCCGGAATTCTGATTGCCCACCAGGGCAAAAGTCAAATGTTCGCTTTCATTCAAAAGGCGTCGGCTGATCGTTTTTCTTTCACCTTTTCGGGGATGATCGCTGACTGGCATATAGACAGAAGTTTTTTTGTCGGATCTGGTTTCTTTGACTGGTCGGACCGTGATGTTTTTGGCATCATCTTTTCTGATCGTAAGCGAATAGCCGCGGATTTTGATCTCAATCGGATCGCCCAGCGGCGCCATTTTGATCATTGTTACTTCGACCCCTTTGGTTAAACCCATATCTAAAATATGCTTATACAGATTGATTTCATTGGCTTTGATCTCTTCGATCACGGCAATATCGCCGACTTTTAGTTCCGCGAGGTTCATTTTTCTTCACCGTCTTTTTCCAGCGCTTCTTTGGCAATCGCCAACATCAGTTTGATCCGGTTTTCCTGATTGACGCTGGTCGCTCCGGGATCATAGTCGATAGCGACGATATTGCTGTCCTTTTCTATGGTGCGGATCTTGCGGACCATGCCTTTGCCGACAATGTGGTTCGGCAAGCAGCCAAAAGGCTGAGTGCAGATGACATTTTTATAGCCGCTTTCGACCAGTTCCATGATCTCACCGGTCAAAAGCCAGCCTTCGCCCATCTTTGTCCCAAGCCCGATAACTTTTTCCGCTTTGGCAATCAGAGCTTCAAAACCATCAAAAACCATAAAATCCGAATTTTTGCGGATCACTTCATTCATCATCTTTTCTTTATTCAGAATGTATTTATATGCCGTTTTAAATAACGCGACCTTAGCGTTATTGTCACCATAGAGTTTGCCGTCTTCCAAAACATTATATATGCTGTAGAGAATAAAACCGACCACCCCCGGGATACGGACTTCACAATCCTGCGATTTCAGAAAGGCTTCAAGATTGTTGTTGCCAAGACTGGAATACTTGATATAAATCTCGCCAACGATTCCGACCTTGACTTTTGGTTTTCTTTCTAAAGGCAATGCAGCATAATCCTTAACGATCATCCGCATATATTTCGGCAATTCCTTGCCACGGTAAGCCTTATTGTCTTTAAACAGCCAAGACAGCTGTTCGATCCATCTGGCAGTCAGCTCTTCAGCAGCATTGGCGACTTTGGTATAAACTTTGGTCTGATTCTCTAAATCCATCAAAAGATCGCCATACAGCAATGCCGCCAGCATCTTGCGGAACATATTCAGGTTGATCTTAAAACCCGGCTGGCTGTCTAAACCGGAGAAATTCAGGGAAATGACCGGTACAAAGGCCAGATCGGCTTTTTTTAGTGCTTTGCGCAAAAGATAGATATAATTGCTGGCCCGACAGCCGCCGCCGGTCTGAGTGATGATTAATGCGGTCTTATGAACATCGTATTTGCCGCTTTTTAAGGCGTCGATCATTTGACCGATGACCAAAAGAGCCGGATAACAGGTATCGTTATGCACATATTTTAATCCGGCTTCGATTACCCCTGGTCCGGTATTGTCCAATAATTCGACTTTGTAACGGGAATTGACCAGAACATTTTTTAAAAGAGTGAAATGAATCGGACACATCATCGGGATGAGGATAGTATAATCCTTAGCCATTTCTTTATCAAAAACTACATTATCGCTCATGATCATCCTCCTTTTCCAAAGCACTAAACAGGGAACGCAACCGGATTTTGACAGCTCCGAGATTGGTTATTTCATCGATTTTAAGCTGAGTATAGATCTTACCATGTCCCTCTAAGATCTCTCTTACTTCATCAGTAGTGATCGCATCAACACCACAGCCAAAAGAAACCAGCTGAATCAAATTCATATCCGGCTTATCTTTGATGTAATGAGCGGCAGCGTACAGCCGGGAATGATAAGTCCATTGATTCAATACTTTTAATTTGGAAGTATCATATTCGCAATCGACAGCATCCTCGGAAACGATGTATGCGCCAAGACTGGTCAAAAGCCGGTCAATGCCGTGATTGATTATCGGATCGATATGATATGGCCGACCGCACAAAACGATGATCGGCGCATTATTCTCCCGGGCGGCACTAATGATTTCCTGCCCCTTGGTTTTAATACGGTCTAAATGGTCGTAATAGGCCGTATAAGCATTTTTGACAGCTTGTTTTACCTGTCTTAAGGACAGGGAAGGAAAATGTTTTTTGAGTATTGTGCTGAGCTTATCCGGCAGGGTTTTAGGATTGGCAATACTGATATGATCATAGATGAAATGAATGTCATGCTTTTTAAGCCGACCCATGTTGGCCTCGATTACTTCCGGGTAATACGCCACTATTGGGCAATTATAGGAATTGGCCGTATCTTTGGCTTTGATATTATAGGTCATGCATGGATAGAAGATATAAGGGATATCCATATCGATGAGCTGGTCGATCGCGGCATGAACCAGTTTGGCCGGGAAGCAGACCGTATCAGAAGGGATCGTCCCTTGCGAGCGGTGGAATTGATCAAGGCTGGAATGACCGGATGTAACGACCGAAAAGCCGAGTTCGCTGAAGAAGGTATGCCAAAACGGCAGTAATTCATACATATTCAAAGCCATCGGCAATCCGATCTTGATCTTATCATCAGTGGTATTTTTTTGATATCGGGCTAAAAGTTCCCGTTTATAATCGTAGATATTCAAGGTTTTGGTGTCATTGCGTTTGACGATTGGTCTTTCACAGCGGTTGCCGCTGATATAACGCCTTCCGCCTTTAAAATCATTGACTGTCAGTTGGCAATGGTTATTGCAAAGACCGCAATTGATCGATCTGGTCGTGTTTTGGAAATTAAGCAGACTGGCAAGATCAATGATCGTCGGTACTTTCAGGACATGATCCAAAGCATATAAAGCCGCGCCATAAGCTCCCATCAGCCCGGCGATATTCGGTCTGATGACATCAATGCCCAGTTCATTTTCAAAAGCCCTTAAAACGGCATCGTTGAGGAAAGTGCCGCCTTGGGCGATGATATGCGTACCCAGTTCTTCCAAGTTTGTGGTCCGGATAACTTTGTAAAGGGCGTTTTTAATGACGCTTATCGATAAACCGGCTGAAATATCGGCAATGGTGGCCCCGTCTTTTTGTGCCTGTTTGACGGAAGAATTCATAAATACCGTACAACGGGAGCCCAGATCGACCGGATGCTTTGCAAAAAAGCCCAGTTTGGCGAAATCTTCGATCGAATATCCTAAGGCGCTGGCAAAAGTTTGTAAAAAAGAGCCGCAGCCGCTGGAGCAGGCTTCGTTGAGGAAAAGGTTGTCAAGATGACCGTTGCGGATCCTGAAACACTTAATATCCTGTCCGCCGATATCGATAATGAAATCAACCTGCGGCATAAATTTCAAAGCCGCCGTCAGATGAGCCTGAGTTTCGACAATGCCATGTTCAAGGCCAAAAGCATTCTTGATCAGCTCTTCGCCATATCCGGTACTGCATGAAGATATAATCCGCATCTCCGGGTTGCGGCGATACAGATTGATCAGTTCATCCTTGACCAGTTCCAGAGTACTTCCTTCATTAGAACGATAACTCGAGTATAAAATTTCCTTATCTTGGTTAATGATCACCAGTTTTAAAGTGGTACTGCCGGCGTCAATGCCCAGATAGACATCGCCTTTAATGGTCTGATCGTCATGGATGACCACACTGTCTTTGGCATGACGAGCGCAGAAGTTATCGTATGCCTGCTGATCGGCAAACAGCGGTTTTAGGCTATGATAGTTCTGATCATTCTTTAAATTTTTGATTTTTTGGATAAGGGCAGTGATGTCGATCTCCTCTTCGGCTAAAAGAGCAGTACCCATCGCAACATAATATAAACTGTTTTCAGGACAGATACCTTCCAGTTTTAACGTATTGTCAAAAGCTTTGCGCAGTTCGCTGGCAAAGGTCAGCGGACCGCCCAGATATACGACTTTCCCTGCGATTTTCCGACCCTGAGCTAATCCGCCGATCGTCTGATTGGCTACAGCATAATAGATACTGGCAGCCAGATCTTCTTTTAATGCTCCCTGATTGATCAATGGCTGAATGTCTGATTTGGCAAAAACCCCGCAGCGCGAGGCGATGTTGTAAATCTTCTGATAGTTTTTAGCCGCTTCGTTCAGATCGGCTACTTCAAGGTTTAAAAGCTGAGCCATCTGATCGATGAAGGAGCCGGTCCCGCCAGCGCAGGTACCGTTCATTCTGACCTCAAGGCCGTTGCTTAAAAATAAGATCTTGGCATCCTCGCCGCCTAATTCAATAATGCAGTCCGGATGATCCAAAAAATGATTGGCTGCTTGCCTTGTGGCGTATACTTCCTGAATAAAGGGGATAGCCAGTCGCTCGCTTGTACCCATTCCGGCACTGCCGGAAATGGCTAATTTTATCTTATTGACAGTGAACTTTTTCGAAATGGTCTCTAAAAGTTCCTGAAGTTTTTCTTTAACTTTAGAGCTATGCCGCTCGTATGACTGGTAAATGATATTTTCCTCTTCGTCAAACAGAACACATTTAATCGTTGTTGAACCTATATCTATACCTAAACGCACTTATCTTACCTCTTGATTTTCTGTCTATTTTAACGCTTATCATATTAATCAATTACTTTAAGAATGTCAAATATTAAACTGAAAACTAAATCTGCGGCTGATACCCGGTTATCTTATCCTTATTAATATATATGCTGTATAATCCGCCGCCGACATTAAAGACACCATAACCTTCCGTATCGATAATGACCAAATCTTTTTCATTGACGAGATTGACAAATTCCTTGCCGGCTTTATTTGCACCGACGAACATCCGTTTATTATTCATTGGTCCGTCATTGATCAAAACTGCCAGTCCGTCATGCCCGGTTTGACCTTCAAATGTCCAGGAAGCGACATCAAAATGGTCGAAATAGTCGTGGCGTTGACCATTCATTTCATTTTTTCTTATTTTGATCATTAAATCGATCTCTTCTTTAAATGAATGGGTCTGGTATTTGGCGATACCGTAATAATCGCCATAAAAAACACAAGGCAAGCCTTCATCCCGCAGAAGGATATAGGCATAGGCCAAAGGTTTAAACCAGTCAGTTACGACCGTCTGCAAAGACTGGCCTTTTTGTGTATCATGATTCTCGACGAAAGTTACGGCGTTGGCAGGTCTTAAGGCGGACAGCGTTGTATGGAGATCGGCCATGTCATAATTACTGTTGTCATTGCAGGCTCGATAGAATTTATAGTGCAAAGGGACGTCAAAAAGAGCAAAACGGTTATCGATATGATCCAGGTAATCAATAAGAATATTAAGATCACTGCTCCAGTATTCACCAACGGTAAACAGTTGACGGTTGGCGTGATCGCACATTGCATCCAGCCAGTCCTTAAAGAAGTCGGAAGTAATGTGTTTTAAAGCATCCAGCCGAAAGCCGTCAACTTTGGTCATGTCAAGATACCAGCGGCCATAGCGATATAATTCCTGCACTACGGCCGGATTGCTGAAATTGAGATCGGCGCCCATCAGATAATCATAGTTGCCGTTTTCTTTATCAACATTCTGATCCCAGTCTTGTGCCAAACGGTAAATAGCAGTCTTTTGCCGCCGGTTATCGTAATCTACCCCGCTGAAACAGCTTTTATCATAAATAAAATCTGAGTATTTGCCGTTTCGTCCTTTAAAATCAAAGTATGTCCAGGCATCAATATTCATTTTCTTTAGATCCTGATTGCGGTCATCGGCTTTACTGGTGGTAGCGCTGACTGTTTCGGTTCGGTCTGCTCCCATACGATGATTAAAAACCATATCAGCCAAAACGGCGATACCGGCATCATGCAGGGCAGCGATTGCCGCCAGGTATTCATCTTTGCTGCCGTATTTAGTGACGACCGTTCCTTTTTGATCAAACTCGCCCAGATCATATAGGTCGTAAACGCCGTATCCGACATCACATTTCCCACCCTGGCCCTTATAGGCCGGCGGAAGCCAGATAAGATCAAAACCGCTTTCAGCCAGTTTTTGAGCCTCGGTCTTGACTTTACACCACAAGGAAGCATCGTCTGGCAGATACCATTCAAAATACTGGATCATTACTTTATTCATAATGTCATTATAACAGAGATAATAATGCTTGCAAGAAAGATCATTATCAGGTATCATATAGATAAGTTAGTAATAACTAACAAGGAGGTAAAAATGAAGATTGTATATGCTTCCCGGACCGGCAATGTTGAAAATCTGGTTGCGCAGCTGGGAGTCGATAACATAAATGTTGCTGATGCCAACGGTATTAAAGAAGACTATATTCTGATTACCTATACCGATGGTGCCGGCGATATTCCTTTCGAGGTTGAAAGTTTTCTTAGCGATAATGCCGCCTTGATGAAAGGAGTCATCGCTTCAGGCGATCACAGTTATGGCGAAGAAAACTATTGTGCCGCTGGTGATAAAATCGCCGCTATGTATGGGGTTCCGTGCCTTTATAAAGTCGAAAACAGCGGCACTGCTGACGATATCAAAGCTATCATGGCGATAGTTGTTTGATAGATCCTCCTGAACATTCCATTTAAAGTACCCTCCCTAAATATTTTAATTAATTTTCAGGAGCTGAAAGACGGTTATCCGTCTTTTTATTTTCTTGAAAACCGCGGCCAATGAATATATAATTAACTAATGCATAAAGATGGAGCGCATTATGAAAAAGATTAGATTTATTTTTGCCTTGGTCATGGCTAAACTGGCCATCATTGCCTTAAAGATCACTCACCATAACGGAACTAATTTTCCCGGTATCGTCGCTTTACGGATCTGTCCGGATTTCTTGGCCTATGTCAACCAACCGCAGAAAATGATCGCAGTAACCGGCACCAATGGCAAGACCACCGTATCAAATTTGATCAATGATGCCCTGAAGGCCGACGGTCTCGTTGTATTGAATAATTCCCTTGGTTCAAATATCAATACCGGCATTGCGACCAGTTTGATTTATGGCGTAAATATTTTCAATAAGGAAAAGTATAAGATCGGCGTCTTTGAAGTCGATGAGCGTTCGGCACCGCGGATTTTTCCCTACCTTCATTTTGATTATATGATCATAACCAATCTTTCCCGTGATTCGATCATGCGCAACGCTCATCCTGAATATATCCGCTCCCTTTTGGAAAAGTATGTCAGTAAAGATACGAAATTGATCCTCAATGCCGATGATCTGCTTTCGGCGCTCATTTTGCCATCGAACGACCGGGTCTATTTCGGTATTGAAAAAATGGCTTCTGACCTGAAAGAAAGCCATAACCTGATCAATGACATCAGAGTTTGCCCGCACTGTCATCATGAGCTGGCTTATGAATATGTGCGTTACAGCAATATCGGCAAGGCTTACTGTCCGCATTGTGAATTCAAAGCTCCATCATACGACTATGCTTTAGGCAGTGTTGATACTGATAAGATGACCGCGGTCTTTAAAGGTCCTGACGGCAATCATCAATACCGTTTGCTCAATCCTTCGGTTTTTAATATCTATAATGAACTGATCCTTTTAACGATCTTAAGCGAACTGGGTTACAGTATGACCAGGATGGAAGAATTACTTAATAAGATAGATATTGTCCGTTCCCGTTTCAATTTTGAAACGGTTAAGGGGGTCGAAGTAGTAATGCTGCTGGCTAAAGACCGCAACGCCTATGCCTGTTCACGGGTTTTCGAGTATATTGCCACCTCTGATCGCAAAAAAGAAATCATCATGATGATGAGCAGCATCAGTGATTCCAAACATTGGTCGGAGAACATTTGCTGGCTGTATGACGCTGATTTTGAGATCCTTCTTGATAAACAGGTGGAAAGGATAATCGCGACCGGGCCTCGGGGCAAAGACTATACTTTGCGGCTGGCATTAGCGGGATTTGATGTGTCTAAAATCAAAACCGGCGCAATCGATGAGGCGGCAGATAAACTGCTATTAAATAGTGATTCAACAGTATATATCCTGTATGGTACCGATTCGATAGGCGAAGCACTGAAAGTAAAGAATAAGATCATCGATCGTCTTAAGGAGGAAAAGCAATGATTATAGAAGTCCTTTATCCGGAAATAGGCAATCTATATGGCGAATTAGCCAATATTGACTATCTTAAGCGCAGCGCCAAAGATGTAAAGATCATCAACACATCCTTAAACGATAAACCGAGCTTTTTAAGTCATAGGGTCGATCTGGTTTATATGGGAACGATGACTGAAAGTGCGCAAGCACTGGCGATCGAAAAACTAAAAACTTATGTCAAAGATATAAAACAAGCCATAGAAGCTGGTCAGCGTTTTTTGATCACCGGTAATGCATTGGAGATTTTCGGTCAGAAGATCATCGATGAGCAGACGGTGACCGAAGGTCTTGGCATCTTTGCCTTTCATACGATAAGGGCGATGATGAAGCGTTATAATTCCTTATATCTTGGTGATTATCAGGATATAAAAATCGTTGGCTTTAAGAGTCAGTTTACTACATCTTATTATGGCGAAGAAATCGAGCCGCTATTTATAACCCAAAGAGGAGCAGGTTTTAACAAGGGAGAAACCAAAGAAGGAATTCATTATCGCAATTTTATGGCGACTTATGTCATCGGTCCGCTTTTGATTCTTAATCCGTTGTTTCTTTCATCTTTATTGAACGAGATGAAGATAGAATATGATCTGGCTTTCAGGGAAGAAGCACTGGCCGCTTATCAGGATCGCTTAAAAGAGTACAGCGACCCTAAGACCGGGTTTTATTACTAAAGGGGTAAACCCCTTTTTTAATATATTCATCTGTGATTACCGAAGATTAAAATTAAATTTATTTTTTGCGTTTTGGTAATTTACTTTGTTAAAAATCATAGTACAATGAAGATATTATGGAGGATGAAATATGCACGCTTGGGAAAATTATTTCAAAGTAATGCAAGAGGTCGTTGACAAGGTCGCTTCGACCCAAAAAGAGCAGATTGAAAAAGCGGCCGAAATCTTAGCGGATACCACGGAAAAAGGCGGTATAATTTACGGATTTGGTACCGGACATTCACATTTGGTAGTTGACGATGCCTTTTGGCGGGCGGCTACCCCGGCCAATTATTGTGCTCTCTTAGAGCCTAGCGCTACCGGAACTTTTGAGATCACTAAATCGTACAATGTTGAAAATATGTACGGTTTAGGAGCGATGATTGTTGATTATCACCGGATTACGCCGAATGATTGCCTGATTGTTATTTCTAATTCCGGCAATAATATCGCGCCGGTCGATGCGGCCAGAAGAGCTAAGGAAAAAGGCATTCCGGTCATTGCTATTACCGCTGTTGAATATAGCAATTTTTTAAGGACCAAGCATCGTGACGGCATCAAATTAAAAGATGTCGCTGATGTAGTTTTGGATAACTGTTCTCTGATCGGTGATGCGGCAGTGGAAATCGAAGGTTTTCCGATGAAGGTCGGATCAACCAGTTCAATCCCTAATATCTATTTGCATAATGCGATCCTGACGGAAATGGTAGAAATCCTGGTTAAACGCGGTTTTGAACCTGATGTCTATTATAACGGCCACATGGCTTTTATGAAAGAAGATTGTGCTAAACACAACGACGAATTGGTCGATAAATATTTTTATCGCATCAGAAACTTATAGGAGCCAGTATATGATAATCCAAAGCCGGAACGTATATTACGAAGAAAAACTGCAGCCCAGGCAGATCGTTATTGACGGCGATAAGATCGTTAATATTCTGCCTTACGGCATGTGTCCATGTGATCGGGATTACGGCGATAATGTCATTATGCCCGGTCTAATTGACATCCATAACCACGGCTATAATCGCGGTGATTCCAATCACGCGACGATCGAATGGCTTAAGGAATGGATGGCATATCTGCCAAGTGAAGGAGTAACGGCAACTTTGGCCACCACTTCTTCCGCACCGTACGAAGATATTATTAACAGCTTGCATCATATTGCTGAATTTATGAGCGGCAGATCAAACGGAGCGCAGCTGTTGGGCGTCTATTCCGAAGGGCCGTTTATCTCCAAGGCATTTCCGGGAGCGCAATCTTTGACCAATCAGATCATCCCGACCCCGGAAGTGATTGACAGTTTTATCGAAGCCAGCGGCAATCGTCTGATTTATGTCATGATTGCTCCGGATGAATTAGAGGGTAACTATGATGTGATTTCCTATTGTGTGAAAAAGGGGATCAAGGTAACGCTCGGTCATACCGGCGCTGATTTCAAGACCTGTGAAGCGGCTGTCAGGGCCGGGGCTGTTTCATTTACCCATACCTATAATGGCATGAAGGGCCTGCATCATCGCGAACCGGGCACTTTAGGTGCGGCCATGTATTATGATGACTGCTATGCTGAACTGATTTGTGACGGGGTGCATACTCATCCGGTCGCCGCAAATATTTTAGCGAGGATCAAAGGTAAAGACCGATTGATCTTGATCACTGATTCCGTGGCGATCAAAGGACTTAAACCGGGCTTTTACCATACTCCTGACCGTGATGTGACTGTCGGTGAGGATGGTGTCGGCCGTCTGGCCAACGGAACGATCGCCGGAAGCTGTAATCGTCTAAACAAGGTTTTGCGTTTCGCCATAAAAGAGGCCAAGATCGATCTGATCACAGCTTATAATGCCTGCACGATCAATCCTTGCCGATTATTGAATGTTAACCAGAAAGGTTTGATCAAGGAAGGCTATGACGCTGATATCGTCGTATTTGATCCGGAATACGAACCGATCGATGTATATATTATGGGAGAGAAGTTTTAAAGTCTTGTTTTTATGAACAGCAAAGAGATTAAACTGATCCTGATAAATGCGCTGTTTAATTTTGCCAATGCGCTTTCAACGGTTTTCGTCAATGTTTATCTTTACGAATACACCAGTTCCCTGGTTGCTATGTCGATCTATACGGCGATCAGAATCGGTCTTTTCCCGTTTTTCTTTACAATCGGCGGGAAAATGACCCGCAAGGTCCCGTTTTCTCTTCCGATTTCCTGTGGGTTGTCCTTTATTGTTCTGTCTTTGTTATTTGTATTGACGCAAGAAGAACTGATGGCTGCCAACAGCATGTATGTCTACATCGTAGCTATCTTGACCGGTATGGGAGAGGGATTATACTGGTATAGCATTAACAGCTGTAATCAGATCGTCCCGCGTCCGGAAGATCGGGCTCCGTACTTATCGTATGTCGGTATCTTTAATAACTGCACCAGTTTACTGGCGCCAATCATCGCCGGGGTGATCATTGCTTTGTCAGGCGATGATACTGCCGGTTATTTCAACATTTTTAAATTAGTCATCGGCGTCTATGTGCTAATTACCCTGATAACGGTAACTCTGAAGATCGAAAACCGTTCCAGCGAGCCGTTTCATTTATGGCGCTGTCTGTCGCTGAAAGACCGTTTTTGGAATAAAGTTTTATTTTCGACTTTTGTTTATGGGATTCGCGATTCATTGACCTTGACTTTGACCGGACTGATGGTTTATGATGCGACCGGCGGGGATGGTGGAACTTATTCCAATCTGCTGGCGGTGTTCTCGGTTGCGGCGATTATATGTTTCAGGCTAATGGCCAAAAAGATGAATAATAATAATTTGTTTCGCTTTTTCTATGTCGGAACTTTCTTTATCGTTACTTCAACTTTAGTTTTAGTCTATATAAACAACCTTTTTGCCGCCGTTTATTTTGGCTTTGCCAATGCGATCGGTACGGCTTTTTACGGCAATCCATACAGTTATTTAATGCTGGAAATGACCGGTAAATACAGTCATGAGAATATCTCCGGCCGGGTGATTGCCAAAGAAACCGCCATGTCTTTGGGCCGATGTTTTGGCATGCTGTTGATCGTTGCGATGTATTATCTGATTAAAGAACCGTATTATCTGACGATATCGGTTACGTTTTGCTCTCTATGCCCGTTGGGAGTATTGTGGATCTTGAAACATCGGGATGACATTCCTGCTAAATGAACATTTTAAAGGCAGCTTTCAGGGCTGCCTTTATTAATGGTTATTTATTTTTCAGTTTATTGATCAGCACTCCGATATAAACCAAAGAAAAGATCACGGCAGCTATTGCCAGCATATAGTTGAGCATAGCGATAGCTCCTTCAAAATGGCTGATCGTTACATTGGCCACCACGGCAACAGCCAGCAGCAAGGCCATAATGATTACTGCGATGATCCGCTGAAGTGATAATAGTTCGGCCTGCCGTTTAATGAATGAATCTTTCTTGGTTCGCTTGAAGTTGGGGATCGTTGTCAGCTCTTTGAGGAAACGTCCATAGAAGAGATAACAAAAGAAGGCATAAGCCGCAAGCCCGATCCCAATACCGATCAGAAGGTTGTTGGAGACCGTCGCGCCGAAATATCCGGCAATCACTCCTAAAGGCAAACGCATCGAATAGGTCACATATTTCTTTTCGTTGCTTTCATTGATCACATAACCGGATTTATTGAAGATATTGTAGAAGATTGCCCGGTTGTGTTCGTCATAATAGATATTTAATCCATTGATCCGGCGCTGTTGATTGTTGTATTTTTTCCTTGTCATATTAACCACCTTATATCGTCTTTAACAGGTTAATGATACTTGCTTTTGTCTGATCGGTCAAGGTATCGATAAACATTTCATAGGTGATGTAAGGAAAACTGACCGGTAAAATATAGGGACCATAGCCGTTTGAGCAGGAAACGATCATTGAATCATCAAGGTTGATATGATCAAGATAAGCAGAAAACATCTCGTTGGGATAGAAGATCAAATTAAACTTGCCCAGAGTCAGTTTACCGACATGAGCCTCATCGATGATCCGGCAATCCAATGAATGATGATTTTTATCGAGTTCAGCCCGCATGATCTTGCCGAATTCGATCGTTTCCATCTCTCTTGGTGTCAGATCGCTGCGGATATGGCTTAAATCGATCGGTGCAAATGTATGCTCATAAGGCAGAACCCTGGATGTATAAGATAAGCCCAGGGCCTGACGGGATATTTTTTCCTCTTTCAGCGCAATGATTCGTTCGATCAGATGATCACCTAATTCGGTCAGACTGTCATAGTCTTGCCCTTTACGGGTGAAACGGGAAGATATATCACCGGAAGCACCGAGCATAAAGGTAAAGTCCTCATGAGGGAAACGCTCCTTCAGTGCTTTTAAAACATATCCCGGGTATTCGCTGGAAAAGTAAGGGACATTGGCATTTAAGATTGTTGGATGACAGTTGTGGATGATGATGTTGAGTAAAGTTTCTTCTTTATGATAAAGTTGCAGTAAAGTCAGATATTCGTTGCCGCTTTCATAGCCGCTGATCCGTGAGCGGCCTACTTTATCAAATTTGACCGTTTGATAACCGGCTTCCAGCTCATCATATTCATGAAAGGTTAAAGCACTCAAGCCTTCTAAGATCGTTTGAACAAAATACCGGCGGTAGGACGGATCGTTAATATTATTGGCATAATGAGTGTGAGTTGAAGAAGTGATAACCTCTAAATCATCCTCATTCAAAACCTCTTTGACCCTGGTTTTGATTTCTTGCCAGAGATCGTTATCAACTGATAAGACATCAATGGAAAGATGCAGGATTGCGCAGCTTTCGTTTCGCAAATAGAATACGCGGGCAAATAATCTTTCGTGGTAAGTCGAAAGTTTTTCAACCTGGCTCAAATGGCCATATTGTGTCGTTGGGAAAGGCGACGAGATATCAATCGTCAGATAACCGTATTTAACCATTATTCTTTTCCTCTTGCTTTTTACGCAGGCTTTCCTTAAACGTTTCAAGAACAATTCCCTTAGTGAAATAAACATTGAGATAACGGATGTCCTTAACTGTTTTCTCATAGTTTTGAATGATCGACGGGACATTTTCAAAAGCCCCAAGCAGCATGTTAGGAATAATGAAAACGGCTTCCGGCTTATCCGTGTCATAAGTCACATAGATGAAACCGTTGGGAATAGAAGTTTGGGTCGATGCAAATTTTTCACTGAAAGTCATTTTATGTACTTCGTTATTTTGATCATAAAGAGTAACATTCAGGTCCCAGATTGTGTATTTTCGGTTATTGGAATCCTTGATGATGCGATTAAATGTTCCTTTTTCAATTCGTGCCAAAGCGATATTGCCGTTGGAAGTCATTTTATTGATGATCTTTTTATCATAATTAGCTTCATAATACTTAAACATAACTAAAAACAGTGTACTCGCTACTATGAGGGTAACAATGATTGTCATTCGGTTATTGTCCCAGATATCGCGGTTGACTACTAAAAAGATAATCACTCCGAGCAGCAAAACAGTGTAAATTAACAGGATAAAATTCAGTTTTCGATTTATTTTAAGTTGCATAATTATTTCTCCCCATTAAAATATACAACATCTGCGGTTTTTTAACAAATAAAAATAAATCGGGCAGCTATATCATAAATTGCGCATCCGATAGAAATACTTATCAATAATAGCGAAGTTATGATCGCCGATCGAAGGATCGTTGACCCTTAATGATCCGTTGTAATATACATCCGGGATATATCCTTCTCTGACGCACAGATCGACCGCTTCAGCCAGAATAGCGTTGATCAGAAAAATAAACGGGATCGAGGAAGTTGAACCGACTTTCATTGGCAGACCTTCGATCGCGACGGCCGCATCACCGATAGCGGAACAGTTGGAAATAACAACATCACCAAAATCCATTAATCGCTTGCCGGAACTGTGTCTTGCCTTTAAGGTAGCAGAATATTCGGTATTGGTTAAAACGATGACCGGATAACCCCGTTCTTGACATATTTTGGCAAATTCCAGGGTAACGGCATTATTGCCGGAATTAGAGATGCATATTACGGCATCATGGGATCCGAAACGGTAATAATCAACGATCTTTTCCGCATAACCTTCCATTTTTTCGATAAACCCGGATTTACTGATCTGGCTGTTGCCGGTCACCGCTTCTTCTAAAACAGCTTGAACATTGCCTAAAGTTGCTGAGCGATAAAACACATCATCTGCAATCAAATGGGAATGACCGCAGCCAAAAACCCGGATAATCCCGTCGTTTTTAGTACAATCCGCCAAAATGCGGGCAGCCTTTTCGATTGCTTCGTTTTGAGTTTTTGCAATCTTGATCAATGCTTCGACCTCGGTCGTCAGATATTTTTGCCATACTTTCATGATATTATTCCTCCTTGATTAAATTTTATCATTAATATCCCATAAAAAAACAACCAGTCAGCATGACTGGTTGAATTAATCATTATTTCAGTTTGGCATTATTATCGAGCCAATTCTTTAAGCGGGCCAGACCTTCCTTTAAAGTATCGCGGTGGCAGGCTAAATTGATTCGGATATAGGAACTGTATGAAGGATCAAATGCCGCGCCGGGATTGAATTCGACCTTAGCGTCAAATTTCAGCCGGTCAAAATAATCGTCAGGCAGATCATAAGCGCTCAGATCAAGCCATCCAAGATAAGTGGCCTGTGGGATGCTGAACTTGATTGCCGGTAAGTTTTCCTTAAGATATTTGTCAAGATATAAGAAATTATCATAGATATAGGCGATACACTCTTTTAGCCATTCGTCACCGTGATTGAAAGCGGCGATCAGAGCTTCAAAACCAAAAATGTTGATGCTGGAAAGACCGCTGGCCTTTGCTTTGGCTGCGAATTGTTTCTGGAATTCCTGATTTTTGGTCAGAGCATAAGATATTTTCATACCGGCTAAATTAAAGGTTTTGGTCGGAGCAGCCAATACGATCAAGTGATCGTGATATTTTTCATCCGAACATAAAGCGCTGTAATGTTTATGAGACGGCATTATCAGATCGCCATGGATCTCATCGGAAACGACCCAGACATTGTGCTGATAACAGATTTCAAAAAGAGCGTTAAGTTCTTCGACAGTAAAACAATTACCGGTCGGATTGTGTGGATTGCACATGATGTAGAGTTTGATATCCGGATTATCATCAAGTGCTTTTTCAAATCCGGCAAGATCAAGTTCCCAATGCTGTCCTTTTTTAAGCAGACTGCTGTAAATTACTTTGCGGTCCAAAGAAAGCGGCGTATTGAACAAAGGCGGATAGACCGGCGGCTGAACAATTACCTTTTCATCTTCTTTTACCAGCATGCCGATAAGCTCATATAAACCATAGACCACGCCGGTGTTGAGAACGATATTATCTTTGGTGATATCAACATCGTGATGACGTTTTTCCCAGTTGATGATGGCTTCAAAGAGTTCTTCGCTGGCATCGGTATAACCGAAAATTCCGTGTTTCGCTCTTTTGATCATGGCTTCATTAACTTCTGGAACGGTTTCAAAATCCATATCGGCCACCCATAAAGGGATGACGTCATCCATGCCATAGCGGGATTTATAACGGTCCCACTTGGTAGAAGATGTGTTTAAACGGTTAGTCTTAACATCAAACGGGTATTTCATTTTATTGATCCTTTCCACAATATTAATCGCTTCAGCGACCCCACCGACAATGTGATCGCCTACCTCTTTAACCTCTTTTTTTGCATTGATCATCGCAAAGCCTAACTTGGCGTTAGTGATCATCGCGATGTCATTTTCTTCATCGCCGATCGCGGCAATATTTTGCTTAGTGATCCCCAGTCGTTGGCAGACGGTCTTAATGGCATGCCACTTATCGCAATCGGACGGGATGATTTCCAGGCATCTGATATCTGAATGCATGGCTCTTATGCCTTTGCCCCAGCGTTTTTCAATCTCATCTTTAATCTTTATGGCATCTTCATCGCTGCGGGCGACTAAAAACAACTTATAAATGTGAAATTCCGGCAACTGAAAGATATCTTTGCTAGGCCTGATATTTCTTCGGCTACTGATTTCACCTTTGATATGATCGTTAAAATAACCATTGGCAAAGTTGCCGAATATGCCGCCTTCGCTGACTGAATCGACTTGATAATCAGCATCGTCGCGAGCATCCAGGTAATCCATCAGTTCGCTAGCGATATCGTGTTTCATCTCCGCCAAAAACTCAAGTCCATCTTTTCGGCTTATCAAAGCGCTGCCGCTGCCGCAGATCATATATTCCGGTTCGACCCCTAAAGAAATCAATTGCTCAAAATAGAAATGAGGCCGGCCGGAAGCGACCAATAAATAGTTGCCTTCGGCCTGCCACTTTTTGATTGCAGCAATATTTTCTGATGATATCGTTTTCTGATCGTTTAGTAGAGTGCCGTCAAGATCCGTCACAAAACAATTGATCATAATTATTCAGCCGCTGCCAAAACAGCTTTAAGATCGGCGACGCCGCTTTTGCCGGTTTCGATCAATGCAGTGACATCTGGCTTGCTGAAGGTACGGGAAGTCATGACTTCAAGAACCATCGGCAGATTCATGCCGGTAACAACTTCGACATTGTCGCCTAAAATGCGAGCCATGCAGTTGCAAGGGCTGCCGAACAACAAATCGCAGAATACTAAAACGCCATCGCCGCTGTCAACTCGTTTGACCGCTTCAGCTAAAACATTGACGAATTCATCCGGATTGTCCTGTGGTTGCAGGCATACCGCTTCAATTTGTTCTAGATCTTCGCCTAAAAAGAGTTTGGTGGTCTCGAGCAGACCTTTAGCCAGTTCGCCGTGGCTTGTTAAAATAATTCCGATCATTTTAAATCTCCTTCTATCATTTCTATTATAATGATACGGCATTGCCGTAAAAAATCAATATTCCAAAGAGATAAAAATTGGAAACTGTGGGACAAAAATATAAAAATATGTGAAATTTTGTGAAATATGGTTGAATTTTTGAAAACGGATACATATAATGTAGTCAGGAGGAGTTATTATCTATGAGTAATTTAATGTTAGGGATTGTCCTTGGCCTTTATGTAGGTATCGGTCAGGTTATAGCCCTGTCAGGTGTTGCAATCAACAACGTACTCTGGGCTGGCGTTTTTGCTGGTTTCTGTGTTGGTGATCCGCAAACCGGTTTCCAGATCGCTTCAACTTGTTTGTTGATGAGCTTAGGTTTCTTCACATACGGTGGAGCTACTATTCCTGATTATGTAACTGGTACTGTATTCGGTACAGTTGTTGCAGTAAGAACGGGAAACTATGAAGTTGGTTTAAGTATTGCGATTGCTCTGTCGCTTTTGATGTCTCAGATGGATATCTTAGGCCGTGCAACCACTACTGTATTCCAGCATTTAGGTGAAGGCGCCTTAGCTAAGAACAATATCCGTTTGTTTGAAACTTGGACATTATGTGGTACTTTACCTTGGTCATTATCTCGTACTATCCCTGTATTATTAGGTATGTTGATGATCGACAACGTTCAGGCACTTGCTGATTTCGCAACTCAGACTCAGTGGATCGCTAATGG
The DNA here is from genome assembly GCA_949298975.1 of uncultured Bacillota bacterium. GTDB lineage: Bacteria > Bacillota_I > Bacilli_A > Erysipelotrichales > Erysipelotrichaceae > JAHHTG01. The sequence goes on along the minus strand of CASFYR010000007.1, from coordinate 12,991 downwards.
TCTATCTATCGTCGGTGCTGCTTTACCAGCTGTCGGTTTTGCTTTATTGTTATCTTACATGGATATCAAGAAATACTGGCCATTCATGATCATTGGTTATGTCGGATTCGCTTATTTGAGCATGAATACTATTTCATTAGCTCTTGTTGGATGCGCACTCGGTGCATTGTTCATGAACAAGTATGTAGGAGGTGCTGAATAATGGCAAGAACAAATAAGAAACTTTCAAAGAAAGCAGTATCTAAGTCAGCACTGCGTTACAATGCATGCTTACAGTGGTGCTGGAACTACGAAAAGATGCAAGGTGCCGGATATGCTTATGCAATGGTTCCTGCTTTCAAAGAATTATATGACGACAACGATGAAATCTGCCGTAACCTTGAAAGACACATGCAGTTCTACAACACCAACCCATTCTCTGGTGCTGTTCAGTTCGGTGCTTCACTAGCTCTTGAAGAAGGTTATCAGACTGAAATCGCTGACAGTTTAAAAGTTGCTTTGATGGGTCCTTTAGCTGCTATCGGTGATACGATCCAAGCTATCTTACTTAACCCACCAATGAACATTTTGGCCGCTTCATTAGCTGCTGAAGGCAACTGGTTAGCTGTTCTTATCGCTATTTTACCTTCATTCTTGACTTTCGTTGTCAGATGGCCATTGTTCTACTATGGTTACCGTAAGGGTGAAGAAGTAATCGCCGACGTTGCCGGAACCAGCACATTCGATACTTTACAGGTTGCTGCCAGCATCTTAGGTATTACTGTTATCGGTGGATTCATTCCAAGTATCTTGGCATCATTGAAGGTTGCTGCTATCGAGGCCGGTACAATCGTTAACGAAGCCGGTGAAGAAGTTGCCAATACGATTGAAATTCAGTCTACATTGGATGCAATCTTACCTTACATGATCCCAGTTGTATTAACCGGTCTTTGCTACTTATTAATTAAGAAATACCGTGTTTCTCCTTTAAAAACAATCTTATTGGTTGCAGTTCTTACTTTCGTTTTAGGAGCTCTTGGTATTTTAGTAAAAGGTTAATAAACCGTTTAAAAAAAGGGCCGTTAGGCCCTTTATTTTATGGATTGAAAAAAACAGAAATTGTGTTATTCTAATAGTAAGAGGTGATTAATTATGATTAAACATATGAGAATTGACAGCCGTTTGATTCATGGTCAGGTAGCTGCTACTTGGATGAACCACATCGGCGCTAAAGAGATCATCGTTTGTAACGATGCTGTTGCGCAGGACCGTATCCAGAAGATGGCTTTGCCATTAGCTGCCCGCGGTACTCCGGTTAAAGTTTTCTCGATCCAGGAGACTATCGATTATGCTAAAGCTCATGAGGATGAAACTTTATTTGTTATCTGCAAATTCCCAACTGATGCATTGGCACTTTGCGAAGCAGGACTCAACATTCAGGAATTCAATGTCGGAACTGCTGCTCCGGTCCAGGGTACTGATTACAAGATGATTACTAAGACCATCGCTGCGACTAAGGAAGACGCCCAGGTTTATGCCAAATTAGCCGAATATTTTAATGGTGTTACTTCCCGAATCACTCCTGCCAACGAGACCATCGATGTTATGGCCGCTCTTAAAAAGGAAGGACTGCTATAGGATACCTATAGCGGTCTTTTTTGTGTTTTTATGGAAGCTAACAATAATGAGTATCTCTATGTAGATCAAAATACAATTGAAAGAAAAGGTAAACTGATAACTAAAATATTTTATAAACCATTTCTGGCACCGATTATTATCGGTGCTTGTGGAGTTGCTTTGTTCTTTTTACAGAATATCTTTGCAATGGTTCTGGGAATATTCTTTGTGGGAATTTCCTTGTGTGTGCAATTTTTAGTCGAAGACTATCTGGTTGCCGAGATTTATGATGATGCTCTACTGGTTTATCATTGGAAACAGCATAATTTGGCATTTTACGCTCCTTTTGAAAAAATTGCCGAATGGAATGTAAATAAGACAAAAAAATATGCCTTGTTTGTAAAGATGGACAACGGGCAAAGTCTTACTGCTGAAACTTTTCAAGTCGCAAAAGCTGATAAAGCCTTGCGAAAACTATTAAGAGGCAAAGAGACTTCAGAGATCAAAGCAGCGGAAAACAGGAAGAAAAAATTAGTTTTTAGAAACCCATTCAAGAAAGGAAAAAAAGTAAACAATAATATCATGGATATCAAGAAACAGTATTTTGAATTAGTAAAAGATCATATTCGTGAGGCTTATGACAGCCAGAGCGATAAGATGGCTGAAATCAGTAAGATGTTTGGTGATTGCATGAGAAATAAGGGTGTCGTTCAGTTGTTCGGCACAAATCATGGTCAGGAATTTGTCAATGAGCTAAACTTCCGTGCCGGTGGTTTAGCACCGTATCATGGCATTAATGTCATGGATCTGGTTTTAAATGACATGGCAAAAAGAGACGTGATTGATAGTGGCGAAGTTTATAATGATCTGACTTATCTGCCTAAACTGTTGAGTTTATATAAGTTGGATGATCGTGATATGTGGGTACTCATCAGTGCCAGAGGCAACGAACCTATCGTTGTTGAATTAGCTCTGAAAGCGAAAGAAAAGGGTCAGAAAGTAGTAGCGGTCGTAAATAAGAAAAGTTACGATGGGGCGGAAACATTACATGAAAGCGGCAAAAAATTGCTTGATGTATGCGATGCCTGGCTTGATATGACGGCTGATGAACCTGATTTAGCCGTTGTGGTTAATGGCAAACCGGTTGGCCAGATCTCTTCAACAGTGGCTAATGTCATTGCTCAGATGCTGACAGCTGATTGCTATAACGATTTTGTTTCTAATGGTCTTGAAGCACCGGTATTGCTTTCGGCTAATCTGAAAGGCGCCGATGTTCATAATAATGCTTTGACTGATGTATACGAAGGAAGGGTAAGATAATGATTAACGCTAAGACTTTTGAAACAGAAATGTTGAATCTGATTGATAATCTTTACGAAAGTCAGGAAGAGAATCTTGAAAAAGCGGCTCAGATGTTCGCTGATTGCATCGAAAATGATGGAGTTATCCATATGTTTGGCAGCGGTCATTCAGTCGGTATGGGTATTGATATCAAAAATCGTGAAGGAGCAATGATCCCGATCCATATTATGGAAACCACTGATTTCGTTACCAAAGGCAATGTTCCACTGGAAGTATTCAAGGATAAAACCAATGTATTTGAGCGCCGACCGGATGTGGCTGATAAATTATATAACCTTTATGACATCCGTAAAGAAGACATCTTTGTCGTGATCTCTAATTCGGGTATCAACGGTGTAGTTATAGATATTGCATCTCTTGCCAAGAAAAACGGTCACAAGGTCATTATCGTTACCAGCATGAAGCATACTTTGGCTGAAGAATCCCGCCATCCAAGCGGCAAGAAACTATATGAATTTGGTGATTTGGTCATCGATAACTGCGGTCCGCACGGTGACGCCCTGATTCAGACGGATGGCATTGCCAAAGTATGTTCAGTATCCTCGATTTGCAACAATCTGATCGCTCAGTCAATTGCGGCCAGAACCTGCGAAATTTTAGATAAAGATGGTTACGAATTGCCAATATTAACGGCTGATAAAGAATATAACGAAAGAATGATGAAGAAATATGGAGGTAGAATCTAATGTTATTTGAATACGGAACTAAAATTATTGAAGTTTTGAAAAAAGCAGAAGAAACTAATGCTGATACTATTCGCCTTTTGGCAGAGAAATTTGCTGAGAATATCGAAAATGACCACATTATCCACACTTTTGGCACCGGACATTCACACATGATCGGTATTGAATTATTTGCCAGAGCCGGAGGTTTGGGCAATGTCAACGCTATATTGGACGCCGATACGATCACATCAAACGGTGCCCGCCGTTCTGGCGCTATGGAAAAACTTTCCGGTGTCAGCGATATCATCTTTGACAGCTACAAGATCCAAAAAGGCGATATCATGATCATCACCTCTAATTCAGGCAGAAATGCAATGCCGATCGAAATGGCTATGCGCTGTAAGAAAGAGGGAATCTTTACCGTTGCCGTAACGAATCTTGAACAGTCAAAAGCCACAACTTCCCGCCATGCCAGCGGCAAGAAATTATATGAATGTGTTGACTGTGTTTTAGATAACTGTGTCCCAAGCGGCGACGCTATGATGGAACTGGGCGGTATAAAGACCGGTCCGGCATCCAGCATTTCCAGTATGTTCTTGCTGAATACGGTCGCTACCGAAGCAATTCGCATCTTAACCGACAAAGGCGTTCGCCCTTATGTATTCCAGTCCCAGAATGTTGACGGTTTCGATAACGACGCCATTTACAACAAGTACGAAGACCGCTGCAAATTCTTCTAATTATTATGGATTCCAACACTCGGCAATTGATACAGCAACTAATCGAAGATAAGGTCGTTGCCGGTATCAGTTATGCTTATGTTGCCAAGAACTGCAACGAATTATACTATGAAGGCGTTCAAGGTGTGATTGATCCTTTTAACCGCATTCCTTTGACTCCGGCAATGCAATACGATTTAGCTTCAGTAAGCAAAGTGGTCGGTACTACTAATCGTATACTGCAATTGATCGAAGAGGGGAAACTGTCGCTGGAAACAAAAGTCCAGACTTTATTGCCTCGGTTTAGAAGCGATGTGATCACAATCAGAAACTTATTGTTTCATAACGCAGGATTACCGGCGGATCTCGCTGATAAAGATTCGCTGACAGCAGATAATATCACCGACAGAGTTTATGGTGCTGAATTGGTCAGTAAACCGGGTGAAGTTATTTGTTATTCGGATCTGGGGTATATTTTACTGGGATTTATTATTGAAGCGGTTGACGGCTGTACCCTGGAAGAGAGCTTCCGAAAGAACATTTTTGATCCGATCGGAATGAATAACACCTCATTTTTCCCTCGCAGTAAGGAAAACTGTGTACCTACCGAGGTTACAGAACAGCGGGGATGCATTCAAGGTGAAACTCATGACCGTAAAGGATTCTATTTAAAACAGGCAGGCAGTGCCGGCATATTCTCAACCTTGAGTGATCTGGTACTTTTTGTCCGCAGTTTATTGTTTGATGAGCGGTCGATCCTGAAAAAGGAGACGATTGATTATCTGTTTGAGGTGGGCGATGACGAACGCACTTTGGGCTGGCGCACTGATATCGGAGAGAAAACTTTATATCATACCGGGTTTACCGGAACTTCGATTCTTATTGATTTTAAACATGGCGATGCATTGATCATGCTTGCCAATCGCGTTCATCCTAATCGTGATAATCAGGAATTTATTGATCGCCGCAAAATAATAGATAGAACATTTATTGAAAATCACACCCGATAGGGTGTGATTTTTAGATATTGACCATCACGAGAATATCATCCGGTTCCAAAACGGTCCTTCCGGATGGAATGATCGTTTGCGACCCTCGTTTGATCAAAATTATTCTTTCACTTTTATCTTTATCGATATCAGCCAGGGATCGTTTGGACCAATTGTGGTTTTTGTCGACAATGGTCTCGCTTAATACAAAATGATCGCGGTCTTCAAATTCTCTGGCGGCAACAACGATCATATCATTGATTAAAATTTTAGTATTGCCGTCAGGAATGATAACGGTATTATTTCTGATGATCATAGCCACCAGCAGATCTGGCGGCATTTTGATCTGCCGGAGGTTTTTATTTAACCATGGATGAAATTTATTTACCCGCAGCTTGATAAAACTGATATCGCTCTCTTCCTGATAGTCAGTAAAAGTTCTTTTTATATCAAAATCGTTATCGATCATATTGAGTTTCTTGGCAATGTACGGCAGTGTTGAACCCTGAATTGCCACTGACAGCAGGACGATGCAGAAAACCAGATTATACAGATCGTAAGTCTGGTCGGCGAAGGATAATGTTGCCATGATGGCGAATACGATTGAAGCAGCACCTCTAAGGCCTGACCATGAGACCAGGATGATCTGGTTGATCTGCGGTCTAAATGGAAGCAAAACAGCTAAAACGGCTAGAGGACGGGCTACAAAAGTGATAAAGGTCATGACGGCGATCGATGGTAAAAAAACCGAGGATAAATTAACCGGCGTCACTAATAATCCAAGAAGGAAAAATATCAGTACTTGGGCGATATGAGTCAGAGAATCGAAGAAATGAACCAGATATTTCTTTTGGGATAAATTGGCATTACCGATCGTAATTCCGCAAAGATAAATGCTAAGATAGCCATTGCCGCCTAAAACCGAAGGCAAGGCGTAGGCGAGGATAATGATTGAGAAGATAAAAACCGTATGACTTTCCTGTGACGGCAGCAATGGCCTTTGCATAATTTTAACGGCAGCCTGACCAATGAACAGACCGCAGATTATTCCGATAACTAGTTGTGAAAAAAGCAAAGGTATGACGGCAATCTTTTCGTTGCCTAAAAGGGCTATGGCAATTATGGTCAGCATATAAGAAACAGGGTCATTAGAACCGGACTCCATTTCCAGCATTGAGTCGGTGCGGTATTTTAATGACAGTTTCTTGTTGCGCAGGATATTGAAAACGGATGCCGCATCAGTCGAAGCGATAACCGATCCTATCAGGAAAGATTCGGTCAAGGTCAATTTAAGCGCTATATTGCAGAAAAGACAAACCAGTCCGGCAGTCATTACGACCCCGATCGTTGATAACAGGACCGAAGGGATGATGATCGGCCTGGCCGTCTTGATATTGGTGCCAAAACCACCGTAAAACATGATAAAGATCAAAGATACGGAGCAGGTCAGATTAACAGCCTCATAATCGTTATAGACGATCCGAAAAATACCGTTCTCTCCAAAAAGCATTCCAATTAAAATAAAGATCAAAAGTGACGGTACAGGTATTTTTTTGATGTACTTATCCAAAAGGATGCAGATAAAAATAACCGATCCGATCAGCAGTAAAGACTCATTCATTGATTCACCCCTTTTTCTTCCTATATTATAACAGGAAATAAAAAGATATCTTGCGATATCCTTTTGATCATTCAGTTTCCAGAATGTCAGTTATGACATAACCGGCTTTCTCCAGTCCGTCTTTGCAGCGATGACAGTTATCGCCGTTTGTAGCCAATACTACTTCGATACCTCTTACGGTATGATAGACAGCGATATTGCTGATATTAACATTCATCTTTGCTATATAGTCAGTAACTTTGGCAAATTCGCCCGGACAGTCGTTTTCCATTTTAAGGACATAACGGATACCTTTTTGATTATAACCGAGCAGATCGATAAAAGCACTGAAAATATCATTATGAGTGATAATGCCGATTACCTGACTGGTTTCTTTATCCAATACAACCAGACAGCCGACATTGTTTTTCTGCATTTTAACGGCAGCTTCTTCTAAAAAAACGTCCGGATCAATAGTGATTACCTGCTTGATCATGATATCCTCGACCGTGCTTTTGCTCAATAGATAATTTAACTCATAAATTGACAGCGATGTTGCTTTGCCGGGAGTGTTTTCGGTTATCACGCCTTCAGTGATCAAACCGACAAGATGATTGTTTTCATCAACAACCGGCAAGCGGTGAAAATTATGAGATGACATGATGTCTAAAGCTGCTGAAATCGAAGTTTTGGTATTGATACAGTATGGATCTTTAGTCATGCGGTCTTTAACATACATTATTTTATCCTCCTAAATATGCCTTTTTAACAGCTTCGCTGGCCAGCAGTTCTTGACCGGTACCGCTTAATGCAATTTTCCCGGTTTCTAAAACATAAGCTCTGTCGGCGATAGCCAACGCCAATTTGGCATTTTGTTCAACTAATAAAATGGTTGTTCCCGATTGATTGATTTCTTTGATAATACGAAAGATCTCTTTGACAAGCAAAGGGGAGAGGCCCATTGAAGGTTCATCCAAAAGCAAGATCTTCGGTTTTGCCATCAGAGAGCGGCCGATTGCCAGCATCTGCTGTTCTCCGCCTGAAAGCGTACCGGATAGCTGGTTTCTTCTTTCTTTAAGCCGGGGGAAACTGGTGAATACTTTTTCCATATCTTCTTTGACGGCGTTTCGGTCACTTCGGGTATATGCTCCCAAAATGAGATTTTCTTCAACAGTTTGTTCGGCAAATACCCGCCGTCGCTCCGGCACTTGCGCCAAACCCAGTTTGACGATTTTATCGGCTTTGATTTTGGTTAGGTCCTGATCGTTGAGATAAATATGACCTTTGGTCGGACGGATCAGACCGGATATCGTGTGAAGGGTAGTTGTTTTACCGGCACCATTAGAACCGATAAGAGCGACGATCTCTTTTTCTTTGATTTCGATCGATATTCCATGCAGAGCTTCGATCATTCCGTAATTAACATACAAATTATCGATTTTAAGCATATCATTCTCCTAAATAAGCCTTAATTACAGCCGAATCAGTCAGGACCTGATCGGTCGGACCGGCAGTTAATACCTGTCCATAGTTCAAGACCACCACTCTTTGACAAATACCTTTTACAAGATGCATATCGTGTTCGATCAACAGAATAGCCGTCGCAAATTCATCTTTTACTTTTCGAATCGTATTCATAAGATCGATCGTTTCCTGCGGATTCATTCCGGCAGCCGGTTCATCAAGCAATAAAAGCGAAGGTTTGGTGGCCAAAGCTCTGGCAATTTCAAGTTCTCTTTGTTTGCCATAAGGTAGATTGGCGGCCAGGTAATCCCGATATGGCATCAAGCCGAAAACATCCATCAAATTTACAGCTGCTTCATTAATAGCTTCTTCCTGTTTAAAGTATTTGGAAGTTTTCAAAATACCGGTCATAAGATTATAACGGTAACGGTGATAAAGCCCCACTTTAATGTTGTCGATGACGCTCATGTCATTAAATAGCCGGATATTTTGAAAGGTTCTGGCCAATCCCATATTGATGATCTGATGACAGCTCTTGTTTTTGATGGATTTGCCATTGACTTTTATTTCACCGTCGCTGGCTTTATAAACCCCTGTCAAAAGGTTGAACACAGTTGTTTTACCGGCCCCGTTTGGGCCGATGATTCCAACGAGTTCATTTTCGCTGATTGAAAGACTGAAGTTGTCGACGGCTCGAAGTCCGCCGAAATTAACTCCTAAATTTTGTACTTCCAACACCTTCATGTCCGATCAGCTCCTTTCAGTTTATTTCGCCAGCGATGGATCAGGCGATTGAAGTTCGGGTTATATTTGCATAACATAATGACAATTAAAGCAATCGCATAAAGCAGCATGCGCAAATTGTCAACCCCTCTTAAAAATTCCGGCAGAATTGTTAAAACACCGGCTGCAATTATACATCCCGGAACATTGCCCATACCGCCCAATACGACCATAACCAGGATTTCGATCGATTTGTCGATATCGAAGACCCGCGGTTCGATAATACTCATGTAATGAGCATAAAGACCGCCGGCAATTCCGGCAAAGAAAGCTGCAAAGATAAAAGCCAGAAGTTTAAAACGGCTGATAGCGATCCCGGTAGCTTCTGAAGCAATCTCATCATCTCTTATTGAGGTAATCACACGTCCGAAACGGGATCTCATTAAAGACAATGTTGCTAAGACGGTTATTACCGCCAGCCAGAAAGTCCAACCGAAATCGGTAAAACGGGGGATACCGATGTAGCCGTTGGCACCACCTAAAAAACTGAGGTTCAGAAGAATATTTTTAATTACTTCGCCAAAAGCTAAAGTTATGATTGCCAGATAATCACCTTTAAGCCGCAAGGTCGGCAGACAGACCAATGCCCCGATAAGCATTGCCATCAATCCGCCGCCGGTTAAAGCAATCATGAAACATACGACATCTGGTAAACCGACAAGATTTTTTGAAATAAAGGCTGCACAGTATGCTCCTACGGCCATAAAACCGGCGTGTCCTAAGGTCAGTTGACCTAAAAATCCGGTCGTAACATTTAAGCTGACGGCCAATATTACATTAATGCCGAATGAAATAAGAATACCCGTATAATAACGGTTTATGATACCGTATTTGATCAATATAGAGAGAAAAACAAAGGCTATAAATGCTCCAGACAAGGTTATGGTCATTTTTTTAAAATATATCGCTTTTTTCATAAACTGTACCTCTATACCTTTTCTTTGGCATTTTGCCCCAGTATGCCAGATGGCTTAAAGACCAGGATCAAGATCAAAACACTAAAGACGATCGCATCAGATAACTGCGATGAAATATATGCTTTTGTCAGAGCTTCGATGATGCCTAAAACGAAACCGCCAAGCACTGCTCCCGGAATACTGCCGATGCCTCCTAAAACCGCCGCAATGAAGGCTCTGATACCCGGCATTGCCCCGATGTAAGGGGAAACGATCGGGTATGAAGCGCAATAAAGGATACCAGCTATCGCTGCTAGTGCCGAGCCGATACCGAAGGTAATGGCTATCGTTTTATCAATATTGATTCCCATCAGCATTGCAGCGCCCTGGTCTTCGCTCACGGCTCGCATGGCTTTACCGGTCTTGGTCTTTTTTACAAATAATTGTAAGACGGTCATTAAGATTACCGAGATAATAATCGTGACATAATATTTACCGGCAATGGTTATATCACCAATGATTAGCGGAGGCAGGTTGATGATATCTGGAAAAGGCCGGGAATTAGAGGAAAATATCAACTGGAAACTGCTTTGCAGCAGGTAGCTGATCCCGATCGCCGTTATCAGCAAAGTGATCCGGGAGGCATTTCTCAATGGCTTATACGCTATTTTTTCTATCATGATGCCTAGAACTGTGCAGGAAATTATTGAAGCTATGATTGCCAAAGGCAAAGGTAAGCCGCCATTGATCGACAAAAGGCAGACATAAGCGCCGACCATAATGATATCGCCATGCGCAAAATTAATCAGTTTGGCTATACCGTAAACCATTGTGTATCCCAAAGCGATCAAAGCATATATCGATCCACTGTTGATTCCGTTGAACAGCTGCATCAAAAACTGTGAAAATGTATTCATTGTTTTATCCTCTCTAATAATAAAAGGGGATCACTCCCCCTGTGCGATCACTATTCGCCGTAAGCGGCATATTTGCCATCTTTGATGGTCACATAACTCATATCCTTGATTGGATCGCCATTTTCGTCAAATTCCATGTGACCAAGCACACCATCAAACTGAACATTGGCTAAGTTTTCAATGATCTTGGCTTGATCCTGACCGCTTTGATCGATTACCTGCAAAAGACAGGTCGTCGTGTCATATGACAGGATACTAAACGCATTGATATCAACATTGTATGTTTCTTTGTACCGGTTAGAAAGTTCAATAATTTTTTGGTCATCCGGGTTGTAGTGGTTGACAAAGATCGCTCCTTCTATGTCTTTCGGATCTTCGACGGTTGTCAAGACGCCGTCCCAGCCATCACCGCCAATAATGGTCGACTCAATGCCAAGTGCTTTGGCCTGTTTGGAAATCAGACCGTCATCCTTGTAATAGTTTGGCAGTACTAATACATCAGGATCGCTGGCTGCAATTTTGGTTAGCTGTGTATTAAAATCAACATCGCCGGTCGAATATCCTTCGCTGTTAGTAACCTTACCGCCCATTGATTCGAAAACTTCGGTAAAAGTTTTGGTAATGCCTTGAGAATAATCCGTTTGTTCGTAAAGAATGGCGGCAGTTCTTGCGCCAAGCGTGTTGTAAGCAAATTCAGCCAGAATCTTAGCCTGATAAGGGTCAGTATAACAACCACGGAAAATATTTGATCCGATACTAGTAAAGTCAGCGGCTGTGGCGCTAGGTGAAATGATCGGGGTTTGTAAACTTTGACTGGCACTGGCGATAGCAATGCTTTCTCCGGACATCGTTCCTCCGATAATTGCCAAGACTTCATCTTCATCGACCAGCTTGTTATAAGCGTTTACTGCTTCGGTATTGTCACCTTTGGAATCATAGGCAACCAAGGTATAATTTGTACCGTGAGCTTCGTTGTAGTCTTTGATCGCAAGATCTGCACCATTGCGAACGGCTGTGCCATAAACGCTATAGTCACCTTCCAGCGGACCGATCATTCCGATCTTGATTGTCCCGTCTTCGCCTTGATCATCACTGCCACAGGCAGTCAGACCTAGTAATAAAAAAACAGTTAATAATAAGGTAATTATCTTTTTCATATTGTCCCCTCTTAAGTGTATAAAAATATCTTAAGCCATAAGAAAATAAATTTCAACACATCCTGATATTAATTTGTAAATTAAATGCAAAAAACAATATTTATTTCAGAAAATATTTTCATAATTATACAACATAAAAGATGCCTTAGCATCTTTATTCGGTATATAGTTCTTTGAGCCGGCTGATTTTGGTCTCATCTAAATCAAAAACTTCCTTCAGATAACAATTATAATCATGATAGCGTTCTTTGACTTTATTAAGCGAATAAGCAATAACTTCCTGACTGACGCCATGAACTTCCCTTAAGATGTCTTCGACTAATGGATCTTTGGCAATGGCTTCCTGATGTTCCGCAATTCGCTGGTCAATATATTTTTTTAAGCAAACATTGGAATATAGGTAATCGCCGATAGCATCTTCTTCGCTGACACCTAATACTAAGAGGATCAAGATTGCTGTAATTCCAGTCCGGTCTTTGCCGGCAGCACAATGGAAATAAAGGGGTACTTCCCGATTAAGCAAAACATCAAATAATCGACCGTAAGTTCTTTTGTTGAAAAACATGAGCGTATACAGTTCTTTTAGCGAATTGCTGCTGATTATCGGATATTCGACCATTTCCAAATGTTGCTGATAATTTCTGATCCGAGCGATACCTTTAGGAGAAAAATCAACATCTTCCCCATCTTCATAGATCATGCCTGACGAGTTGATGAAACGACGCTTGCCGAATACTTCAGGTAAAGGATCGTTCAGCGATTCGTTTTTTGAGCGTAAATCAAAGATCGTTTCAATTTTCAGAGAATTGAATTTCTGAATATCTTCAGCTGTTGTAAAACGGG
>CASFYR010000006.1 GCA_949298975.1 uncultured Bacillota bacterium | reverse complement strand
TGAATCTTCTTTTCACCTCCTTTAGATCAGATCTGAAAAGAAAAAGTCTGAGGGGAGATATCAGATCTGGTCTGCTGATTCTGCCTTCAGACTATTATTTACCTGCAGTTATGCTTTTCCTAAAATAATTATGCTTCTTCCGCCTTGTTTAGCTCTCTCATATGACGACGACGATCCAGGTTGGTCAGATATTTCTTTCTCAGCCTGATCGCATCAGGTGTTATTTCGACCAATTCGTCATCGTTGATGAATTCCAGTGCCTCTTCTAGTGACAAAATCTTCGGCGGCACCAGTTTCATCGCTTCATCATTACCGGTGGAGCGGACGGCTGACATCTTCTTATTCTTAATCGGATTGACTTCCATATCCATATTTTTGGATGCCATGCCGATGATCATCCCTTCATAGACTTCCGTTTGCGGTGAAATAAATAATTGTCCCCGCTCTTGGATATTCCACAAAGCATAAGTCATAGCTTTGCCGTTATCACAAGAAATGAGTACACCGTTTAGTCTTCCCGGTATTTCCCCGCGGTATTCTTCATAATCAAGAAACTTGTGAACCATTACGCCCTCGCCTTTAGTGTCGTTGATAAATTCACTGCGGTAACCTAAAAGACCGCGCGTTGGCACATGATATATGATCCGGCTGTAACTGCCTTCATCCTGAATATCGATCATCTGTCCCTTTCTTAGATTAAGCTTGTTGATAACTGTGCCACTGTAATCATTCGGTACGGAGCATACCACTTCTTCGATCGGCTCTTTCAGTATCCCGTCGATAGTCTTTAAAATAACTTCCGGCTTGCTGACAGCAACCTCATAACCTTCCCGGCGCATATTCTCTCAAAGGATCGACTGATGGAGTTCGCCGCGGCCCGTTACTTTGAAAGTATCGGTCGAATCGGTTTCTTCGACCCGTAAGCCGACATTGACTTCAAGTTCTCTCGCCAGCCGTTCTTTAATATTGCGGGAAGTAACATATTTGCCGCTGCGGCCGCCAAACGGCGAAGAATTGACCATAAAGTTCATAGACAAGGTCGGCTCTTCGATCTCGATTGAAGGCATTGGATCAAATACCCCCATATCTTCAACCGTATCTCCGATCTCAATATCGCTGATTCCGCTGATCAAGACGATATCGCCGGCTTGCGCTTCTTTGATTGCGACCCGTTTTAAGCCCTGATAATTATATAGATTAGCTATTTTGGCATTTTCTTTTTTACCGTTGGCATTTGACAGGCTGATACCGGTGTTGGCGGTGATCACCCCTTCATAGACCCGGCCAATACCGATCCGGCCGATATAATCGTCATAAGCCAGGGCCGAGATCTGCATCTTTAGGCCGTTGGCCATTTTATCCGGATAGTAAGCCGTATGCTTGATAATAGTTTCAAAAAGCGGATCGATGTTTTCATTAGTATCCGCAATATCGTAACGAACGATGCCCATTTTAGCTACGCCGTACAGGATCGGGAAATCAAGCTGTTCATCATTGGCTTCAAGATCCAAAAACAGATCATATACCTCATCGATCACTTCGTTGACCCGGGCGTCTTTCTTATCGATCTTATTGATGAGCAGAATCGGTCTTAATCCGGCTTCAAGCGATTTTTTTAGGACAAAACGCGTCTGCGGCATCGGTCCTTCCGATGAATCAACTAAAAGAATGACCGTATCGACCGTCTTGATGATCCGTTCGACTTCGCTAGAAAAATCAGCATGTCCGGGAGTATCGACGATATTGATCTTATAATCTTTATAATTCACCGAACAGTTTTTTGAATAAATGGTAATTCCTCTTTCCCTTTCCAGATCATTCGAATCCATTACACATTCAACTACTTCTTCATGTTCGGAAAAAACATGCGACTGGTTTAAAAAAGCATCAACTAAGGTGCTCTTTCCGGCATCGACATGGGCAATTACGGCAACGTTAATAATTTTCCTGAATTCCATACTTTGCTATTATAATCACATTGACATTTCGTTGCAAGGCTTTATAATAAAAATATGCACCAGTGGCGGAATCGGTAGACGCGCACGCTTGAGGGGCGTGTGAGCAATCGTGCAAGTTCAAGTCTTGTCTGGTGCACCAG
>CASFYR010000005.1 GCA_949298975.1 uncultured Bacillota bacterium | reverse complement strand
TCATTCAGCCGCGAACCATTACATTTGGTGCAGGTCGATTCTTTCATGAAGGTACGGTAATAATCTTTGATCATATTGGAAGTGGTCTCAGCGTACCGCCTTTCGATCATTACTTTGATACCTTCGATATAATTGTTCTTGGAATATTTGGTACCACTGCTGGATATGATCTCATAGGCGATCGGTTCTTTGGAGCCATTAAGGATGATATCCATTTCTTCTTTGGTAAATTTATTGAGCGGTTTATCCAGATCAATACGATAATGACGGCACAATGCTTCAAAGTTCTGCCATTCGATCCTGTCGGAATCAACAAAATTCTTATAGTACTTGATGCCGCCTTCTCTGATCGATAATTGATCATCCGGGATCAGAAGATTCTGGTCAACTTCCAAAGTAATGCCCAATCCCTTACAGTTATCGCAAGCGCCCAAAGGCGAGTTGAAACTGAAAAGACGCGGTTCAAGCCGCGGCAGGGAAAAGCCGCATTTCGGACAGGCATAGTTGCTCGAGAAGATCAGCCGGTCGCCTGCTGTCTTACAGATCGCCAAACCATCCGCCAGCTTTAAGGCCGTTTCCAAAGAATCGCTCAAACGGGTAGTGATATCTTCTCTTTTTTTGATCCGGTCAACCACCACTTCGATCGTATGTTTTTTATTTTTTTCAAGCGGTTTGGCCTCATCGAGCATCACCATCACATCATCGACATAAACCCTTAAAAAACCGTCTTTTTTCAGTTTTTCAAAGACATCTTTGAAAGTACCCTTCTCCCTTGTAGCGATCGGGGCCAATATCTCTAACCGTTCGCCATCTGACAGTTCCATTATCCGTTTGACCATCTGGGAAATCGTCTGCGCTTCGATCGGCTCATTATGGACCGGACAATACGGAATCCCGCAGCGGGCATAAAGCAGCCGCAGATAATCATAGATCTCCGTGACCGTACCGACGGTAGAACGCGGATTGTTGGAGGTAGTTTTCTGATCGATCGAGATCGCCGGTGAAAGACCGGTAATCTCATCGACATCCGGTTTCTCCAGTCCGCCCAAAAACTGCCGGGCATAAGAACTTAATGATTCCACATAACGGCGCTGTCCTTCAGCGTAGATCGTATCAAACGCCAGCGAGGTCTTGCCGCTGCCAGAAAGTCCGGTCATAATGATCATTTTATTGCGGGGCAGGCTTAAGCTGATATTTTTCAGGTTATTGACTCTTGCTCCCTTGATTACGATTTCATCTTTGGCCATTCAGCGGATATCTCCTTTCATACAAAGCAATAAATTCACTTAAAAAATACAAGGAACCGCAAATGACGATACAGGGATATGTCATCTTCAGATCATCATAAGCAGTCATTACATCTTCATAATATTTCAAACCCTGTTCTTTGGCAATCACTGATGCCTCAAACACCTCTTTATTGGCAAATGAAGTCAGGCAGATATCGCCTGCTCCTTTTAATTCCTTTAACATCGTCTGATAATCTTTTCGTTTTAAAGCGGCGAAGATGATCGCTTTTTTTAGCGGCAGCGGCTTTAGCCCCTGTTTGAGGGCCTTTGCCCCTTCCAAATTGTGAGCGCCGTCAATAATCAAAAGCGGCGCATGACCGATGATCTCAAAACGACCATGCCAAAGCGAAGTACGAAGACCTTTTTTTACTGATGATAGATCATATTCGATCATTCCCATCGATTTTAATACTTCGATGACTTCTAAAGCCAGCGAAGCGTTATGGAGCTGATAATCGGCCTTTGCAATGATCTCGTAATGCTGGTCGCGATAGATAAAAGATCCGGCTTTTTCCTTTTGATATTCAGCGATCTGATAAAGAGGACTGTTGTGTCTTTGTGCTTCCTCTTCGATCACCTTAAGCGGTCCGCCACTGATCCGGCCGATCACGACCGGTGAGCTGTCTTTAATGATCCCGCATTTTTCCCACGCCACCTTTTTTAAGGTATTGCCCAATTCTTTCATGTGATCATGACCGATCGTGACGATAACGCTCAGCAAGGGATGATTGATGACATTGGTACTGTCCAAACGGCCGCCCATCCCCACTTCGGTAATGACAAAGTCAACGCCCTGTTCCTTAAAATAATCGCACATGATGACATAATCCATCTCAAACATGCTGAGTTTGTTAGCAACAAAGAAATCATAGCGTTCATTGACGATCGTCAAAAAAGACTGTTCATCAATATTTTGACCGTTGATCCGGATCCGGTCAAGATGGGTCCGATAATGTGGTGAAGACAAAGTCCCGACTTTATAACCCAGGGCGTGTAAGATGTCCATGATATAGGTAACGGTCGACCCCTTGCCGTTGGTTCCGGCTACATGGATGACCTTGAAATCATCCTGTGGATCGCCCAATTCTTTCATTATTTCCTTAAATCGCTCAAAAGGCGCATGATCGCTCCGATGCTGCATGATCCAGGTGAGCGCTTCATCGATTTTTCCAAATTTCATTATTATATTATAGCATCTTCCGCTATAATATAAGCATGCGATTGCTTAATAATGACTGGGATGAAGTTCTGGCTGACGAGTTTAATTCCGAATACTACCAAAAACTAAGAGAATTCCTTGACTATGAGTATGCTCATTACACGATCTACCCTCAAGCCAAAGACCTTTATAACGCCTTAAGGATCACATCGTACGCCGACACCAAGGTCGTGATCATCGGTCAGGATCCCTATCACGAGCCTCATCAGGCGCATGGTTTTTGTTTTTCGGTCTTAAAGGGCAACAAGATCCCGCCGTCTTTAGTCAATATCTATAAAGAGATCCACGATGACCTAAACCTGCCGATACCATCACACGGCGAGCTGACCCAATGGGCCAGGCAGGGAGTATTATTGCTTAACACCGTCATGACCGTCAGAGAACATCGGGCCAATTCTCATGCCAATAAAGGCTGGGAAAAACTGACCGATGCGATCATTGTCAAACTGAATCAAAAGGAAACGCCTGTCGTATTCCTTTTATGGGGTGCCAATGCCCGCAATAAGAAAAAACTGATCACCAACCCCAGACATCTGATCTTAGAGAGCGTACACCCCAGCCCCTTGAGCGCCTATAACGGCTTTTTCGGCAATCATCATTTTTCCAAAACCAACGACTTTCTGACAAAAAACGGGCAAAAGCCGATAGATTGGAGGATCATTTAATGTTAAGCAAAGAAATGTCGCTAAGACAAATGTTAGATTTTAAACCAAACGACGAAGAGATGGCAATGATGGATCTTGACGTCGTTACTTATGTCAAGGCAGCGATCGTTTCGATCCAAAAAGAAATCAATTATAATTTCATCCGCTTCATGTTTGATAAAGAGCAGATCGATGAAATGAGATCTTATTTTAAAGACAGTGATAAGACCGTTTTTTACGACTTTGCCTATCAGAAAGAGGAAGATACCCGTTTCATCACCGTCTTTGAGCTATATTCTCTAAAGCCGCTCAGCGAAAGCGAAATCTTCATCGAAG
This sequence comes from uncultured Bacillota bacterium, assembly GCA_949298975.1. Lineage (GTDB taxonomy): Bacteria > Bacillota_I > Bacilli_A > Erysipelotrichales > Erysipelotrichaceae > JAHHTG01. Next base: position 1,176 of record CASFYR010000005.1, on the reverse strand, counting down.
AACAGTTAAATGAATATACGCATGACGCGGAAGTTATCTTTGACCTTTACTCCTTTGATAACCATGAACACCGGATCTCCAATCTTGACGGTGTCGTTAAAAATGATCATTTAAAATAACCGGCCTGACAAGCCGGTTTTATTAAATATAGGAATGTTCGATCGTGATTACTGTGTAAAAACTGGAGTCGGCTTCTTTGATCTTGGCTTCAATAAGCCGTCTTACTTCATCGTGATCGCTGGTATCGTTGGAAGGCAAAACAACATCGAAGATTATATTGGTATGGCTGGGCCCGCTGACAATCCGAAAGTCATGGATGGTATAAGCAGGGTTGACCGCACTGACTGCTGCTTGCGCGACTGTCATCAGTTTTTGCACTTTTTCATCGTCCAGATCGATCGGATCCATGTGAATGGTCGTCAGAATACCAAATTTTTCCAACATTCCCCTCTCGATCAGATCGATCTCATCATGGGCTTTCATAATATCTTCTTTGGCGTCAACTTCAACGTGCAATGTCAGATATCGGCGTCCCGGGCCATAATCGTGCATCATCAGATCGTGCACTCCTATGGTCACCTCGAAACTCTTGACATAATCAACGATCTCGCCTACCAATTCCTTATCGGGCGCCATGCCCAAAAGCGGATCCATCGTCGTTTTGAAAATGTCGATGCCTGATCTTAAAACCATCAGCGAGACGACAAGTCCGATGTAGCCGTCAAGCGGAAAATCAGAGATCAGAACAAATAATAGGGAGATCATCGTTGCCGAAGTGGAAAAGACATCGTTGATACTGTCTTGTCCGGCGGCCTTTAAAGCCAAAGACCCCGTTTTTTTAGCACAGTAGAAATTAAAGAATCCCATCCAGAGCTTGATGATGATCGCTGTGATCAAAACAATCAATGCCGGATAAGAGAAAGTAATAGCTTCCGGGTGAATGATCTTATTGATCGATTCCTTCAGCGAACTCAACGCCACAAACAAGATCAAAAAGGCAATGACCATGCCGACGATATATTCGATCCGCCCATGACCGTAAGGATGTTCGCTGTCCGGATGTTTGGACGACAGTTTAAAACCGAATAAAGTCGCGAGGTTGGAACCCATATCGGAAAGGTTGTTGAAACCATCAGCACTGATGGCCACGCTGCCGGTCAAAAAACCGAACAACAG
>CASFYR010000004.1 GCA_949298975.1 uncultured Bacillota bacterium | reverse complement strand
GTCCCAGTCCGGTACCGCTGCTGCTTATGCGGGCCTCATCAGCTGTGACAAACGGGCGAAATATCTCCTTGACGATGTGCTCGTCGATCCCCTTGCCGTTATCTCCAAACAACAATTTTAAATCGTTTTGCTCCCTGATCATTTTTATAAATATTTTCGTACCGGCCACGTTATGTTTTAGCGCGTTGCCGATAAGATTTTCCAAAAGACAATTGAACATTTTTTCATCATAGGCAAATAACAGCGGCTGATCGGGGATATCGATATCCAGATCGAAGCCATGGCTGACGATTTCAGGATATTTCACCGCCAAAAATTGCTTAATGTACTCGCCCAGATCGGCTTCTTTGCGCTCGGCTTTATACTCCGGATGATCTAAAACATTGTACTCAAACAATGAATCGATCAAATCGTTGAGCATTTCCGAACGCGAATAAATCGTCTGCAGATACTTTTCCTCTTTGTCTTTGCTGACCTTATGATGCCATAGTGCTTCGGCAAAGCCTTTGATAACGGTCAAAGGCGTTTTTAGGTCGTGGGTGATATTGGATATCAGCCGTCGTTTATCCTCATCCATCTGTTTCTTTAAAGCTTTTGATCTTTCGATCTCGTCGAGCATTATTTTAAATTCATTAACTGTCGGGTGCAATTCCGATGGGATCTTGTTCATATCAATATCAAAAACCGAACTCTCCCGATATGTACTGATCGCACTTTTCAAAGGTTCAAATGACCGTTTAATAACTTTGACAAAAAGATAGATTTGCAGAAGAGCTACTCCAACAAAAAAAGGGACTGCCATCAGCCAGATCCGATCATTTTCTGCCAATACTTTGTCGTATGCCGCCGAATCTACCATCGGAGAAATAAAAACCATCGTCCGCGGTTGTTGGACTTCATTGAAGTAAGACAACTTTTGAATATTCATACGATCATCGAGCGATCCCTGAAGCAAGCGCATCTGCCGCAAACTGATCCTGTTTATGCCCGGAAACATCGTGCCGTCAATTATATTGCGTTCATGATCTAGGATGCAGCGATCGACTACCTGCAGATAATCATCCTCAGCATCGTATTTTTCAATATCAATCACATAGTTCAGTTCATCGTTGGCGTTGAATTCCTTGTGAACGCTGAAAAACATATAATCATAATAATCGCTAATAAAGATTAGATCATCATAAAAAATCTGATCCAATATCGTCTCATCGGAAGCATAGACAACCGAACCGTCATTATCGTCGAAAACTATCATATAACTGTCCCGAAAGCGATTGACCGGAATATTATCAAATTGGTCAGCAAGCAAATTGTTTTCATATTCCAAAACATTGTCGATCGTCGGAAAAGCGTCAGCTAAACGCATCGAAGTATAATAAGCTAATCCGCCATAGAAAAGAGCAAAGATTAAAGAATATATAATCAAATTAATCGTACAAAGCCAGGCGAAACTAATATATTTTCTATGAGTCTTCATATTCGAATTTATAACCTAAACCGCGAATGGTTTTAATATAACGAGGAAAAGAAGGATTATTTTCGATTTTAGAACGAATCTTCGAGATATGGACCATCATAGTATCATCATCAGACTCATAAAAATCATTGCCGATCGCTTCATAAAGCTGTCCCTTGGTAAATACCCTGCCAGGCGCAGACAAGAGCTTTAAGAAAATTTTTAATTCGCAAGCCGTTAAGGGAATAATGTCACCGTTTTTACGCAATATCAGCTTTTGTGGATCATAAGTAAATTCACCAGCTTGTAAAAGGCCATCCTTCTGTTCCTTATTGATGCTATCATTAAAGTGATAGGCCCGACGAAGCAGAGCCTTAATGTTGGCGACAACTTCCAAAGGGTTAAAAGGTTTGGTCATATACATATCGGCTCCAAGACCCAGTCCTAGTATTTTATCCTGATCCATTGATTTAGCTGAAAGAACAATTATCGGTAGCTGATTATTCTCTCTTAACTGCTTAATCGTATCATAGCCGTTCATTTTCGGCATCATGATATCAATAAGCAAAAGATCGATTTTTTCTTTTTTTATTATCTCCATCGCTTCAAGACCGTCGGCAGCCACATATACCTTGAAAGATTCGCTTTGCAGATATAGAGCAAGCAATTCTACAATATCTTGATCATCTTCGGCAATCAGGATCTGATATGACATTTTTATCTCCTTAAGCAAAACTATGCTGTCATCATTATATTTTATTGAATTCATTTATGTCAATTCGCTCGCTCTTCAATTGTTTCATCGACCCATAACGCAAAAGCAACAGCTTTATCACTTTCGTGAGCTATCGATACCAAAAATGTTTCATTAAGCCAAAAACCATGAGGACGGCCATGCTCGACATAAGATATTTCGATCTCTTTGAAATCGATTTTTTCGGCTCCTATAGCTTTAAAAATCGCTTCTTTGGCAGCAAACCGGCCTGCTAAAAATTCCTTGGCTCCTTGAGAGGGAATGCTGTTATAGATTTCAAGTTCTTTTTTGCTTAATATTTTTTCTGCAATATTATCCCGAATACGATCGATATTCACAATATCACATCCTATTCCCTTGACTATCATCCTTTAACTCCTTTCTTGAGTTCATTTCCGATCATATCATTATATTTTTGTAAGGCATCCTGCCAATGGTAATATGCTTTGTCGTTACGACGATCGTTCAATTCAAAATGATCGTTCAAATAATCGGCTATATATCGGCTGACCTTCATCGCTCCGTAATAATTTAAATGGTCTCCCTCATCTCTTGTATCACGCTGCCAGTCAATCGGTTCCTCTAAGGTTAAAAGATTCATATCAATATAAGTAATGTCCTTATCTTTTACATAATCGACGATCCCATTATGTTTTTTCATATTCCAGTTAACTGTGCTAGGAGTACTGACAAATACGACTTTCATATCATTATCATGACAGATCCTGATGATCTGATCCAATATGCTTCTGTTAATACTTTCGATCGGTCTTAATTCGTTGGTGGGAGCCATATATTTTGAAAGATCCTTGACTCCGTCGATCGCTTTGGAGAAATAATATCCTTTGATCGTTTTGTCTTTACCGCTGCTATAGGATGAATCAGCATTCAATGTTACGCTTTTCCATCGATCATGCAACTCAAAAATCGGGAAAATATCGCCAATTTTATGAGCGATCGAATCTGACGCGACAATATTGCGGTAGATCAGGTTCGTTTCCAACACCAGTACTTTAGGTTTTTGATTCTTTAATGTACGCTCAAGCAAACTTTGAGTATAGTATAGAGGTTGAGCAGAAGTAGCCAGAACATATGAAGTAAAACCTTTTCTTTCATACATGGCCAGCGGTGAGAAAGCAGAATAGGCTTCGCTGTCACCCATGAATAAGACTTCAATGTCGTTATCCTTTTCTGATAGAATGGCATTTGCAAAAACATCAGTCTTTCCCTGCCCTTTTATATAGGTGTCAGAAACAAAAAGGAAGGCCGAATAATGAAGTATCGCTGCCAGCAAAGCAATAAAGACAAGAATCTTTGATCCTGTTTTGATCTTTTCTATCATAAATTTCCTCCTAAAAATTGGCATACATCGGATCGATCGGCAGATAACCCTGACCATAGGCCCCAAAGATCACGATAAACATGATCAAAGCATAATATAAGCTCCATCTGATCAAAAGTGGTCTTTGGGCTATAAACTTCCTTACATCGATCTTTTTTTCCTGCATCAGATGAATGATTGCGACAATTAATAAAGCCGCGGCAATAATATAAAAATCACGGCGATCCATTCCCAGTTTATAAATACCATTATTGAAAAAAGCATTGGCAGAAGTGGCAGTGAACATTTTATAGGCCATCTTCAGACCGGTTTTCAGACTTCGTGCTCTAAAAAACAATTCGCCGAAACCGACCAAGATCGCAACCTTCGTTATTTGAAGAAGGCGAAACGGCAAATTCTGGCGATTAATATGCAGCTTATCGGTCAATTTCAAACTGAGCGGTTTGATCAAATTGCCGCAAAAAATTAAAGCAAAGTGATAAAGTCCAAAAAAGATATAACGCCAGCCAACCCCATGCCACAAACCGTTAGCCAGCCATACCGCCAGCAAGGCAACTGACCCACCAAGCAAAGGTCCATAATAATAACCGAAATATTTGCGGAAGCGGATATTAATTTTTTTGATCGGTCCAGCCATTGACAATGGATAAAAAATATAATCCTTAAACCATGCTCCTAAAGTGATATGCCATCTTTGCCAAAATTCAGCGATGTTTAAAGCCAGGAAAGGACGCGCGAAATTTTCCGGCATCTTTATATTAAAGATCTCGGCAACACCAATAGCCACATCCATCGTTCCGGAAAATTCCATATACAACTGAATCGTATAGGCGATTACAGCCACGATGATGATCTCGCCGTCATAAAAAGAATAATTATCAAAGACCGTTTTGATCAAAAGATTTAATCTGTCGGCAATGACTACCTTTTTAAAGACTCCGAACAAAACGCGCTGGAGACCGAAAGTCAAAGAATGATATGTGATCGGCCGGCCTGACCATAACTGTTCTGCTGTTTCCTGATAACGGCAGATAGGCCCCTCTATGATCCCAGAGAAAAAAGTAAGATATAATGACAGTCTTAACAGATTTCTGTCGGCAACAACAACTCCCCGATAAACATCAATCATATAAGCAACTGCCTGCATAGTATAAAATGAAATGCCGATCGGCAGGATAAAATGCGGTATCGGGACATTTACCGAGAGCTTTAAAAAATCAAATAAACTGTTGAGATCCCCTAGAAAGAAAGCCGAATATTTAAGGACAAACAACATTCCGATATGCAGAAACACCCCTGCTCCCAGTACCCGCTTTTTTCTCTTGCTGTATTCAGATCTGATCGCTTTTCTTTTATCTTTAGGCAAATCAAAGGTCAACTGATTGCATTCAGTCTGCAGATTTGTCAACCAAAGACCGAAATGATGAATTGAATACGCCGAAAACAGAACGTAAACAATAAGTTTCCCACTGATCGACCAGAAGAAGAAATAACTGGCTCCAAGCAAAACCAGGGGACGCAAACGGCGCGGAAATAGTTGATATAACAGTGCCGTCAGCGGTATAAATACTACCCAAAATGATAATGAGTAATAGGAATCCATACTTAATCCTCTGCTAACAAGCGATTAACCATAACAAAAATACTTTCAACGGAATTAAAATTATCCGGATTGATCTCAACGGCAGGGATCATAATGCCGTATTCATCTTCTATCTCGGCGATCAAAGACAGGATGGCCAAAGAATCCAGGTGACGATCACTGACTAATTTAACCGAAGAAACATCGATCCCCGGTTTGATATCTTCTAAAATTGCAATTATTTTTTCCATATTTATTCCTTTCTTTATAGATCATATTTAGGACAATTAAGATTTGCGGCATTCTGATCCAAACGAACGATCCGCTCCTGTTTTTTATCAATTAAAATAACATCCGGTATATCCCGGCTCAAAAAGAGAGCAATTCCCTCGCTTACACAATAAGCTCCGGCCTTATGAAAAACAAAGGTATCACCGATTCCAAGCGGAACCACAGGAATCTCTTTTAAAAGAATGTCATTAACTGTGCAAAGAGAACCACAGACATTCCATTTTTCCTTATCTGCATCAAAATTGCTGCTCAAAACCGTAAATGGCGGTATTTTCATTGCCATGCTCTGACCGAAATAAGCCAATTGATGAATACCGCCGTCAACGACAGCATAGTTATGCTCTTTATTTGTCTTGATATCGACTACTTTGGTGAAATAATGGCCGCAGTTTGCTGTCATCCTTCGGCCGATCTCCAGCACGATTTTCAAATCAGCCGGCAAAGCTTTTATTCTATCAGCTACTTCTCTTAAATATTCGCTATCCGAAACAGTTTTATCATCAAAATAATCAACCTTTAAGCCAGGACCATATTCCAAGATATTAAATTCCGGTCCACATTCCTGTTTTAGCTCTTCAACAAAGGATACTATATTATCAAGTTCACGGTCTATAACTTTAAATGATCTTTTTTGTGTGCCGGAATAGTATTGCAGACCTACGACGGTAATATAAGCCTTTTGGATATTGCTGATAACGGAGCGGATCTCTTCCTTGCTTAATCCGAACTGGTTGCCGCTGCTCAAACGCAAAATCAGTTTAATTGACTGATGATATTTTTCGGCCAGCGTCTCAAGAAGCAGATACTGTCTGATCGATTCGACCGTATAAATGCCGATTGGTTTTTTTTCTTTAAACAATATTTCTATATCTTCTTTAGCTTTATAAACACCCGACAGAACAATCTTTTCATCCTCTATTCCAAGTGTTTGACAGATTTTCAATTCGCCCGGTGAGCAGATCTCGAAACGATCAATCATCCCTGATATTTCTTTAAGTATGAAAGTATTTGCTTTGGCGGCATAACATAGTTCAGCACGGTCACCGAATATTTCACGCAGATACCTGACATCATTTCTTAATGTTTCAATATCAAAGACATAAAAAGGGGTTGAATATCGCATAGCAAGTCTTTGCATCATTTTTTTATCCATCTTTTTTTCCTCCTTTTGCCGCCTCCATGAGCAAACGCCGGTCAATTTTTCCGTTTTTGGACAGCGGCATCATTTCAAGACCAATGATTTTGGTCGGAATCATATATTCCGGCAATTTTTGTCCAAGCTCCCTGACCAGTTCATTCCTCGATAGCGATCCGACATAAAAACCATAGAGGCGATGTTTTTCACTGTCAAAAAGACAACAGAACTGTTCGATACCAATTAAGCTCATCGCTTGTTTTTCGATCTCTTCAAGTTCGATACGATGACCGAGATACTTGATCTGAAAATCTTTACGGCCGTCAAAAATCAAATCACCATTTTGATCAAAGTGACCCAGATCGCCGGTCAAATATATTCTTTCTTCGTAGCGGTCACAGCCGGGATCAATAATAAAATGTTTTTGTGTTTCTTCTTTATTGCCATAGTATCCTAGCGCCAGGCCCCTGCCCCGAACGGCGATCTCGCCGATTCTTTCGACTGTTTCAATGCGGCATCTGTCTTCATCCAATAAAAATACTTCATTATTTGAAAAAGGACGGCCAATCGGGATGGCAGACGAATAGTCGCGGTCAGGATCAATGACATGATAAGTGCAATTACAGGTAATTTCGCTTGGACCGTATAAGTTGACAAATTTTGCCTTCGGCAAGGCCTTTTGCCAGGATTTTAAATGTTTTAAAGGCATTATTTCGCCGCTGAACATAACTTTGCTGATCTTGGATGGAACGCGGTAATCAAGACCATGAAAGGTGTAAATAAGGCTTAACGCTGAAACGGCCCAGATCAAAGTTGTCACTTCTTTATCGCATAGATAATCAATCAGTTCTTTAGGCGATGAAAAATAACGTTTGGGAATTATGACGAGCGTCGCTCCGGTTTTAAGACAAGAATATATATCCTTGACCGAAACATCAAAATCAAACGGAGCCTGATTGCCGATCCTTTCATTTTTATCGATTCCGAAAGCATCAGTAAAAGTATCGATAAAATCAATGACCGAATGATGGGCAATCATGACGCCCTTTGGAACGCCGGTCGATCCCGAAGTAAAATTTATATAAAGCGGATCAGTATCGATCGTCTGCTCATAAGCAATCTCAGCTAATGCAGGATCGGCCTTATCTTCGATAAGATCTTCAATCATCAGGCATTCACTGTCCCAAAACCATTCTTTGGCTTGCTTATGATATTTCCTGTCGGTAATTACATATGGTGTACTAAGAATATCTTTGATCGCTCTGGCACGAGATGGTGGCAAATCAGGATTTATCAAACAGTAATGATTACCGGAATATGCTATTCCAAAGAAAGCGAACAGAGCCGATATTCCCTTGTCCATCATTACGATTACCGGTTTTTTGCTGATGCCGATCTTTTTTAATGCTGAAGCAACTTGCAGACTACGTCTGTAAAGTTCGCCATAAGTACAGGATCTGTCTTCTTCAATGACCGCCGTCAGATCATAGCTGTCTTTGGCTCTTTGTTTTAAATAACCCATTACATTGTTCATATCATCTTCCTTTCTTATTTACTGATATCGCTATCATAATAATCGCGCTATCTTTACAGCCGTTTTATCTAACCTAAATTTTTATTAAGGTTGCATAACGATTACTGATATATTAGTCAATAAAATTTGATAGAATAATATCGAAAGAGAGGGGTTAAGAATGAGCGTACCTGTACCGGCAAAGTATATTGCCGAATTTGAAGAAAGAGGTTTTGGCATGTTCATCCATTGGGGATTGTATTCTCAATTGCAGCAAGGTGAATGGACAATGAACCTCCACCATATTTCAAAAGAGAAATATCAGGAACTATTTAATAATTTTACTGCAGCTGATTTCGATCCTAAAAAGATCGTTGCATTGGCTAAAAAGACCGGGATGAAATACATCACCTTGACTACCCGTCATCATGATGGCTTTTCTCTTTATGATACCTGCGGTCTTAATGAATATGATTCGGTTCACGCCCCAAAATGCGGCCGCGATCTCGTGAAAGAATTTGTTGACGAATGTCATAAAGAGGGTATCCTGCCGGTTTTATACCACACTACATTGGATTGGGTTCATCCGGATTTTGATGATAACTTCGACGCTTACTTAGAGTATTTGCGCAAATCGGTCGAGATCCTTTGCACTAACTATGGCAAGATCGGCGGATTATGGTTTGACGGCAACTGGTCTAAACGGGGAGCTGACTGGAAATTGGATGAACTGTACGGTATGATCAGAAGGCTTCAACCGGAAGCAATGATCATCAATAATACCGGCCTGAGCGAACAGGGCAAAACGGGTCATCCGGAAATAGACAGCGTAACCTTTGAACAAGGTCAGGCTACCCCGATGGATCGGGAAGGCATGAGCAAATATGTTACTGCTGAAATGTGCCAGACCATGAATCGCCATTGGGGCATTGCTAAAGATGACCTAGATTATAAGAGTCCACGACAGATGATCGAAAGATTATGTCATGCCCGCAAAGTTGGAGCAAATTATCTTTTAAATATCGGCTTAGAGCCGCAGGGCGGTATTACTAAGATCACCGAAGCTTTACTTGAGATCATCGGTAAATGGACCAAAATGGCCGAAGAATCACTTTATGAGGGCAAGCCTAGTCCGATCAAATGCAATCATGAAAAGGATTTCGTTTTGACTAAAGGTGAGCATGCCTATGCCTATGTCCATGATCTGCCTTTATTAGGACCAAAAGATGTTGTCGTTGCCTACGAAAGCAACGAAGAAGGCCATACTCTGGAGGGCGTTAAGGGCAAAGTCAAGTCCATGCACTGGGTCGATAACGGTGAGAAACTGCTCTTCAGTCAGGATGGCGATAAAGTAAGCTACCGGGCAACCGGATTCTATTACGGCACTCATTGGATTGTAAGGATCGCCAAGATCGAATTCGAATAATAGTATTTAAAAAAGTAAAGAACTGATCACTTTAACTTAGAATGATCAGTTCTTTTTATTTAATCAGTACAATATATTAATTTCTGATAGTGATATTTTTAAGTATATTGTTAAATTCTCAAGTTTAGAGATGACTTTTAACAAAGCGGCAATATAAAATAAATAACAAGATATGTAATTATATACTTTTAATTCATCTATGAATAAATTTAGTCGTTTTTCATTAACAAATGTAGTTATACTTTAGTCGTTTTAAATATAAATATTATCTTTGAAAAAATTAAATATATTATTTGTTTTATAAAGACTCTAATTTGGCAAGAAGATATGTTAAAGAATTGTCATAAAAAACAAAGTTATCTATGATGCCTACATTTTGAACTTCAACAGATTTTTTGCGAACAAATTCTTGTTCTGGCCTCACAAGAAGCAAAATTTTTATAATTCTTTTTTGTCTTCTTAATGTTTGACATATCTCTATCGCACATTCCATATCTCTTTGATCTACTACATCTAATATCACTATATCGGCTTGAAAAATATCGGTTCCAACAACCGCTTGCTTATAATTGAATAATTCCCTCCACCGGAAATTGTTGTCTTGCTTTGATAGAATGGTTGTTGATATTCCTTGAGCAAGTATTTTATTTGTTGAAATAAATAGAATTGTTTTCATAATTATCTTTCTCTGCTTTAATGCGCGATTATACCAATATCCCAATACCAAATCAAACCTGCAAGCACTATGACTGAACTATAAAAATCTTACAGTAAATCCCTTATGCCCAATGGTCGTTGATTTTTGGGGTTTTTACATTAGTAAGTAGATATTGTTCCCACAAAAACCATTTCGCATCACTTTTTCTTTGGCGCAATTTGATCGGGCGTGGATCATCTGCTCCGCCACATGGGATAAATAACTTCATGTAACCTGCTTCTTCTTCGGAAATGTGATTGCTCATGATCTTGATGGTATAGGGTTCGGTTGGCGTGTAATTATTATCTGGAATCGCACCTACAAAATATGCAAAAGGTAGATAAGTCTTACCATCACGAAACCGATCGTTCAAAAATGATATTTCTTGACCATTTAATGGTCTCGGACCGCGCAACCAATTCAACATTTCTAAACCGATGTTCTTATCAGCAGCATAAGCACATAATGCTAAAACGGTCAAAGCAGCAGTTTTAAATGGTGTATCTAAAGCAGCTTCTGGGAGAGCTTTTAATTCATCGAGACTTTCAGGAAGTGCTGTAAAAGTAAAGGTCTCGCATTTACTATTCAATGAAGTACTTGCCGTTGCTATTGTGTTCATCGTTGTTTGTTTCAATTTATCAAAAATTCCCATATGTATCTCCTTTCGATCTTATATGCAAGTTAAGTTCAAATACTAATAATACGATGCCGTAAACTCCATAGCAATCACACCTTCATCAAAGAACGGAGGAGAAAAATAAGTTTCATGTTCTCGATGGATGATAAGATGTTCTCCTGAAATATCAATTGCTACCGGGTAATCACCAACCATCACATTACCCTTATCATCAACTAGTTCAAGATGCAATAAGTAATCTTTCATGATCCATGTACCTGTATATCTGTGCTCATAATCATCTTTATCGGTATTTTGATAATAAATATCGATCTGACCAGAATACCTTGGATCAGAATGATCTTCTGCCAAATCAATATACCAATGATCGCTAGTCCACGCTGTATCCATCAAACCTTGATCAAGCGGCGGCAACAAACAATGAGTTTCATTCGCACATTCGACATAATAATCTGGAACAATCTTATCATCGTATTGGGTAAAGTCTAAAAATAGTTCTGATCCATTTTGATCTATAGGTATGATAGGTTTGCCATTTGCATGAATATTAGGATACCATATTAGAGATCTTCCATCATTTGTTGTTATATTTATCTCGACATTTGGTTCATCGCGCCATTTATCATAACCAGTAAATACCATCACCGGTTTCGCATTTTCATCTCTATAGTAGATATAATCTGGTGTTGGCCATAGCACATCATCGATAAGGTTCCATTCAACATAATTGACACCCAAGCTGGTATCATCCCCTTTAGGAACGATGCAATATAGATCTCCATTATCAGATTCTCCAACGATTCGTTCCAAAGGAATATCTAATATAAAAGGCATTTCTTCTATAAGTTCTGGACAATTTTCCTTGATCCATCCATCAATCGGTGTACTATCACCCTTTTCTTTATGACCTAGATATGCTACCGAAGCTATATAATCATTACGATTCATAGTTTCTTGTAATGTTGTAAGTGAATCTTTTTTAACTATCTCTATATCTTCGTTCACAATAGGCTTCTTCACCTTTTTTTCGCAAGCCGCCAAACAAAATGTCGTGGTAATACAAATGCTAAACAGGATAAGACGAAGTATAATTACTTTTCTCATAACAGGACTCCTTCTAGAATTTTCCGCTACGACCACTACCGCCACCACCACTTTCGCTACTGCTGTTACCAGAACTTTCTTTTTCAATCTTGACACGTGTTTCAGTGGTGTGAGTATATCGATCATATTGTTGAGTAAGTTTCAACCCCCCTTTGGCAATATATCGATTAGCTTCAACCTTTTGATGAACGGTCTTCATACTACGAACAAATAGATAGCATATACCGCCTGCAATCAAACAAGAACCACCTATTACTAACACAAAATGCAACCAATAAGAGGCGCGCAACGGTTTGCCTTCTTCAGCCATAGCTAGATATTTATCGCATGTATTTAGATAATTATTGATACTAACATACCAATCGTTATTTCCAAAATCACATAAGAAAGCTTCTTCCAGTTGAGTCTTGCCATATTCATTAAATGCATATTTCGCATAATCACCTTTGACGAACATAGCATAATCTCTATCACGCATGCTCAACAAGACGATGATGCCATCATTATTTTCGCCAATGCCCAATTGATTATCATTATAGAGCTGATAGGTAACCTCATAAACGCTTCCGTTTCCATATTTGGTATAATCATCAACTATCACAAAGTAGATTCCGACATTACGATTTTCAACGATACCCTTTGCTCGAGTTTCTAAATCTAGCCATTCTTCATCAGAAAGGCTGCCATTTTGATCGAAGATATATTCGACATCATAATCTTCATACTCGATTTCAGTATCTTCTTTTGCATCGGTATCATTCAAAGTTAGTGGTGGACAATGCTCAAGTATGAAGTTACTAGTTTCATTGCTCATCGCTATTATCGCTTGATTCAAGGCCTCACTAGTAGCTTTCATGTCGCTTCCATCCCACAATTCCTTATCCATGAATGGTCGTACTGCTTCATAAACCATGCTAGAAAGTTCAGCACTACTACAACGTCTTTCATCCATCTTAGCAATGATGCACCATCCATCATCAGAGGTTAGAGCATAAGTTCCGGTATCATCTTGTTGTTCAAGATATATCGTCAAGCTGATCCCTTCTTTTTCATCTCCAATACCGTAATCATATTCATCATAGACCCATAAAGCAGTTTCATTAACGGTTTCAAAATTGGTCTGGGTCAAGATATCAACACGTATGTCAATTCCCAATTCTTTCGAAAGCTGTGGTAAGATTTTTACACCCTGATCGATCAAAGCTTGAGAACCTAATAGATCGGTCTCATCATAGATCACTCCATAGTACTGCGATGCCATTATCGGAACACACATGAACAGTGCCGATAAGATCACCATCGTAAGGATAGAATATATTTTTTTCATATTTTTCTTTCCTCCTTCTTACATCATCAAGAATACTACTATCAGTGATCCGACGATTGATAGTGAAACCGAAATAGCAGCAAACAACCCCCAAAACTTGCCCCAACTAATCGGTAAATCACCGACCAACTTACCAGTTTGACCATTCATTGCAAATAAGAAATCTTTCCCTTGCCATTTGGTATTTAACATCCAGACTGGCATCATAGCATAATGTACCTTTCCTCTTTGCAAGTTGACACTGCCTCTTATGAATGTACAGGTGTCATAACTCTTTACACTTTGACGTAGAGCCGATCTTAATGTGCCTTCACAACGCTCTTCAGCACGAGCTATGCTATCGTCTATCGTTACATCGAACTTATCTGCAAGATATCCTGGAAGATATGCCGTGGAAAAGGTCTTTATTTCATCATAATTATAAGGTTCGATCGAATCCATATGATTATCTGGCATCTTACTGGAAGCATCTACAGGGACCCTTTCAAACGAAACCGACCCAGCGCGATACACATCGTAATGTTCTGTTCTGGTAATCTGATAGTCTCCTGAACGGAAGGTGCTAGAAGATGTTGCCTCATAAAAAGCATCACCTTCAGCCTTACCGTCAAACATCCAAAACGGAACATATACGCCCTTGATTTCTTTGATATGGTTTTCTTCACTAAAAGTCTTAGGCAACAAAATCTTTCCCCTATAATGAGTTTCCAGTGCCTTGATTGCCTCGTCTTTACTGATCTTAAATGGAATGATATAGTCTGGCTTAAGTTCTTTAGAAAATTGTCCTGGAACTATCGTAGGATTGCCACAATAAGGACAAGATGTTGCAGCAGTGGTCTTATCACAAATAAGTTCTGCACCACAACTTGGACAACTATAAGCCTTCATATAGTCCCCTTCTTCGCCCCAATCTTGAA
The DNA here is from genome assembly GCA_949298975.1 of uncultured Bacillota bacterium. Lineage (GTDB taxonomy): Bacteria > Bacillota_I > Bacilli_A > Erysipelotrichales > Erysipelotrichaceae > JAHHTG01. The sequence goes on along the minus strand of CASFYR010000004.1, from coordinate 16,226 downwards.
AATTAGATGTATCCCAAGAATCGCCGTCAGTTAAACAAGCAATATCTTCTTTGGCTTCAGCTTCTATTTTAGCTTCTGCTGCTTTCTCTTCCTTTTCTTTATATAGAGTTTCAATCTCTCCGACATCATAAGAAGAGCCGCAATAATCACATTCAAGCTTACCAGAAACACCCACAAAATGAAGTGGCCCTAAGCAGTTCGGACATTGATAATTTGTTATCTGTGTACTCATTAAATTCCCTCATTTCAACATAACTGTCACAACTATCATCTCTGATCTAGACCATGATAATCATCGGTGTCATTAGATAAGGAGTTTGTTGTTTCAATTGATTTATTGTGCATAAAGTCCTCATCTTATGCAAATCACGACAAATATATGATCAAATAGTTATATCGCTCCCATCCTATCTAGAATGGGAGCTATTTTAATGCTTATTAGGCGCCTTCGCTATGATATATCGTAAACCTAAATATATTAGTATTATTATTTAATCCTACAAACTGTAATGAACATCGATATGTATCGATATGTTTAACATTGGTATATCATCATGAAAACGTCATGATTCAGATCTTAGATCGTTAAGACACCATATTATTTGTTATCAGTGACCTTGAGTTTAGAAAGGTCGATCTCCATGGTTGCAGACTTACCTTCCTTGGTTTCTTCGAATTTGATATTTACTTTGCTGACAGTATCGACCAAAGCATAGCTTATATTGATATCAAGTGAATCACCAGGCTTGACTTCTTTGAATTGACTATCGGTATAAGATTCAAAAATATCTTCATTCTTATACACAAAAGCACTTTCTAATATCGTGTCATTTTGTGTTACTGTTTCAAAGATTGACAAAACATAATTACTATTAGCATCGCTATTATTGATAAAATCATAATTAGCGATCAAAACATCTTTGCCTTCAGAATCTTTCACAATGTTTGCACCTTTATAGATTAAACTATATTCTCCAATATCTATTCTATTTTCATCTTTTGCATTACCGCCACAAGCACATAAGCTAAATGCAAACAGAAATACTACAAATATGTTAAGAAATGATCTTAAACGTCTCATTTTAATTTTCCTATCTAAATTTAAAATCCAGTTATCCTAAAGGCGATCAATTCTTCGGCAGATTTATCTGCTCTTGTCTCGGTCATGATAACTACCAAGCTTCCGTCTTCTAATTTAGTGGCACCACAGAACCAAGGATAATAAGTTCCAAATAGATCAGAATCATTAGCACTCCCTATATACTTACCATTCTTATCCCAAAGCACCAATTCACGCATATTTCCATCTAAACCGATATAACCATTCTTGGTCGATGTAATATAAGTAATACTTCCTAAACTTTCGCCTTCAGAATCAGCTAATTTCGCCTTTAGATTACCTTTCAGATCATAAACGAATACATTATGATCATCACTGTTAGGTGCAGATCCACTAATAAAGATATTATTTTCATCGACCATCAAATATCTGACCGATTCAACTTCTTCGAAAACCAATGGTTCGGTCTTGATTTCATCTCCAGCGATCATCACTTTATTACATTCTCCACTAGAGAAGTAGTTTATTCCCCAGGTTCCTGATGGATGCATAGCAACTTGATCGGCTCCTTGATAAGAAGCAATTATCTCACCATCTTTGATATTGATCAAAGGTTCTGTAAAGCTCGATAACCAAATTCCCCCTTTTGTATCGGCATTAAGATAATCATAATCACTGTCTAACTTAATATCATCTTTAAACTTCAATGTCTTACCGTCATAATCATAACGTTTCAAAACACCTCCCAATAACAGATAAGCTTGATCATCAACAACAGCGATCAAGTTATCGAATGTCTCTCTAGAAATGATGCAATCTTCAAAAGGAAGCCATTGACTATTTATTTCATACTCTCCGATCGTAACCTTATGATCATCGGTCTTTATGGCTTCACCTTCCCAATACCAAGGCCCATCTTCATTGCCAATATCATTAAGTTTTAAGGTTAATCCAGATAGAAGCTTGTCGACTCGCTCATCCTGATATTCGCCAACGATCGTGATCAATACGGTCGCATTAGCGCCTTCAACACGATTGAGGTATCTTACACATGGAGAACCCCAGTAATTTCCTTCTTGTTTTAAACAGTTGATACCCCCAACCTTGGTAAGTTCATATGATTTGTTTACTTCATATTCATATTCATCAAATCCAAAAGCATTAAGATAATCACGGAAATCATATGGATCCTCGATATCGGCATTAATCTCGAAAGTAATCAAATCATAATCCCCTTCTTCTTTTGGAATGCTCAAAACAATATCTGATGAATTATCATCATCTGTAAAGTTTTCTTCTTTATAGGTCCAACCATCAGCTTCATCATAAACTAGATCCCAAAGCTTTGCATTGATGGTCTTTGGTGATTTTAGTTTATCTGTGCTATCGCCGCCGCAAGCCGCAAGGATAAATAGCATCAGTACCACAAGAAGCAAACTGATCGATTTTTTCATTATTCTTTTCCTCGCTTTCATCCATTATCTTTTATCATTGAAAAATGGTGTCAATAACTCCGCCACTTTAGTGATAGGCATCGTCTGTAATATCACTTTACCAGGTCCTCTGACAACAGTATTGAAGATACCTTCACCACCAAGCAACATATTCTTTGCACCATTGACCATAGCTACATCTAAGGTACAAGTTTCTTCCATTGCAGCTAGATATCCGGTACTGATCATCATTTCTTGACCAACAACTAGATCATATTCAACCGCATGACCATCGATTTCGATAAATGCAATACCATTACCACTTAATCTTTGCATAATAAATCCTTCACCACCGAATAACCCCTTGCCTAAATTCTTTTGGAAATGCATGGATAATTCCACACCTTCTTCCGATGCCAAGAATGAGCTTTTTTGTACTATTAGCGAATGTCCAGGACTGATTTTCAAAGCTTTGATAGCTCCTGGAAAGCTAGAAGCAAAGGCGATGGTCCCGTCTCCTTCTTTGGCGGTATACCTATTTTGGAAGGCTGAATCTCCAGACACCAATCTTCCTAACATTTTCTTCATTCCTCCGCCTGTTGTCGTATCCATTTTCATATTTGAGCTCATCCAGCTCATGCTCCCGCTTTCGGTGATCATAGACTCACCATCTGCAAGCTCACAGATAACGACCGGCAAATTTCCTCCTAAGATCTCATATTTTTTCATAACCAAGCTCCTTTCATCCCCGTCACTACTTTTTATGAATTGTCCATTACCTAAATATCATCCATTAATAGCGCCACCACAGAATTCACAACATCCACTTGCATCTGGTGTAGTAGTTGCTCCGCAGAATGGACAAGTCACTGCAGCCTTAGGTCCAGCGGCAGCCACTTCTCGAACTTGTTGTCTAACTTGAAGTAGTGCATTTTTGATTTCTAGTCCCATTACCTCATATTGACGATATTCCACGCTGGAGCGTACCTCGTCCTGATTAGAAGTGAGATATCCGCCTCTCATGCCACCATAAGGTCCGAGTCCAGCTCGAGACATATGCATATCATTAGGCCTATCCAATAATGTTTCTACATCGTTGTCTATCGTTCTATTATTCAATTTGAAGCGTATTTCATTAAAATATGGATTATTGACATTGATCACGATATAGAATTCATAAGAATAAGCGTATCTTCTTGGATTAAAGCTTCGCCTATTTCCTTCTTCGTCTCTATACTCTATCTCAGTCTTGCTTTCATCGATATCTAAATTACATCCGGTAACATCCGCAAAAGATATTACATCAGGATTTGCTTCTTTTAGATCTCTAGCAGAAGTTACCATAAACAATCCTGTGTCTTCATCCAATAGCACCTTGGTGTTTTCACCTAGGGTCCTTGTAACATGGAATGACGCGACTTTTTCCTGATTAGCTTCTCTATAAGCTAGCTGTTCCTTTATTTCCGCTACCGTGCTTTGACGTCTATCGCTAAACCAAGGAGATAGCTTGGCTGCGCAGTTTTTGCAAAGATTGCCATCTTCTAGCTTGCGATTGCCAAGCAGTCCAATTTCACAGCCACATACAGAGCACTCCTTTTTTTCGAATATCTTACCAAAGAGTCCCATAATAACCGTTCCTTCCTAACCTAATTAAAACCCGCTTGCATCCTTCATTTGCATAGCACCATAGATATATAATCCTGGTAATAACATATTAAGAACTAAGCTTGTGATGCTGAAATCTGCTCCGCCGATGAGACCAATAATCATTGAAATGATGCTCAACACAACGATAGTGATGCCCCATTTGATGCATCCTGCTGCTTTTTCAGGTAAGCAACAAGCTCCGATACCTTTGATACCAGCAATAAATTGGATGATTGAAGCAACTGTAACGATAGTAGTACTTGCGTATAATAATCCTGCACCATCAGCGCTTCCAGCCAATGCAACCAAAGCAGTAACTCCAAGGATGCCAATAACTCCAGCGACAGCAGCAATAACGCCACCAATGATCATAAGAATAGATGCAACTTTTAAAACTTTTTGACCTTTCATTTTTAATTCCTTCTACTTTATTTTTTAAAATTTCGAATGATGATAAAAATGATTTATCTTTACCATCATGCAGAAAACTTATAGACTGTATCATTTGATCAAGATATCTAAACACCAAAGATCAATGATAAGAATAGATTTTTTAATTTGAATAGGTTTTATAGAAATCTAATAGATATTTATCCATGCATATCTCCATCATCGAACGGATCTCCGCACTCTGGACAGAATTTAGGCGGATGCTTAGGGTCTGCTGGTTCCCAACCGCATTTATCACATTTGTATTGAGGCACACCATCGGGCTTTTTCGCACCACATTCTGAACAAAATTTTCCCTTGTTTACAGCTCCACACGAACAAGTCCAACCATCAGCTGCTGGTTTAGGTTTGCCACATTCCGGACAGAACTTACCAGTGATTCCAACTTGTCCACATGTACAGGTCCAACCATCATTTACTTCAGCAGGTACTGGTGCAGGTGTAGGTGATGGAACAGCTTGTTGAACTTGTCCCATTTGATATAAGTTTTGTGCATTCATGCCACCCATTTGTCCAGCCATGCCCATGCCCATGAAAGCCATAGCAGGTCCAGCGTTAGGATTGCCTGCTGCTGCTTGCATAGCGCTAGCTTGTGATCCGACCAAATGCGCTGCCGCTCTAGTTGGATCCATGAAAGCTACATTACGTTGCAATTCTTTGATCATCTTTTCATCTTCTTCATTAGCCTTTACGCTCGAAACACCGAAAGATACGATCTCAACGCCTCTAAGATCACGCCATTTAGAAGACAATTGTTCATTAAGAGCTTCTGCTAATTCTAATGTATGACCTGGAAGAGAAGAGTAGCGAATACCCATTTCAGAAATCTTGGCAAATGCAGGTTGTAGTGCAGTCAATAGCTCTGTCTTCATTTGTCCTACGATCTCATCGCGATTATACATATCATTTACATTTCCACATACATTGGCATAAAACAACAATGGATTCATGATATGGAAGCTATATTCTCCAAAACAACGAATGGCGATATCGATATCGATTCCTGCTCTTTGGTCCACTACCCTAAATGGAACCGGTGAAGGTGTACCATATTTGTTACCTACGATCTCCTTGGTATTAAAATAATAAACCCTTTGATCTTTAGGAGCTTCACCACCAAAAGTGAAACGTTTTCCAATATTCTGAAATACTTGGCCAATGCTTTCTCCAAGATCACCTGAGAATATGCTTGGTTCGGTAGATGTATCATATGTGTATTCACCTGATTCTGCACACACATCAACTACCTTACCTTGTTCCACGATCAACATACATTGACCATCCGCGACTGCAATCACCGAACCATTGGTAATGATGTTGTCATCTCCCTTGTGATTACTAGAACGACCGGACACTTTCTTCGTGCCCTTGACCGCTAAAACATCTGCCGGAATAGCTTCACAATAGAAGTACTCTTTCCATTGATCGGCCAATACGCCGCCTGCAGCTCCTAATCCAGCTTTAATAAGTCCCATAATTTTATCTCCTTTCTGTTTTTATTATCTAAGAGATCCATCCATGATCGATACTACATGGGGCTTGATCGATAATATCGATCTTGATCCTGCTATAAATAGATATTCACTTATTAATAATTAGCAAAAGATCAAATTATTAGATGGTCCCTCATACATGACATATCATCTTTTAATCATGATTAGATTTATGATATGTCATATCTTGAATTCACAAATTCTAAATCATAAGACCAGATATGGATGATGCCTGTAGTCTAGCCAAACAAGTAACTATCCATTTGATGATATCTATGATTCCATCTTATTGTTCTTCAAGATCATCTTCAAAAATTTAAGAAACAGTAGTCTACTTTTAATACATTTTCACCATAATCGAGCTACGATGATCGATGTAAATTCATCTTTTTCTTATCGATCACTAGTCTTATATCTATCACATCAGATTTCTTTAACGGATAGATATCAAGATAAATCAACTATCAAAGCGATTCTAGACTGGCGACCAAATAATCTAAAGATACATCATAGAATACAAAGTCGTCGATCTCTCCCTTTCGCTTCGCTTCGATAGCGGAATGAATAACTTCCTTTTGTCCTTCAGGACACATTAACATAAGTCGACAATGAGGCGTCACTTTCCTAATCCATGCGCATAAGGTCAAACAAAAACCGATATTATGAGCACCATCTTCAGAAACTTCTAATAGTGCCACATTAGCCAAATGCTTACGAATAGTTATGACTGCATTATCATAATCTGGTTCAAAACATAATTGGATGTCAGGAACATTACGCACTTTAGTCATCAAACCTTGTGCCAAAGAGGTTCGCTGCATTATCAAAGCCACTATTTTCAAATGCCCACCTCCTTACATATTCTTTTTGTACTTTTATTGTATTCACTTTTTTAAATTTACGCCCTACCCGTAGCAGGTAGTTTTATAAACAAATAAAAAACCATCATTTCTGATGGTCTAAGATTTTATTTCTAATACAAAGGATTGATCCATCCATTAGAGATCATATAGAAAGCCAGATCAACAGCTTTAGAAAAACCCGTCTTGCCCAACATGTTCATCTTATGATATTTTACTGTGTTTTCACTGATAAATAATTCCTTAGCAATCTCTTTATTGGTCATATGTTTGCACATCAGTCTAAGTACCTCCATCTCCCGATCGGTGAGCGGTGCTTCACCTTGAGGCATAGGTATGGTTTTAGGTTTTGGAAAAATGCTTCGTCCAGCCATTACTTCCCTTGCTATTTCTAAAAAATAATTAAGGCTTTTACTTTTGTAAACAAAACCATTGGCTCCCGATGCTTTGGAACGTGGTATGTAACTGATTTCATCAAAAGCGGTCATAACGATGATCTTTACATCTTTATTAACCTTACGAATAGCTTCTATTGCTTTCAAACCAGAAGCTCCACCTTCTGTACATACATCCATAAGGACCATATCGGGATGTAATTTCATACAAAAATCAAGAGCATGATCAGCATTACCCACTTCGCCTACTATCGTAAATTCGCCAGTAGCTGTCAAAGCGGCCGTTAGCGATTCTCGCATCGATGCGTGATCTTCAACTATAAGAACTTTGATCATTTTTGTACATCCTCCTTTGGAACAAAAATTTGAATACTAAAACGAGGTATCGCATGTAATTCAACCGTACCATTAAGTTTAGCGATACGACGACGCATCTCATCGATACCTCCTCCTTCTCTAATCGGGCCACTAGGTGGTATTCCATTATCGGTAACGGTCATGCGCCAACAATCATTTTGAAAAAAATGAAACAAGACACGACTGGCATAACCATGTCGTACCGCATTAGTAACACATTCTACCGTGATTTTAGCAAATGCATCAGCAACTTCGTCATCATCTGGTAAATCTCCCCTAATATCCACTACAACATCCATTCCTTTGAATGTTTCTTTCAATATCTCAAGACGATGAGCAGGACTTGGGCTTTGATCCTTTCTCAAAGCATCCGGAAGATTGTGAACAAAATCGGTCAACAGCGTTTTATCCGGTTGATAATTATCGCGTAATGCTCTCAACAAAAGGCTGATACGTTGACCCAAAATATCATGGACACGCCCTTTGCTTCGAGCAATCTCTTCTGCTTCACAAATAGCTTGTAAATTCTCAATGGTGTTGCGCAATTCTCGAGCTCTTCTTTCTAAGACCTGATTTTGAGCATTAAGTTCTGTCATTGCATCCCATCGTTCAGTCACATCATCAGCGGTCAACAAGATAAAATTACGATGCCCGATCAGAATATTGTGTGTATAAAAACTCCATACCGAAGAATCTATAAGACGAAATACTTTCTGTCCTCCTAGTTCTTCCTGGACACAACCATCAAAAAGTTCGCCTTTTTCCAAAATATTTTGAAAATTTATCCCGTTTCTCAAAGCTTTTCCGGTCATCATTCGTACCAAAGACTCCATTTGGCCATTACACAACAAGATATCGCCATCATCTTTGTAAAACAGCAAACCCGTCGGTAAAGTGTCGATTGTCTCTTTGATAGATACTGTTGAAATTTGGGTATTGATCTCATGGCGCCGTATCATGCAAATATGAATGCTGCGAATTAAGAAGAATACTATCCCTAATAAGAACAAGAAAGGATATATAGGACCAGCAATCTCCTCTACCATCGGAAGCAATATCGACGATCCTCCAATAGCGAAAAATGGCCGTATCAATTCGGTTCCCACGGCAGTAATAGCTCCTAATATAGCTAACGATAAGAATACTATCTGCCTAGCATTATAATAATCGCTAGTTATGAAAAAATCGCCATATAAGGCATATTGCACTTGTGCTAATAATGCCGCAAATATGAACAAGATCATAAGTATCACGCATTCCATCACATTTTCCACATTTATTGCCCATCCTATGTTCAACCGTCGAAAATTGTAAGAAATAACTCGTGTTTGAAAGATGACGCTCACCGCGATCAGCATCACCATAGCAATCAACATCCATCTAGGTAATCGATAAAACTCAGACACAAGGCTCACCTCCTAAAGGCACGATCAAACAAATACCAATCGCATCATCGAGATCTTTGTAAGATATTTGACCTCCAAGCATCGAAACCGTAACTAATAACTCTTCTGAATATTGCCATTCTTCAGGACTCTTCACAGGAAGAAAACGAAACATAAGATCATTTCCATCGTTCATCAAATAACCCATCAATGGTGATGCTTCGTCTTTAAGTGCCTGGCATATAGATTCAAAAGCGAAGTCGTAACAAAGCGCTGCTTTCTTGATTTCTAATACACCATTTTGATCACAACGAATCAACATTTTCAATCCTGCATAATGAGCTAATTCAGTCAATTCATCCAAATATATTCCTAGTTCATCCTTAAGAAGTGGTTCTCCTTGATAAGCTAAGAAAAATAGATTACATCTACGTTTGGTATGACATAGACATAACGTCACATAAGCGACCATATCTTCAGAATATTCTTCATCCTTGATAGACTCAATCAAATCTGACAATGCATTGATACGACTTTCCATATCGCGATCTAGATGTTCAAATAAAGTTTGATTAGTTTCAGCAATCAAAAGACGTTTTTTTACTTCCTCTTCTTCTTTTAATAAAGAATTGACAGCTTTTAGACGTAGCTGAACATCTTGGATATCCTGACGTATACGATTTAATGCTGAAAGATCTTCTTGCCATACGGCCATTCCTCCATGGATAGGAACTGCATGAAGCAGGGTATCCTTATCCTTTAATAAGGGGTGATCCATATCGGTAAGCAATCTTTTCCAGATTGAATTGGATACATAAGAAGCGTCACCAGAAGTCAAGACCGTGTGTCCGTCCTTATCAAGCAAGATTAAACCGATAGGTGCAGCTTTAAATAATTTTTGGTATTGGATATTGACCGGTATCAGACCCGTGTGAAGCACAACTTCAAAGAACAGCATCGAAGCTATGCACATAAATACCGTAAGATCGGTTTCCCAAGCTAGCGGTACTCGACAAGCGTAGGCAATGATATATGCAAACAAAGCAATGCAAAATAATAACGGGAAGATCTTACCGCCCCAATAAGAGCCTTTTCTTCCTTTATAAAACATCTTCATGATGGCTGATATCAAGAATATGATAGATATCGCTATGATCATCCAATAAACTGGACCATAACTATAATCATCGCTCCAATTACCGTTTGGGTTAAATTTGAATACCAATTGATGTAGATCATTGGTAAAAACCAATGATACCGATGTGATATAACTGATAAAAGGTAGTAACATAATTTTTATTGGTAGCTTTTTATCCTCTTTTTGATCCAATATCACGGTAAGATAATAAAGTGCTAATGGTAATCCTAATTGAAACGGATAATAACCATACCAGCATGCTCGCGATAAGATCTCGTTTTCCGATAACTGATATTTAAATAATCTCAACAACAACCATCCCACCATCAACCAAACTATCACATCAACCACTCGTCTTAGATTTTGTTGAATCATTCGGTGAGAAACTGTCCCCTTCCATAATAATATGACGGTAATTGTCACTATTGCTGATAAGATATGTTCTCTTAGATCGGCAGTGGAATAAAGCCGTTGATGATATACCTGACGACGTAGATCCCTGCTGATATCTTTGGTGATATCAAAAAACCAACCAAGATCATATTCTTTCAAAGCATAGGCCGATCCATAATCATCTGGAAAACCAAGAGGCCTTTTTCCATTGACCAAGGGCAATCCTAAAGATAATAACGCATCATCTATGCCTTGTTTTAGCGTCAATGGTTCATCTGATAATAGTCCCATCCGAAAAGATAAAGTTCCTTCTGAAGGTACTACTATCTCATAATCACCACCATTACGATTAAAATTAACCGCTTCATGGTCCAAACATATCAAAATAGCTGCATCACAATCATTTTGTCTAAATCTTCCATCTTGATATAGATATTCCAACAATTCTAGTGCATCTCGTTTTGATGGGTCTTTTCGATTCAATCCATACGATATCGATCCAATTACCATCATATTACGTATTATGGAATTGCTATTTGTACTGATCTTAACTTGAGCATCCCAAAGATCATTCCACCCTGTGATATCAATATCAGTTTGATCTCGATCTATTGCTAATACGATCGTCGATAGAATATGAGGATACCAATAACGCCCAACACCTTGTTCCATCGCCGGTTTTGCTTGAATATCGAAACATACGGCGACATTGCCATCTTCAACTTCTTGATAAATAGCCTTGTCAGATTTTTTGATATCACGGTTAGGAAGATAGAACTTCAGGGTCGATAGATAATTGTTAGAACTGTCGATGTCAGAGATTAAATATCCTCCATCATTTGACTTAGAACATCCTCCAAGCATGATACATAGTGCGATAAAGAATGACAACCATCTGATTTTCATGGTACTACTGATTCCCCATATTCTTCCATACGATAAGCACACTCTTTACACATGTCCATTTCATCGCAAATCATAAAACAAGAATCGCAAACCAAACGGCGGCAAATAGGACATAAACTAAAATGTTCCCTGGCCTCTTTCTCTGCAACCATTTTTGCACGTTCTTTTTCTCTTTGATAGATTGCTTCATATAGTTCTTTTTTGGAAGAATATTCCGAAGCAAACAAAGCTTTTGTGAAGGGTATGCTACTGCTGTACCAATACTCGCCGCAAACCTCGCAACGGATAGCGAAACAAAAATAATTATTGGAGGAACAATCCTCGAGATGGCTTGACAAAAAATTTATCATATATTGTCCCCCTTCCTTTACATACAATATATCAATTAGAAGTGAAAAAACGTATGGTCTATTGAATACTTTTTATCATGGTATCCATTGAATACCAAAAAAATGCATAAAATCAATCTGATCTTATGCATTCAATTGGTTTTTTAACTAAATTAGTTCTTGTATCCTGTCACAGCGACGCAGCAAATCGATATAAAGCATCAATTCATCTCGCGATGTTACCCCCAACTTATCATATATATTTCGATTATGTTTTCGTACCGTGCTCATGCTAATAAAAGCTAATTCCGGGATGTCTGCGATTTCATATCCGTCTATATAATAACGTAAAATATTTCTTTCGGCTTCGGTCAATGAATTTTTTCGCTCAATAAATTGATCAAAAAGATCAGCAATATTAGGAGGCAGCTCGCCTTGCTCCAAACGTTGATTTCGCGCTCTGGCATTTAAAAACTCAGCCAATTCATCTACTTCCGAAATGCCAGAATATATGCTTTGTTCTGTTATTTCTCCTTGCTGAAAACGTTTTAGGCTTAATATAATCGGTTTTACGAACTTTCGTGCCAAGAAAAAAGAAAAAGCCAATAAAATCAAGAATAATATCATAGCAAAAATAATCCAGGTCTGCCGAATACTCGCCGTATATATGATATAGTTTTCTTGAGGCATTAATATTGCTACAACCCAAGTTGTATCATTTACTTCTTTATTTGAGATAGAAATAATTTGATGAAGGCCGATATATTGTTCATCAGAAGCGTTATATTCATTGTAATAATATCCTTGATGGATCAAGAGGTCTTCGCTGGCATCTAGATAAGTACCGCTTACATTGCCTATCAATCCTTTGGACAGCAAAAGTCGATTATCTTTAATTGGCGCCAATACGGAAACGGCAGAACCAAACTGTCCCTCAGTATTAGGATAAGAAAATTGAAAATATAAAGCCCCAATTTCTACTCCGCAAACACCATATATCGTTCCGTCGCTACCAACAATAGGAACACACAAGAGCATTGTTGATTCCCAAGTATTTTTAAGATCGATGCGAGTAGACCAAAAGTAACCTTCTGCCGGGCGATTAAGTGAAGTTTTCAAAAGCTCGCCACAACCCGGTATTTGATCGATATCGAATTCGAGATTCCATCGATTATGCAATTCTATATTCTTTTGTCTAGCTATATCAGGGATGCCGCGAAAATAAACAACTGTAGGAGTTACTGGTTGACCAGCACTAAGATTTGAATAACGAAGATGGATACCGCTTCGAGAATGATTCGATCCATCTAAATTTGTGTTAGTAGTAGCGTTCAAGATTGCATATGCGCCATTACAATCTGCCGTTTGAAGTGTTGTTCTGACAAATGGATAAACAGCCTCTTGAATTCTAAATAATAATTCCGGATCATCATTAACATCTTCCATAGAAATTCCTTCTTGCATCAACGTTTCTTCAATCTCTCGACTTAACTCTTTTGAAAGATTCAAACTTTGAGCTGTAAGATTTTCCAAATGACCTTCTAGTCGATCTTTGGTATTTATTAAATGGACTTCCACGACTTCATGAAATTGTTTATCGTCACGAGAAAAAATTCCTGTGACCGATAAAAGGAATATAACCGCCGCAAATATCACTAAAATCATAGACACCCAATAAAGCATCAATTTTCTTTGCATTCCTACGCTTCTTTTTTTTGCTAACGCATTTAAAGCCTGGATTTGCTTAAGCTTTTTTAGCACGGCGTTCCCTCCCTTCGCATATTATTGTTCCATCATTTCCTTAAACTCATCAAATCGGTCAGAAATTATCTTGTCAATGCTCGCCTTATTATTCGCCAAATAATATCTACGGCCTAATTCAAGTTGTGTCCTGACATTATCTTCAAATGCCATTTCGATATCCAAATAAGAGTCCAGCTGTGGCGGAACATAAAATTTGTAGTTTCTTTGAGTATCCATATACGCTTGGTAAAGCGAAGAATATTTAACGCTCTTTAATTCTTTTATTGCCTCAGGCAATTCATTTTCAAAGGCTTCTTTAGTAACTGGCATATATCCAGCCTTTGTTACAAACTCAACATTATGTTTAGGCTCGACCAGCCATTTAAGAAAGGTGATCGATGCCTGTTCTTTTTCTGGGGTTGATTTAACAGCGCAAAATCCCGCACCTCTTTGCATTACCATTTTTTCTCCCTCCTCAAATACCGGGCATGGCCTAGATACAATGGTAATGTCTTCGGAGGTATTGTCAGGATAAGTTACCACATCACTATAATACAAAACACTTGCCGAAGAAGCTACACTGACAATGCTGTCACCCGTACGAAGAGACTCGGTTGCATAACCGCCCTTTAACCAAATGCCTCCCTTAATCGCTGCTCGCGCTAATAGTTCCCATGTTTTTTCAAAAGCAGGATCGAATGCCAATGTGTTCCCATCAAAGAAATTTCCCTGCGTAGATTCTACTCCAACCTGAAAATAATTAAAATAGTAATCATGAACAAACATTGCTTTAGCGTCTCCAAAAACATCTGGCGTTTGTGCATCAGTCCATTCAGCATATATTTCAGCGGCCTCATATAGGCCTTCCCAAGTGTTCAAATCATCCATAGTTACACCTGTAGATTGCGAAAAACGATCAAAAATTGTTTTGTTAACGAACATAATTTCGGTGGATTTTGCCACAGGAAGCACGACCAAACGACCGTTCACAATTCCTTCTTCCAAAAAAACAGGAATAAAAGCCGATAATTCATCATCACTAAAATAATCTTTATAGTCTATAAGAATACTGTCATCCGGCAAAGCAAGTACAGTTTTAGGATAAGAAATAAATATATCAGGAAGTTCTGGAGCTCCCGGCTCTTTATTTGCTGATGCCAAAACTAATTCATGGATAGTATTAGTATTGGAAACAGAAGTAACTTGTACATTGATATGTTTTTCTTTTCCGACTGTCTGATTGAATTGATCTATAAGATCATTAAGAGGAGAATCAACCTGTCCTCCGTAGACATGCCATATCGTAATGGTTATTGGGGCTTCGTCATTTTTCGAAATATTTGAACATCCAGCACAAAAAAATGAAATAACTGTAATCATGAAAATAATTCTTATTTTTTTCATATTTTACTCCCTGTTTTTCCCATTTTAGCACAAAAAACAATTACTTCCAAATGCCATTGATATCAGATGATATTAATTTAGATTAATTTATAAATTAAAGTAGAAAAAACCTTAATATAATTTGTTCATCATAAAATATTTATAATAAAAACATCAAAACAAACTTGTTATATCATATTCAAGTTAAAACTAATAAATTAGTTTCAACAACCTTCTACATTTGAAATCATGATCATTAAATTTTAGATATCAATCAATAAAGTTGTTTACCATAAATTAACAATATTTTGACTGAAAAAGGATATAGTAGATCAAAGTAAACATTTCATATAATGATATTATATAAGAAAATTAAATTCTAAATATTGTCAATTTACTTTTATAATTTCAATAAACAGCTCTTGAAGAATGCTTATTGTTGATTTTAATAAAACATATAATATAGCTTATGTTTCATATTGGCTAATTATATAAAACTACCCACGACGGGTAGGGCAATCAAGAAAAGATGATGTTAGAATTAAGGCGGAAGTCCGATAAGCAGGGAAGTATGGGTGCAAAATACTCTTAATCATGCGAATATAATATTATTGACTTTCATTATATCTTGCATGTATGGATTGATATAGTTGCACCTGACTGTCGGATATTATCATGACACACGGAACATATAAAGGTGACACATAGAATAACCAAGACCGAAAGAAACGGAGGGGGAAATAATGATTTTATATTTTGCGATCTATGGCGAGCATCTATCCTTCACTTAGTTCGTTCCTTAAAACTGCAAAAATATCTTTAAATAATAGGCATTATTATACACTGCAAATTATGTAATTCATTAAAAGTTTCGACAATTTTATTATAACTTGTTAGATATTAATTAATCAAAAAATAAAATCGAACACTTTATTAGTGCAGCGCTGTCGTTATGTCATATTTTTAATACAATCCAGTTATAAATGTATTGTCATGTTACCCTGCGAAAAATGAAAGGAAAGAAAATGAAGATGAAAAAAAGAATACTGACAATCCTTATGGTCCTAACGATGTTTATTAGTTTAGTAGCATGCTCCGGAAGCAAAGATCCTGTTGGCAGTTACATCATGACTAAAATGAGTTTTGGTGAAGAAGAAATGACTGCAGAAGAATTTAGTTCTCTGTCTGGAATGGAAATTGAAATTACTTTAGAAATAAAAGAAGACAATTCCTTTGTCCTTGATTTAGGTTTTT
>CASFYR010000003.1 GCA_949298975.1 uncultured Bacillota bacterium | reverse complement strand
TCAAGATCATCATAGATGACGATCGGCAATATCGGTCCGAATATCTCTTCCTGCATCAGCGGATCAGCAAAATCGACATTATCGATAATAGTCGGAAAAATTTTTAAATTACGGATATCAAATTCACCGCCAAAGACAACCTTATCCCTGTCGATCAATCCTGCTAACCGATTAAAATGTTGCTCGTTGACAATCTTTCCATAGTCGTCATTGACAGCGGCGTCACCATACTGATCGATTGTTTCTTCAATAAGTTTTTTTAAAAAGGCGTCATGTATTTTGCGATCTACCAAGATATAATCGGGGGCAACGCAGGTTTGCCCGGCATTGAGAAACTTGCCAAATACGATTCTTTTGGCACTGAGGGATAATTTGGCATCTTCGGTCACGATAACCGGTGACTTGCCACCAAGCTCCAAGGTCACCGGAATCAGACGGTCGGCTGCCTGACGCATTATTTCTTTTCCGACCCGATGACTACCGGTAAAAAAGATATAATCAAACGATTCTTTAAGCAAAGATTTACTGGTCGCTATTCCGCCTTTTATGACCGCTACCAGCTCCTGAGGGCAAGCGGCCGTACATATTTTATCAATGATCTCAGCTGTACAGGGAGCAAATTCACTGGGTTTAATAATGGCGGTATTGCCCGAAGCCAAGGCATCAATCAAAGGGTCCATGGCCAGCATAAAAGGATAGTTCCACGGACTAATGATAAGAACTGTTCCATAAGGGCTGGGACGGTAAAATGAGCGAGCGCAGAATTGAGCGATCGGTGTATGTACCCGGCGATCTTTGCTCAAACGCCGGATATGCTTGAGCATGTAGTTGATTTCACTTTTGACCATCGCGATTTCACTGAAATAGGCTTCATTTGGGCTTTTGCCTAAATCAAGATATAAAGCGGTATAAATCTCATGTTCGAATTGGTCTATCGCATTTTTCAGACCCTTTAGCTGTGCTATCCTGCTGTCGATGGCTAAAGTATGACCATCATTAAAATATTGTTTCTGTTTGGTGATAACAGAGTGAATTTCATTAGTCATTCAATTATTCTCCTTGCCTTCATTATGGCACAATTAAGTTTTGAAGAATAGTTAAATGTTATGTCCGGGCCAGATAAAGTGGTTGTTGATCGCCTCGCCGCCGTCAATGATTATGCTCTGACCGGTGCAAAACTTATTGTGTACCGTCATAAAATAAGCCCATTCCGCAATTTCTTCAATAGTTGCCCAGCGTTTTAGCGGTGTTTCGTTCATTATCTGCCGCCATAAATTCGCGTCGTTTATCACGCATTCGTTAAGTGGTGTTATAACTCCGCCAGGATCAAGACTGTTGCAGGTGGCGCCATATTTTGCGACTCTCAACGCGGCGTTTTTAGTGTAAGCAACTACCCCGCCTTTACTGGCGCAATACTCAGGAAATTCGGCGCCGGTGTGAGCACTGGCAGAACCAATATTCAAAATCGATTTTATTTTTGGCTGAAATGCATATTTTTCGGTAATTGAAATCAAAGCTTTTAAGTTTACTGCAATATCATCTTCGTTTTGCGTTCCGGCGTTATTGATCAGGATTTCAATGTCAGCAATATCCGGCAATTTTTTAAACTGGCGGATATCCAATTGATAGTGCTGGTAATTGTCATGCTTGATCGTGGAACTTTGCCTGTCTATTCCGATGACCTGATGATTTGCCGCTATAAACAATTCGGCTATTCCTTTGCCAATACCCTGGCCGGTTCCGGTAATCAATACTTTCATTTTAACCTCCGTGACTATTTATTTTATATTTCCATCT
The DNA here is from genome assembly GCA_949298975.1 of uncultured Bacillota bacterium. Lineage (GTDB taxonomy): Bacteria > Bacillota_I > Bacilli_A > Erysipelotrichales > Erysipelotrichaceae > JAHHTG01. The sequence continues at coordinate 8,969 of CASFYR010000003.1, read as the reverse complement.
GATTGTCAGCTGATAACCGATCGGTGAAAATAATACTTCCATTAGCAATTCAAAGAAAGCTCCGGTTAAAGCGCAAGACAGACACTGGATCAAAGTCCAGTGAAAACCGTCCCAGTATATCGGTGCAAAGATCATAAACACGAGAAATGCAAAAATAAAATTATCAATAAATTGACCGACGAAGGTCGATCCGAAACTTCTGATCGCAAAGACATGGCGGCTATCATCATCGTTAAGCTTGATTCCGATCCAATGATTAAGATAATTATTGACCAATGACGATGATACGAAAGCAATTGAACTGCTTAAAAGAATGAACCATGTTCCGCCAAAAATCTGGTTGAAGACAGTATAATCATCAGCATTTGATGGAATGATACTGGCAAGATAAAAAATCATGCAGACAAAAAGGTTGATAAACATGGCGGTAATTGTCAGACTATTGGCAGCTTTGGGACCGTATAATTTGGTAATAATATCCATACACATAAAGGTCAGCCACGAAATCAAGATACCTCCGTCGATGGCGATCCATTCGTTTTGGATGATCGTTTTATTAGCCAGCAGATTCATGACGATAACACTGACGATAAATAAGGTCACGATTATTGAAGGCATTCTCTGGATTACCGTTAAGATTTCGGTAAACTCGTTTTTCTTGCTTTTTTTCTGCCGGCTTTGAGTGTTTTTAGCTAAACTGTTTGCTGTATTCATTTTTCCTCCGATTAATTAACAGGACCAAAATAAAGAAAGCGGCTGCCAAGCCGCTGATAACAAACAATGCAGTCCTGGTTTTATTTTACGACAGGATGGTACAAACGAACTGTCGGGTCAATATGACCATTAAGATTTTACCTGATATTTTAAATTTCGGCAAGATTAAACCGTTAACTCTCAAAACTCTCTTTTAAGATCCGGGCCTCTTTTTCTTCGTTAAACTGATTAGTATACAATTGATGATAATATCCCTTGGCTGCCATCAACTCCGAATGGGTGCCGTCTTCAATGATCGTTCCATGTTTGATTACAAGAATCCGGTCAGCATTAACGATAGTGCTCAAACGGTGAGCAACTACCAAAGAGGTGCGCCCCTTCATTACATTTTCAATCGCATATTGGATAATCTGTTCGGTTTCCGTATCGATTGAAGAAGTGGCTTCATCTAAAACAAAAATGCTGGGATTAGCTAATACCGCTCTGGCGAAAGAAATCAATTGTTTCTGACCGGTTGAAAGCCGCGATCCCCCTTCTCCGACATCAGTATTATAACCATCGGCAAGATTGGTGATAAAATCGTGAGCATTAACTACTTTACAGGCTGAGTAAACCTCTTCATCGGTAGCATTCAAGCGGCCATACCGTACATTTTCCATGATCGTGCCGCTGAAAAGATGCGGTGCTTGTAAAACATAACCTAAATTCGAGTGCAGCCAGCCGATAGACCTTTGACGATAATCGATTCCATCGATCAGCAGTTCGCCTTTGGTCGGTTCATAAAAACGGCAAATCAAATTTACAATAGTTGATTTTCCGCTGCCGGTTTCACCAACTAAAGCGATCGTATGTCCGGCTTTGATCGATAAATTGAAATTATTCAGGATCGTTTCACCTTTTATATACTCGAAAGTGACATTTTTGAAATCAATATCTCCTTTGATCTTTTCATAATTTTCTTCCTTTGGTGCGAAGACCGTACCGTATTTAGCAATAACTTCCTTAGTATCGACAATTGCCGGTTCACTGTTTAAAAGATGGATTATTCGTTCGCCGGAAGCTTGAGCCAGTTGAAAGTCAGCGACGATCATCGAGATAGATCTGATCGGCTCATAGAATTGCTGGGCATACTGGATAAACATTACCAAAGTGCCAAAACCAATAACATTTGCACTCGCCAAACCGCCGCCAATCCAGATGATTAGTGCGAGCGTTAAAGACGAAATAAAATTAACCAAGGGCCGGAAAGTACCGCCGACCTTAGCAGCTTTGGTTGATACGGCGCACATCTCTGAAGTATCCTTCTTAAAGTCCTGATAATTATATTCTTCTAAAACCAGCGTTTTAGTGGTTTTTGAGCCATTGATCCCTTCGCTGAAAGAGTTGGTGATTTTGGAATTGGCCTTCCTGACCCCGCGGTACGCTTTCAGCATCATTTTCTGCATAACGAAAGAAACATAAGCCAAAAGCGGGACGACCAGCAAAACCATCAAGCCCAAAAGCCAGTTAGTCGAAAACATGACAATGCAAGAAAAAAGCATTAGTGGTATGCCCCAGGCCATATCGACCATCGACCAGGCGATAACTTCAGCTAAACGAGCGATATCACTGGTCATCCGGGCTAACAGCCAACCGGTCGGGGTGGTATCATAATAAGAAAATGACAGTGATTGCAGTTGTCGAAAACACTTTTCCCGTAAATAGTAGGCAAAACCCATTTCAACTTTGCCTGATACATTGAAATAGAACATATTGATGATGCCGATAACAACAATAATGGCAAAATAGAAAACAATAAACAATAGCAGTTGCTGATCGGAACCCTCACCGCTGGCAAAAGTATCAATGCTGATCATATTCAAGTAAGGCATGATAACTTCGCTTAAGGCAATAACGACCTGAATCAGGATCAAAATGAGTAATTTTTTATAGAAAGGCTTAAAAAGGCGAGCGATTTCCTTCCAAACTTTTAAATTGAGTCCTTCTGAACTAAAATCTTTTTCTTCAAATTTGTCAGCCATTAATTATTCACCTCCCCGTCGTCTTCTTCACGTGTTTGGATCGCAAATACTCTATGATATAAACCGGGCTGGGCAATCAGTTCTTCATGAGTGCCTGATTGGGTTATCCTGCCGTTTTCAACGACTAAAATCAGATCGCAGTCCTTTGCGCTGGCAATCCGTTGAGTGATGATAATTGTCGTTGTATTGCCATGTAACTGTTTTAACCCTTCCCTGATCATTGCGTCGGTTTGCGTATCGACTGCACTTAATGAATCGTCAAAGATTAAGATCGGAGTCTTCTTGATAAGAGTCCGTGCGATGGCTACCCTTTGCTTCTGACCACCGGATAGAGTAACGCCCTTTTCTCCGACGATCGTGCCATAACCCTGATCAAAACTGTTGATCACATCATGGACTGCCGCAATTCTTGTCGCTTCATGCATTTTCTCCTCGTCAAGATCAGGGCGGGCAATTTTAAGATTGGCAGCAATGCTGCGGGAGAATAAGAAAGGTTCTTGCAGTACGATGCCGACATTATCTCGCAGATAATTTTTATTGAGGTCTTTGATATTATAGCCGTTGATGAAAATATCGCCCCGATCCGGCTCATATAACCTTGATAAAAGATAGGCGATTGACGATTTGCCGCTGCCTGTTGGTCCAATGATTGCTACTGTTTGTTTTTGCTTGATTTTAAAAGAAACATCTTTTAATACTTCCTGACCATCATATCCGAAATAAACATGCCGATATTCGATATCACCGTTTAGATCGCATTTAAGGCCGCTTATAAGGTCTTCTTCTTGCTCGTTGATTATATCGACCAATCGTTTCAATGATACTGTCACTTTACCAAAATCAGTCATAATTCGTCCTAATTGCCGGATCGGATAAAGGATCATCGTCTGATAAGATACAAAAACAGTAAAATTGCCGATTGTCAGATCATGACTTCTGACAGCAAAAATCCCGGCTACGACAACTGATAGGATTCCTAAAAGACAAATTACATAGCTTGAAGACCAGTAAATCCCAAGATAACGGATCATCTTGTAAGTTATTTCCGAATAATTGGCTGATGTTTTTAAGAATTTATTGATTTCATACTTTTCACGATTGAAGGCTTTTACAACTCTTATGCCGCTGAGCGATTCCTGAATGACATCAGACATTACCGCCTCGGCTTCATCAGATAACAGAAATTGTTTCTGTACCTGTTTAAAAAAGAAATAACTATATAAAAAAATTATTGGCAAGGATATCGACGCAATCAGCGCCAGTTTAAAATTGATCGAATAAAGGATATACAAAGCAATGATCGCCGTCGCCAGAATATAAAATATTTCTGCCAGCTGACCGGCAAAAAAACGGCGTACCATATCGACATCACTGGTACATTTTTGGATCAGCTCGCCGCTTTTGGTTTTGACGTGATAAGAATATGGCAAATGCTGAATATGCGAATAAAGGTCATTTCGGATATTTTCAACCAATTTCTCCGAAACTACTCCCTGCATCCGTTGTCGGTAACTCATTAAAACTGCGACAGCCAGATAAACGCAGATCAAAAGTGAAGCCACTTTCCAAAGATTGCCCTTGATTGCATCAACTCCCCCCAGGAATCCGGCTATAACAGCAATAATCCCGCTTTCGACCGGGTTTTGACTGATTACATTATCAATGACAAAACCAAAAATCAGGCTTGATAACAGATTAATGCCTGCGTATAAAATAGTAGCGATTATGATACTGACTAATAGATAACGATATTTCCCTAAATGTTTATTGATAAAAGATATACTACTCATGCAATTGATATTTTTTTAATGCCTGAGCAATCTGGTCCGGGCAGGATGTGCCTTTATTGCCGCATAAGACTCCGTCGAAGTCCTCAATTACCTCACTGATTTTCATCCCTCTTAATATTCTAGATATGCCCTTCAAATTGCCAGGACAACCCCCTTTTATTTCTACGCTGTTAATGATATCGTCACTGATATCAAAAATAAATTGTTTGGAACAAGTTCCTTTTGGTGTATATTCATAAATCATAATTATTCGCTCATCCTTTCCAATTCATCGCTCTTGGCGAAAATTTCTTTTTTAACGACGATCAAAAGCTGATCGTTTTCATCGATCGGACGGCTTGGATCAGGACTCATATCCAAATGTTCATTGGCTATCGGTCTGATACCCAGGACGTTGATGCTTAAGCGATTACGCAAATTCAATGTGATCAGATTCTTGCCGACCCACGATTTCGGTGCCTTTATTTCAATGACGGAATATTCGCTGTCCAGATCTACTACATCAATGATATTGGTGATTAATAGCGATTTAGCCATGCGATAGCCCATTTCCTTTTCTGGGGTGATTACCCGGTCAGCCCCGATCTTTTTAAGGATTTCTGCATACTTGCGGTTTTTAGCTTTAGCCATAATGTAAGGAATATTCAACTCCTTAAGATTCATAATGGCTAAAACCGATTCTTCCAAGTGCGAACCGGTCGCAATAACGGCAGCATCGACATCTTCGACCCCGGCAGCTTTAAGCTGTTCCAGGTCGGTGAAATCACAGCAAACGGAATTAGAAACATATTCGCTGATTCGTTCAACGCAGGTCATATCTTTATCGATCGCAATTACATCTTGATGATATTTGCTTAATTCTTTGGCAATGGTTGAACCAAAGATCCCCAGTCCTAATACGGCATAAGTTTTATTTGTTTTCATATAAATCACCCCACTAAAATCTCTGTTGTCGGATATTTAATGCTGACATTGGTCTTCTTATTCTTTTTGCTTAGCGTATAAGCAATAGTGATCGGACCAACCCGGCCAATAAACATCAAAGCGATAATCACGATCTTACCAACGATCGAAAGCGCTGAAGTAATACCGGTAGTCAAACCGACGGTACCTATCGCGCTGACGGCTTCAAAAATAATACCCAGTGTATCAAACGGCTCAGTACATACCAATATCAGTAAAGCGACAAATAAAACGGCGAAATACATGGTCGCTACTGAAAAAGCGCTCATAAAACTGCTGATATTTATTCTTCTTTTAAATATCTGAATTTCCTGCCGTTTCTTAATCTGTGATACTACCATTAATGACAATAAAAAGAATGTTGTCGTTTTAATCCCACCGGCTGTACCGCCTGGTGATCCGCCGATGAACATTAAAGTAATCATAATGATCTCGGTAAAGCGATGAAGATTAGTAAAATCGATAGTAAAGAATCCGGCCGTTCTTAAAGTTACCGAACTGAAGAAAGCGTTCAGGATCTTTTCAAAAAAATTAAGATCGGCCAGAGCTCCATTGTATTCAGCGACTAAAATCAATAATGTGCCAATGATAATCAGAAATGCCGTCATACCGATGACGATGCGGGAATAGACCCGTAACTTGCTGTGATAAGAATGGAGTTTGCGTTTAAAGCCGATCATCAGGCCGAGTTTGGCTTTTAGATCAAACCATACGGCAAAGCCTAATCCACCCACGATAATTAAAAGAGCTATCGTTAAAACAACGACCGGATTACTTTGATACTCCAGGATTGACAACGAGCCAAAACAATCGATCCCGGCGTTGCAGAAAGCTGACACAGCTAAAAAAACCGAATGCCAGATCCCCTGACCGATTCCGTATTCCGGAATAAAGACCCAAGCCAAAATCAGTGCCCCGGCCAATTCAAAAGACAGAGTAAACTTAAAGATACCGCGGATATAAGAAGTTAAATCATTAAAATCCAACAGATTCAGCGCATCTTTTAAAAGCATCCGTTCTTTAAATTCCAAACGGTTATGCATCAGAAGCAGCAATATCGAAATAAAAGTCATCAGTCCCAGACCGCCAAATTGGATCAGCATCAGGATAATGAATTGTCCGAATAAATTATATTGTTCGCTGACCGTTACTGTAACTAAACCGGTAACACAAGTGGCGCTGGTCGCTGTAAAAAGATGATCAATATAAGAGACCCCTTCACCGTTATTAGCAAACGGCAAAGTCAGAAGAATACTTCCGGCCAATATTAAAAAAGCGAAACTGGAGATCAGAATCGTTGTAGCCCGGTAATGTGAAAAGATATAATGTCTAAATTTTAGAAACTTATCCCCCATGCTCATCATTCTACTACTTGCAAAATTAAAAGTAAATAGATATGGAGACTAAAGAGTTTGATACCTTGAAAAACGCCTTTCTTTAGAGTAAAATAACATACGATTGAGGTAATAGAAATGGAAAAAATTAGAACTAGATTTGCTCCGAGCCCGACCGGCTATATGCATATCGGAAATCTTAGAACAGCCCTATATGCTTACTTGGTAGCCAAGAAACATCCTGACGGGGTTTTCATTTTACGAATCGAAGATACCGATCAGGGACGTTTGATCGAAGGGGCGACGGATATCATTTACGACACTTTAAAAAACTGCGGTTTAAAACATGACGAAGGACCGGATGTCGGCGGTGAATACGGCCCGTATGTGCAATCAGAGCGTATGAAATCAGGTATCTATAAAAAATACGCTTTAGAGCTTGTTGAAAAAGGAAAAGCTCATATTTGCTTTTGCACGGAAGAGGATATTCAGAAACAAAAACAAGTAGCCGAAGCTAAAGGTGAATCATTTATCTACCGCGATCCGTGCAAGAAGCTTTCTAAAGAAGAAATCAAGGCACGGATCAATAATGGCGAGAGTTATGTTGTCAGACAGAATATTGATCCAAACGGCACCACTTCTTTTGCTGACGAAGTATATGGCACCATTACTGTCGATAATTCAACGCTGGATGAAATGATTCTTTTAAAGTCTGACGGTTATCCGACCTATAATTTCGCTAATGTTATTGACGATCATCTTATGGGAATAACTGATGTCGTAAGAGGAAATGAATATCTTTCCAGTACTCCGAAATATAACCTCATCTATGAGGCTTTAGGTTGGAATGTCCCGCGCTATATTCATTGTCCGCCGGTCATGAAAGATGAGCATCACAAATTATCAAAGCGAAACGGTGATGCTTCCTTTGGCGATCTGGTCGATAAAGGTTTTTTACCGGAAGCAATTTTGAATTATATCGCTTTACTTGGTTGGTCGCCTAATGAGGAAAGAGAGATTTATTCTCTTGATGAACTGTGTCAGGCTTTTGACGTCAAGCGAATCAATACTTCCGGTGCAATATTTGATATCGAAAAATTAAAATGGATGAATGCGACATACCTCCATAATATGGATTTTGAAGAATATGTCGGATTAATTGAACCTTATGTAAAAAAAGCGGTTAAGAAAGAGTATGATATCAACAAAATCGCCCATATCTTGAAAGAACGTGTAACAACTTTAGCTGAAATTGACGAAATGCTTGATTTCTTGGATGAAGCGCATTCTTTTGACCAAGACTTATATACCAATAAGAAAATGAAGACTAATCCGGAAGTTGCACTCTCTTCTTTGAAAGCGGCTTATGAAACATTGGATTCTTGTGCTGAATGGAATCATGACGGCATTTATGGCGATCTCATCGCTCTGGTTGGCAGACTTGGAATTAAGAATGGTCAGTTGCTCTTTCCGATCCGGGTTGCTTTGACCAATAAAGCATTTACACCGGGCGGAGCAATTGAGATTGCAGAAATTTTAGGTAAAGAAGAAACCTTAAAACGGATCAAACAGGCAATCGCCGATCTAAGTAAATAAAGGGGCTGTGTAAAAACTCTGATCAATGATCATGAGCTTACATAGCTCTTTTTATGTTTATATTGATAAGTCGTTCTCGCTTCTTGATTTTTATTTTTTAGTTTCTTTTTATTTATTCTATTTGATAATCTCTTGGCGCTTGGTTTTTTAAACGCCTCTGGCTCTATATCTATCGGTGCTTTCCAATATGTAAGTTTTAGTTTTCCACTATAATGACGAAATAGTTTTCGAATATTATATCCTAATATCGTCAACATAAATTCTGTTGCCACTTTTTCTATTTTTATTCTTCGAAATCGAACATAACCCATGTCTTGCTTAATAACACCAAAAGCACCTTCCACTTCTATACTGCGGTTCACTCGCATTTCTATACCTTTTACAGATAACAAATTACATTCAGCTTCCTGCTTATAAAGAACCATTTCTGGATTAAACTCAAATATTTTAAAGTTTTCATCTTTCACTTTTTGCCACTGTTTACAATAATCTTTGAACGAACAAGTATTACATCCCTCTATTTTATAAAATAAATTACCTGATTTTTTAGG
>CASFYR010000002.1 GCA_949298975.1 uncultured Bacillota bacterium | reverse complement strand
TTTTTTATGGCTTGTTGGTGAAGCGGCTTAACACACCGCCCTTTCACGGCGGCATTCACGGGTTCGAATCCCGTACAAGTCACCATCGTAATCCTGACCTTGTTGATACAAGGTTTTTATTTTGTTCCTTCGCTGGTATAATTAGATAAACAAGGAGGAATGATATGAATTTTCAAATACTTGGTGATTCCGACTGTCCTTTGGCTGAGATCAGTCTGAGTCAGGGGGAGACGGTTAAAATTGAACGCGGTGCTATGGCATATATGAGCAATGTGGCGATCGAAGGGAAACTCAACAGCAATAAATCCGGCTTTGGTGGACTTTTAAGCGCAATCGGCCGCAGTCTGACCAGCGGGGAAAGCATGTTTATCACTAACGCTGTCGGGCAAAGCGATGATGCCTGCATCGGCATTGCCCCATCTATCCCTGGCAAGATCAAGTGCTTAGAAGTATTCGGCAGCCGACAATACCGGCTTAATACCGCAGCCTTTTTGGCCTGTGACGAAGATGTGGAATATGTGATGAAAAATCAGGATCTGGGCAAAGCTTTATTTGGCGGTACAGGCGGTTTATTTGTAATGGAGACAAGTGGCAGCGGTGATGTGCTGGTATCGTCTTTTGGCGATATTCTGGAGCTGGAAGTAACTTATGACCGGCCGTTGACCATTGATAATGAACATGTCGTCGCGTGGGATGCCGCGCTTGACTACAATCTCAAGATTGCATCCGGTACTTTTGGTTTTACTACCGGTGAGGGAATAGTAAACGAATTTAATGGTCAGGGCAAGGTTTATATCCAGACCCGCAACATTCACTCTTTAGCTAACGCCATTGAACCATTTTTACCGCAAAGCAACAGCAACTAAAAAACGATGAGCTCTACTCATCGTTTTTATTCGATATCAAGGTCGATCCCCTCATCCAAATTCTGCGGCTGCGGCGAACCGTTCTTCTTGCGCTGTTTGACGCACTCAGTCAGAAGATATTCGATCTGTCCGTTTAAGGAACGAAAATCATCTTCGGCCCAGGCGGCAATCTGAGCATACAGTTTGGACGATATTCGCAGCGGGATCTGCTTCTTATCCTGTTCAGCCACTAATAAAGACTGCCGGAATTTACGATCGGCTGGGCATCTTTATTGCCGCAAAGGACGACCAGCAGATTGGATACCATCGCTGCTTTTCTTTCTTCGTCAAGTTCGACCATCCCGCCTTCATTCAGTTTGTTTAAGGCCATTTCAACCATGCCGACCGCACCGTCGACGATCATCTTACGAGCGTCGATAATCGCAGAAGCCTGTTGTCTTTGCAACATGACGGCGGCAATCTCCGGTGCATAAGCCAGATAAGTAATCCTGGCCTCGATGATCTCAAGTCCGGCTTCTAATACCCGGCTTTGAATCTCATCTTTGATCCGCAAGGCAACAACTTCGCTCGAACCCCGCAAAGAACCTTCATCCGGCTCCCCGTCACCGGTCGTATCGACATTCTGTGCTACATCATACGGATAGATTCTGACGATATTTCTTAAAGCGGCATCACATTGAAGCGATAAGAATTCTTTATAGTTATCAACGGCAAAGACCGCTTTCGCCGTATCCTTAACCCGCCAGATGACTGCAATACCGATTTCGATCGGATTGCCCAGGCAATCATTGATCTTTTGCTTGTTGTTGTTTAAGGTCATGATCTTAAGGGAGATCCGCTTGGAATTCTCTGCTGCTGCCTGTTTGCCATTGGCAGTCACCGTGATGCCCTCATTGGAATTGACGTCACCGCTTTGCCTTAAGGTCGTCTTGGCAGCCGGATTGACGGCCGAGACAAAAGGATTGACATAATAGATCCCTTCACCTTTAAGGGTACCGATATATTCACCGAACAAGGTTAAAACCAGTGCTTCCTGCGGTTTTAAGACTTTGACGCCCAAAAACGGAATCCAGCCAAAGATCAGCCAGACCAAACCGGTAATCAGCATTACCGCTCCGGCAAAATTAACTTCAACATAAGCAATACCCACAAGCAATACGACAACTGCCGCCAAATATAATAAGATCAGCAGAATCATAATGCCTAGTCCATTTTTAGCTTTTAATACTTTTTCTTCCATCTTATCTTCTCCTTTGATATCATTATGATATCAAATTGAAATATTGTCAAGCAAAAAATAAAGTGTGCATTTGCACACTTTATCATTTTAGATCAATTCAATTGAAGCGACCGGAGCGTTATCGCCGCGACGGTAACCAAGTTTGGTTACCCGGGTATAACCGCCTTTGCGGTCGGCATATTTAGGAGCTACTTCTCCAAACAGTACCTGTACAGCAGTCTTGCCGTCTTTATTAGTGACATTGCGCAAGAAAGCAGCTGCCTGACGACGGTTATGAACATTATCTACTTTAGCAGTAGTGATCAAAGCATCAACGACGCTTCTTAATTCCATTGCCTTCATTTCCGTCGTAGTGATCTTGCCTTTTAAGATCACTTCCGTAGCTAAGTTTCTGAGCAATGCCTTACGATGATCAGCTGTACGACCTAATTTACGATTATGCATCTCTTTATCTCCTTACTGTTCATATTGTTTAAAACTTAAGCCCAGCTGAGTCAGTTTTTCTTTGACTTCCTTCAGTGACTTCTTGCCTAAGTTTCTTACTCGGCTCATCTCTTCTTCCGTTTTCTGAGTCAGTTCTTCAACATTGGTGATACCGGCTCGTTTCAAGCAGTTATAACTGCGGACGGTAAGATCAAGATCTTCCACGGACATATTGATCTTTTTAGCGTTGGATTCAGCGATATGTTCCTTAACGGTAGAATCAGGATCGCTGGCTAAGTCATCGATTGCTTTGAATAATTCCAAATGATCGATAAGGATCTTGCTGGCAAGTGCGATCGACTCGCTAGGTTTGATCGATCCATTAGTCCATACTTCGATCGTCAGAGCGTCATATTTAACATTTTGTCCGACCCGTGCCGGTTCGGTATAGAAATTAACCTTGGTTACCGGGGTATAGATCGCATCGGTATAGATCGTTCCAATACCCTGAGATGAGTTCTGATAGATCTTCTTATTCTCATCTGCGCTGACATAACCACGACCATTTTTAGCCTTGAGCTCCATATCGAGCACGCCGCCTTCATCAATAGTAGCGATAACGAGCTCCTTATTAAGGATCTCAACGCCGGTAGGACAATCAATATCACCGGCCGTTAAGGTGCAAGGGCCTTTCGCATTAACTCGAAGCGTGTAGCTGTCATCGCCATCTACATCAAGAATCAAATTCTTGATGTTTAAGATGATCTTAGTAACATCTTCCTTAACCCCTTTAACCGAAGAGAATTCATGGAATACCCCGTCGATCTTAACGGAATAAACGGCACCGCCTGGCAAAGATGACAACATCACTCTTCTTAAGGAATTGCCGATCGTCGTCCCAAATCCTCTCTCTAAAGGAGAGATCTCGAACTTTCCGTAGTTTTCAGCTTCTACGGATTCTATGATCTCAAATTTTGGCCGTTCAAATTTCTGCATGAGTTACCTCCTTATCCTCTAGGTTTCTTTGGTGGACGACAACCGTTATGTGGAATTGGTGTTACATCATTAATTGCAGTAATTTGCAAGCCTGCTACCTGTAAAGCACGAACTGCTGCTTCACGGCCAGGACCCGGACCTTTAACGCTGACTTCAACAGTCTTCATGCCATGATCCATCGCTGTTTTTCCGGCTGCTTCTGAAACCAGCTGAGCAGCATACGGGGTCGATTTACGCGAACCCTTATAGCCAAGTGCGCCGGCACTAGACCAAGCGATAACGTTACCAGCTTCATCAGTAATAGTAACGATAGTATTATTGAATGTTGAATGAATGTGAGCTACACCTTTAGCGACATTCTTTCTTACACGTTTCTTACGTGCGGTTTTTGCTTGTGCCATTTCTTTTTACCTCCCTATCGACTATTTCTTCTTATTAGCTACAGTACGACGAGGTCCTTTGCGCGTACGAGCGTTTGTCTTTGTTCTTTGACCATGAACCGGTAATCCTTTTCTGTGACGGATGCCACGGTAACTGGCGATTTCCATCAAACGTTTGATGTTGAGCTGAACTTCTCTTCTCAGATCACCTTCCAGTTTATAGGCATCAAGGGCCTGTCTGATGGCATTTACCTGATCATCGGTTAAATCTTTAACACGGATATCTTCGCTGATTCCGCACTCTTTTAATACTTTTTGAGCCGTAGGAAGACCTACGCCATAAATGTAAGTTAATGATACGACCACACGTTTGTCGCGTGGAATATCAACTCCAGCTATACGAGCCATTTACTTTTCCTCCCTGATTATCCTTGTCTTTGTTTGTGTTTAGGGTTTTCACAAATAACCATTACGCGACCCTTACGTTTGATAACGCGGCATTTGTCACAAATTGGTTTGACAGATGGTCTTACTTTCATGTTTCCCTCCTATAGACTATTTATGTCTAAATGTTATACGCCCACGTGTTAAATCATACGGCGAAATTTCGACGGTCACTCTATCCCCTGGTAAAATGCGGATGTAATGCATGCGGATTTTACCAGAAACGTGAGCCAAGATCTCATGACCATTTTCGAGCTTCACCTTAAACTGGGCATTCGGCAGTGTATCAACTACCAGCCCGCTTATTTCAATGACGTCCTGCTTAGCCAACTATACTCTCCTCCTTATTTAAAGTTGTCGTGATCTCGCAGCCATCCGGACGGATGATTACGGTATGTTCATAATGCGCCGCCCATGAACCGTCTTTAGAGACGACGCCCCAGCCGTCGCTCAAAGTACGGCAATATGGCTTGCCCATAAAGACCATCGGTTCGATTGCAATGCACATTCCTGCTTTCAGCTTCTCCAGAGTATGAGCCATGCCGACATTAGGAACATATGGATCTTCGTGGATATTTTGACCGATGCCATGACCCGTATATTCGATCGGCAGACTGTAACCAAAGCTCTCAACATACGTTTGGATAGCGTTGGCAATATCGCCGACCCGATTTCCGGCCTTGGCCTCTTTCAGACCGATAAATAAGGCGTCATGAGTAACTTGCAATAGTCTTGCATGCTCATCGGAGATTTTTCCGACCGCATAGCTCCAGGCACTGTCCCCATGATACCCTTTATAGCAGGCACCGACGTCAATCGAAATAATGTCACCTTCAGCCAAAATGACCTTCTTTGAAGGAATGCCGTGTACCAGCATATTGTTGACCGAAGTACAGACGCTACCAGGAAAACCCTGATAGCCTTTGAATGAAGGAGTGGCACCGTTGGCCCTGATTACTTCTTCGGCGATCTTATCGATCTCATGAGTTGAAATGCCCGGTTTGACAACCTCTTTCATCTTCTCATGAACCAAAGCCACGATTCGCCCGGCCTCCTTCATAAGTTCTATTTCCCTGGGTGATTTGATTGTGATCATTACTTGACACCCTCAATAGCACAAACAACGGCTTTAAAGACGTCATCAACGCTTAATGAGGCATCGATATCTTTAACTAAGTTATCTTTAGCGTAATAATCAATCACCGGTTTAGTGTTGTTGTGATATTCATTCAATCTGGTAGTCAGACTTTCTAAAGTATCATCTTTTCTGGTGTATAAGCTATCACCGCAAACATCGCAAACCCCTTCAACTTTCGGCGGATGATTTTTGATATGGTAGATAGCACCGCACTTCTTGCATAAACGGCGGCCGGTTATCCGGTCTTTCAAGATCTCTTCATCGACGCTTAAATTGATTACGGCGTCGATCTTCATATTCAGTTCCTTCAAGATATCCGCCAGGTCTAAAGCCTGTTCGACATTGCGCGGATAGCCATCCATCAAGAAACCGCGTTTGATATCATCTTTCTGTAATCTTTCTGAGATGATAGCGTGGATGATACTGTCAGGAACCAGTTTCCCGGCATTCATATACGCTTGCGCTTCCATGCCGACCTTTGATCCGGATGCAACTGCTTCACGCAGCATATCACCGGTTGAAATGTGAACGACATGGTACTTCTCGATGATCAGATTAGACATTGTGCCTTTACCGGTGCCCGGAGCACCAATAATGAGAAGATTCATACGAACGTCCTCCTTTATCTTCCTACAAAACTGCGATATTGTTTCGAAGTCAATTGACCCTTCAGGTTTTTAGTCGTATCGATAGCAACACCGACAACGATGATGATACCTGTACCGCCGATCGCTGCTGAATGAGGCAATCCGGTAACAGCCGAAATGATATAAGGCAATACTGCGATCACAGTAAGCAGGATAGCTCCTAAAACAGTGATGCGGTTTAATACCTTGCTGACATATTCCGTCGTTTCCTTGCCCGGTCTTACTCCTGGGATATAATTGCCTTGTTTACCCAGATTTTCAGAGATCTTGGCCGGATCAACTGTAAGATTGGTATAAAAGAAAGTAAATAATATCACAAGAATGCCATAGATCACAATAACATACGGTTTGCTGAAATCAAAGAAGTCAGCCAGCCATTTATAAGCGTCCTGATTGACCCAGGATGTAATGATCTGTGGTACTTGAATGAGCGAGCTGGCAAAAATGACCGGAATGACGCTGGCAGAGTTTATCTTCAGCGGCAGATGGTTAAGATCGCCTTTGGTTTTATTGATCGCCTGTGAGGTCGAATACTGGATCGGGATCCTTCTTTCGGCCAGCTGCATGGTTACGACCAACACAATGATCGCGATAAACATCAGGATATAAACGGCAAAAGAGGTAATTGCCGCAGCACTTGCTCCGTTAGCGAACAAATAATTATAGACCGTCTGGAATGATGTCGGCATATTGGCGACGATACCTGCGAAAATGATCACAGATACGCCGTTGCCGATTCCTTTAGTCGTGATCTGATCACCGATCCAAAGCAAGAACATGGTTCCAGCCGTCATGATCGCCGCAATGTAAGCATAGACCATCGGGCTTGGATTATCAACGATGCCATACTGCTGGGACAAAAGCTGAGTGATGAAGTATCCTTGAACGAAAGCCATCACTACCCCCAGATAGCGAGTGATACGATCCATCTGCTGGCGGCCCTTCTTCCCGTTTTTGCTCATCTCAGCCAGCGGCGGAATAATATCCATACTGAGCATTTGAATGATGATGCTGGCAGTAATATAAGGGCTTACGCCCAGCGAGAAGATCGACATCTGTTCGATCATACCGCCGCCAAGCAGGTTCATCATGCTCAAAATCGAGTTGCTGGCCAGATTGATTACGGTGTCATTGATCCCCGGTGCCGGGATTGCAGCTCCCAGCCGGAAAACAAATAACATTGCCAGAGTAAAGAAGATCTTTTTACGGATATCCTTACTCTTGAAGAAATCCACGAATGTCTGGATCATATTACAGTACCTCTACAGTTCCACCCGCGTTTTCAATAGCTGCTTTTGCTGTCTTCGATACTTTATGACAAGTTACATTCAATTTCTTTTCCAGGGTACCATCGCCTAAAACTTTGATACCGTTTAATGTCTTTTTGCAAAGACCCTTAGCTCTTAAAGTCTCCGCATTGACATTTGCGCCATCTTCAAAGACATTCAGATCTTTAAGATTGACGACTGCATATTCCTTACGGGTAAAGTTAGTGAAACCGCGCTTAGGAATACGCTTATAGATCGGGGTCTGTCCACCTTCAAATCCGATAGCTACACCGCCGCCCGATCTGGCGTTTTGACCTTTATGGCCCTTACCGGCTGTCTTACCATTGCCTGAACCATGACCGCGTCCGATTCTTTTAGTGCCGAAACGAGCGCCTTCATTGTATTTTAGTTCGTTTAAATTCATGCTTAAGGACCTCCTATCTGATCTCTTCGACTTTCTTCTCACGCAATCTGGCGACAGAGTTGACTGTCTTTAATTGCTTAAGACCTTCCATCGTTGCCTGGATGACATTGATCGGAGTACGTGAACCGATGCATTTAGAGATGATGTCCTCAACTCCTGCCAATTCAACAACCGCTCTGACCGGTCCGCCGGCAACAACACCGGTACCTTCAGCAGCCGGACGCAAAACAACTTCACCGGAACCGAAAATGCCGGTAACTTCATGCGGAATCGTCTTCTTGTTGTTGACAAGCGGAATGCGGATAACATTCTTTTTAGCGGCCTCAATGCCTTTTTTGATGGCATCAGGTACTTCGTTAGCCTTACCAAGACCATAACCGACCCGGCCTTTCTTATCGCCAACGACAACTAAGGCCGAAAAGCTCATCCGGCGGCCACCCTTTACAGTTTTAGAAACCCGGTTGATAACGACAACCCGTTCCTCAAATTCTTTCTGAACCTGATCACGATTGAATCTTCTTGGTTTTCTTTGTTGTTTCTTATCTTCCATAGTTCCTCCTAGAATTTAAGCCCAGCTTCACGGGCAGCTTCGGCAACAGCTTTGATCCGTCCGTGGTAGATATATCCACCGCGGTCAAAGACCACGTTTTCGATATTCTTGGCTAAAGCACGTTTAGCAAGCTCGCTTCCGACCTTAGCAGCAGCTTCAACATTGCCGCCGTTGCTTAATTTAAGATCGACACTTGAACAAGAAACAAGAGTATTTCCGGTCGTATCGTCAATGATCTGGCAGTGGATGTGCGCATTAGAGCGGAATACGCTTAAACGCGGACAAGCAGCAGTACCGGAAATCTTACGTCTGACACGAGCGTGTCTTCTTTGACGTTCTTTATTTTTAGATGTCATTTTTAACATGTTCGATAACTCCTTTCCTTACTACTTACCTGCCGTCTTTCCTTCTTTACGACGGATATGTTCGCCCTTATAACGGATACCCTTGCCCTTATAAGGTTCTGGTTTACGGTAACCGCGGATATTAGCGGCTACTTCACCAACCCGCTGTTTATCAATACCTGATACCTTGATTGAAGTCTGGCTTGGAACCTCAACAGTAACGCCTTCTTCCGGTGTATATTCGATCTGATGCGAATAACCGATGTTCAACACTAAGGTTTTGCCCTGCAGTGCGGCACGATAACCGATACCTTCAATTTCCAGTTCTTTAACATAACCTTCGCTGACCCCCACGATCATATTGTGAAGCAAAGCTCTGGTTGTCCCATGTAACTGTTTGGTGTGTTTTTCTTCATTTGCACGTGTGCAAACAATGGTGCCATTGTCATTATTGATTGTGATCAATGGACTGAATTGACGTGTCAAAGTACCCTTAGGTCCTTTTACAGTCACCTCATTCCCCGCTGAAATCGTAACTTCAACACCGCTGGGAATGGTAATCGTTTTATTACCGATACGTGACATTTATTTCTCCTTTGTCTGTCTGATAATTACCATACGTAGGCGATAACTTCGCCGCCGGCATGATTCTTACGGGCATCACGATCGCACATAACTCCTTTGGAAGTTGAAATGATCGCAATTCCCAAACCATTTAAAACACGAGGGACGGAGTCGCTTTTAGCGTAAACTCGCAAGCCCGGTTTTGAGATCCGCTTGATGCCGGAAATAACTTTCTGATTGTTCTTACCGTATTTCAGCGTGATCACGATTGTCTTATCCTTAGCTGTTTCACCCTCTACGCTATAGCCGGTGATGTAACCTTCTTCCTTAAGGATACGAGCAATTTCAATTTTTGTCTTGCTTGCAGGAACTGATACAGTTTCATGACCGGCATGTAAACCATTTCTGATTCTGGTCAGCATATCCGCAATTGGATCTGTCATATTCATCATTGCTAATTCCTCCTTCTCGATTACCAGCTAGCCTTCTTAACTCCCGGAATCTGACCTTTATAAGCCAATTCGCGGAAGCAGATACGACATAATTTGTATTTTCTTAATACTGAGTGTGGACGGCCGCAGCGTTCACATCTTGTGTAAGCCCGGGTAGAATATTTTGCAGGGCGTGCACATTTAACTTTCATTGATGTCTTTGCCATTGATCATTCTCCCTTCTTACTTTGCAAACGGCATTCCCAGCTCTTGCAACAGAGCGCGTGCCTCTTCATCAGTCTTCGCAGTAGTGACGATAACGATATCCATACCGCGTACTTTGTTTACCTTATCATATTGGATCTCAGGGAAGATGATCTGTTCCTTGACACCCAAAGTATAGTTACCACGGCCATCAAAGGCAGTTGTGCTGACACCGCGGAAATCTCTTACTCGTGGTAAAGAGATATTGACGAGCTTATCGAGGAAATCGTACATTTTCTCGCCGCGTAAATCAACCTTGCAGCCAATAGCCATACCTTCACGCAATTTGAAATTGGCGATGGATTTTTTAGCCTTGGTAACGACCGGTTTTTGACCGGCGATTGCTGTCAGTTCACTTACAGCTTCATCGAGGTGCTTTGGTTCGCTGATCGCATCGCCTACACCGAGGTTGATAACGATCTTGACTAACTTCGGTGCTTCCATAACAGAAGAATAACCGAATTTCTTCATCAAGCTGGCCTTGATCTCGTTGTTATACTTTTCTTGAAGGCGGTTCATTATTTCTTACCTCCCTTGATCGTAGTTCCTGATTTCTTGTAGTATCTGACCTTAACGCCTTTTTCCTCACGATAACCGACTCTTGAAGCCGCTTTTGCCTTGGAATCATAAAGCATTACGTTTGATACATGGATCGGCATTTCTTTTTCAATGATGCCGCCGTCAGGATTTTCCTGGGTTGGTTTTAAGGTCTTCTTAGCGATGTTGACCCCTTCGACCACAACTTTGTCAACTTTAGGCATTACTGCGATAACTTCACCGATCGTACCTTTGTAATGTCCTGTAATGACTTTAACTTTATCACCTTTTTTAATATTCATCTAAAGTCATCCTCCTACTATAATACTTCCGGTGCTAAGGATACGATCTTCATATAGTCCTTATCACGAAGTTCTCTGGCCACAGGACCAAAAATACGGGTTCCTCTTGGCGTTTTATCATCTTTAATGATTACAGCGGCATTGTCATCAAATTTAATGTATGAACCATTTTCTCTGGAAATGCCGTATTTGGTACGAACGATGACGGCCTTAACGACATCACCCTTCTTAACTGTTCCGTTTGGCTGAGCTGCCTTGACCGAACATACCACTACATCACCGATATTGGCAGTCTTTCTTCTTGAACCACCTAAACATCTAATAACTAACAATTCTTTAGCACCAGTGTTATCAGCGACTTTTAAACGTGTTTCATTACTAATCATTGATCTTACCTCCTACTAAAGAATAACTGCTCTTTCAACGATACTGATCAAACGGAAGTGCTTGTCCTTGGAAAGCGGACGAGTTTCCATGATCTCAACGATATCGCCGACTTTAGCTTCGTTGTTTTCATCATGGGCTTTGAATCTGCGAGAGAATTTAACGCGCTTGCCATAAAGCGGGTGTGATTTCTTTGTCGAGATTTCCACGACGATGGTCTTATCCATTTTATCTGATACGACTTTTCCGCGTAATACGCGTCTGTTGTTTGCTCTTTCCATCACTATTCTCCCTTCATTGCCCTTTCATTCAAAACCGTCTTGATCCGGGCGATCGTCTTTTTAAGTTCTCTGATGCGCATTGGATTTTCGATCTGGCCGGTAGCCTTCTGGAAACGCAGATCGAATAATTCTTCCTTGCTTTCAGCAATGATCTTGACTAATTCATCATTGGTCTTATCTTTAATTTCTTTGATGTTCATTATACAGTCTCACCTTTCTTGATAAATTTACATTTAACAGGCAATTTATGAGATGCAAGACGGAAGGCTTCACGAGCAATTTCCTCGCTGACGCCGCTAATCTCAAACATTACACGACCTTTTTGAACGACGGCTACCCAGCCCTCTGGCGCACCTTTACCGGAACCCATACGGACTTCAAGCGGTTTCTTGGTGATAGCTAAGTGCGGGAATATCTTGATCCAGACATTACCGCCACGGTTCATATATCTAGTCATGGCAACACGGGCAGCTTCGATCTGACGGTTAGAAACATAAGCACCGCTCATGGCAACTAATCCGTATTCACCGAAAGTAACTTCCCGGCCGGCCTTGGAACGTCCTTCATAGCTTAAGCGATGAGGACGACGATATTTTGTTCTGTTAGGCATTAACATAATTAATTACCTCCCTTTTCCGAAGCAGGTGCTTCAGTCTTGGTTTCAGCTGCTTCGCTTACCGGAGCTTCCGCTTTTACATTGTCTTTACGGTTGCCGCGGAAAGGACGCTTGTTGAAACGTCTGTTTTCTTTTGGTTTTTCCGGTTCCTTGACCATTTCGCCCGGCAATACTTCCCCACGGCAGATCCAGACTTTTACACCTAATTTGCCATAAGTGGTCATTGCCTCTTCCCAGGCATAATCGATATCGCTTCTTAAAGTATGAAGCGGAGTTACACCTTCAGAATATCCTTCGGTACGGGCGATATCAGCGCCGCCAAGGCGACCCGATACAGCTGTCTTGATACCTTTGGCGCCAGCTCTCATCGTAGCTTGGATCGCTCTTTTCTGGCAGGTTCTGAATGACTGACGATCCTCTAACATCTTGGCGATCTTCATAGCTACCAAACGAGCGTCAAGCTCTGGGTTAGCTACTTCGACGATATTGATGTTGACGGTTTTACCGGTCATTTTTTCTAACTGTTTCTTTAGTTCATTAACCTTAGCGCCATCCTGTCCGACATAGTTGCCAGGACGAGCGGTACGGATAATGATCTGAACATGATTCTTTGAACGCTCGATCTCAATGCGGGAAATCAGGCATTCTCTGGCGTCTTTGTCAATTAACTCACGGATCTTGATATCTTCTTGTAATAAAGAACCGTATTCTTTTTCAGCATACCATCTTGATTCCCAATCACGAATGATGCCGACTCTTAATCCAATAGGACTTACTTTCTGACCCATTAATTGACCTCCTACCTTTCCTCAACCACAACCGTAATGTGGCTGGTTCTCTTTAAAATCTGAGCAGCGCTGCCTTTAGCTCTTGGCATGAATCTCTTAAGAGTTACGCCTTCGTTGGCATAGCAGGCTTTGACATATAACTTATCAGCATCCATCTGATAGTTATGAGTTGCGTTGGCAACAGCTGATTTAACGACCTTCTCGATTGCTGCAGCAGCATGATTAGGAGTAAATTTTAAGATTGCCAATGCTTCGTTTGCATCTTTGTTGCGAATTAGATCCAGTACTAATCGAACCTTACGCGGAGCGATTCTGACTGTCTTGGCGGTTGCTTTAACTTCCATCATCTTACCTCCTACGCTTTCTTGTCACTACCGTGACCGCCGAATTTTCTGGTTGGTACGAATTCACCTAATTTGTGACCGACCATATCTTCTGTTACATATACTGGTACGAAATCTTTTCCGTTATATACTGCGAATGTGTGTTCGACAAAGTCAGGGAAAATGGTTGATCTGCGTGACCAGGTTTTGATTACTTCTTTTTTGTTGGCTTCATTGAGTGCGACGACCTTTTTCATTAAATGTTCGTCACAGAATGGGCCCTTTTTCAAACTTCTACTCATGTTGTCCTTTCCCTTCTTTACTTAGAATTTCTTCTTCTGACGATCAGCTTGTTAGAAGCCTTCTTCGTATCGCGAGTCTTAACACCCATTGCTTTTTTGCCCCAAGGCGTCATTGGCGACTTACGTCCGATAGGTGTACGTCCTTCACCACCACCATGAGGGTGATCGTTAGGATTCATAACCGAACCTCTGACGGTAGGTCTGATGCCTAACCAGCGAGTTCTTCCGGCTTTACCTAAATTGATCAGGCTGTAATCTTCGTTACCGACAACGCCAACCGTTGCACGGCAGTTGCCTAATACTTTTCTGACTTCACCGCTGGCTAAACGCAAAGTTACATATTTTTCTTCAATACCGAGGATCTGAGCGCTGACGCCGGCTGCTCTGGCCAGCTGACCACCTTTGCCCGGTTTCAATTCGATGTTGTGAACGATAGTACCTTCTGGCATATTGCGCAATTCAAGAGCGTTGCCGACCTTGATATCAGTGGTTGGACCGGAGATAACCTTAGCTCCGACTTCTAAGCCCTTTGGCGCTAAGATATAACGCTTTTCGCCGTCAACATAGTGCAATAACGCGATATTGGCGTTACGGTTTGGATCGTATTCGATCGCTGCGACCTTAGCCGGTACATTGTCCTTGTTACGTTTGAAATCAACGATACGGTATAACTGTTTGTGACCGCCACCGTGATGTCTGGTTGTAATACGTCCTGTATTGTTACGACCGCCTGATTTGGAGAAACTGACCACCAAACTTCTTTCAGGAGTTTTCTTGGTAATTTCTTCAAAGGTCAGTCCTGTCATCCCACGTCTTCCAGGAGTCGTTGGCTTGTATTTCTTAATTGCCATTTAATTCTTTCCTCCTATGCAATTGTCCGGAAATAGCATAATTCTTCCGATAATATTGAAGATTATTTATCTTCAAGAATGGTAATGTGATGGCCTTCAGCTAATTTGACATAAGCCTTTTTGATTGCGCTGGTCTTACCGACATAGCGGCCAACACGTTTGGTCTTAGATTTAGTATTAACTACATTGACTCTTTCGACCTTAACATTGAAAATTTCTTCGACTGCCTTTTTGACATGAACCTTATTAACGCCTTTTTTAACTTCAAAGACGACGGTGTTGTTGTCTTTTTCCGTATTTAAGGTCTTTTCGGTTACCAGCGGACGAATAATGACATCTCTAGCATTAGTCATTGCTTAATACCTCCTCGATCTTCTTGGCTGCCGCCTTGGTCATGACCAATTTGCGGGCATCCATGACATCGTAAACATTGATACCTTCAACTGCGACCATTGCAGCATTAGGTAAATTACGCATTGACAGGTAAGCATTGTTGAAGTCTTCTTCTAAATCAACAACAAACAATACCTTGCGGTCAAAACCGAAAGCATCCATAACCTTGACGAACTCTTTGGTCTTGACTTCATTCATCACGATCGAATCCAAGATAGTGATGTTTTCTTCCTGGGTCTTTAAGGAAATAGCGCTCTTTAAAGCCAGTCTTCTAACCTTGCGGTTTAGCTTGAATAAGTATTTTCTTGGAGTTGGTCCAAAGACGATACCGCCGCCGCGGTGCTGCGTAGCCCGGATCGAACCCTGTCTGGCACGGCCGGTACCCTTTTGTCTAAACGGCTTCTTACCGCCGCCGGATACTTCGCTGCGGCTTTTAGTGTCGTGCGTTCCCTGACGCCAAGAAGCTCTCTGTCTGAGCACAGCATCAAAGATCGCCTGATTATTGACTTCGATATTGAAGACGCCGTCAGCTAATTCAATATTTCCTACCTCTTTGGCACTTAGATCATAAACATTAAACTTAGCCATTTATTACGCCTCCTTCTCGTTCAATAACACTTTAGCGTCAACATGCTTGATTGGCTTGACTGTTGTCTTGACCATGACCAATCCTCTTTTTGGACCCGGAACATTGCCCTTGACCAGCATGTAGTTCTTTTCGCTGTCAACTTTGATAACTTCCAGATTCTGATTGGTAGTAGTATATACCCCTTCATGACCCGGCATAGCAGTATTCTTTTCGATACGGCCATTGTTACGGCCGGTAGTAGCCAAAGATCCGATATGACGGATATTCTTTGATCCACCGTGTGATTTAGGACCCATGGTCGCATTGTTTCTGACGATGGTACCCATATAGCCTTTACCTTTAGAAGTACCGGTTACATCAACGATGTCACCAGCGGAAAAGATATCGACCTTAACTTCAGCCCCTAACTCAAGATCCATCATCTCTTCGCTGCGGATCTCCTTTAAGAAACGCTTAGGAGCGGCGTTTGCCTTCTTTGCATGACCGACAGCCGCCTTGGTAGTTCTTGTTTCCTTAACATCTTCAAGACCTAACTGGATTGCGTTGTAGCCATCAATTTCGACAACCTTCTTTTGCATAACCACATTTGGTTCACATTCGATCACTGTTACCGGAATCAGATTTCCGTCAGCGGTGAACACCTGCGTCATGCCTAACTTTCTGCCAAGTATTCCTTTCATAATGTCACCTTTCTATTTCTTACAACTTGATCTCAATATCGACACCGCTTGGAAGCTCAAGCCGGCTTAAGGCATCAATTGTCTTAGCACTTGGGCCAACGATCTCGATCAAACGCTTATGCGTTCTGATTTCGAACTGCTCACGGGAATCTTTGTACTTGTGGACAGCTCTTAAGATAGTAACTACCTGCTTCTCAGTTGGAAGAGGTACCGGTCCAACGACCTTTTTAGCACCGGTATCTTCAGCAGCCTTGACGATCTTTTGTGTCGCAACATCTAAAGAACGGTGTTCGTAAGCCTTTAATTTAATTCTTACGTTATTTTTTGCCATGAAATTTTCCTCCTTCATTTCATTTATCAGGCCTTAAATCAGCCCGATTACTCGCTCCATGTGAATTCCCTGGTTATCACGCAGGTACACAGATACCGGCGTGCCAGCAACCTCCCATATCACCGCAAGCGCTCTAATAATATACAATAATCCTTATACTAATTCAAGTATTTTTTGTATAAAATAATAAAAAAATGGCTATTTTAAGCCATCAAAATAAATTATGCAGAACAACGCCTTTTAGTGTTTCATTAATTGACGGTAACAGCACCGGAAATTATGCCGATCAGCTGCTTTAACCATCTTTTTTAGATCCTTTTCATCATCGTTTTGAGTGCTACAAAAATAAAATAAACGATTCCGGCAATAATTTTCATTATTCAATCTCCCTCTTTTAACAACACCTTTATTTAAAATACAGCAAATGATATAACTTTATTATATTTTAAACCATTGACATCAATAAATAAAGTTTTGATGGCATTATCTATTTTTAACATTATTTTTAAAGATACCTCACAAAGATAACTTAAAGCCATGTTATTATTATAATGTTAGATTGAGAAAGGAGTGTTGTTTATTCCGGCGACATATGCACATTACAGTTTTGGCTGCGAGGTGATTCCTTTATTGCCTAAAGGCATCAGAGCGATCATTAACGCTCATCGTCAGTTGTTTAATATCGGTCTTCACGGCCCTGATATCCTGTTTTATTATCAGCCTTATCATAAAAATGCCATCAGTTCCCGCGGCTATGCAATGCACGATGAATTAGCCAGCGACTTTTTCGCTCAGGCCAGAAAAATCTACGCCAACAATCAAGACGGTAAGGAAGAAATGCTGGCATATCTTTTAGGATTTGTAGCGCATTTTGCCCTTGATTACTCCTGCCATAGTTATGTTGAAGCTATCATGCATCAAAAGAAAGTCTCCCATACGCTGGTTGAGACCTGTTTCGACCGTTATCTTTTGGTCGAAGACGGCTATGATCCGCTGTCCTTCAATACGACCGGACATCTGGAGCCCAGTATCCGTAACGCCAAGATCATTGCCCGGTTTTTCCCGGGGATCAAATGGCCGAAGATGCACAAAGTTCTAAAATCGATGGTCTTTTATCTGCGGCTTTTGATCGCGCCGAATCCCGTCAAGCGCAATTCCCTTTTAAATGTTATGAAGGTGGCAGGGGTTTACCATTCCCTGAAAGATCAGCTGATACCGCTGGAAGAGAACGAGGACCTGACTTCTTCCTGCCTTGGTCTGGCTTCTTTAAAATACGACGCGCAGAAATTGTATGTAAAATTGGCAGTGAACCTGTTTGGTTATCTCAACGGTCAAAACGACCTTGATCCGGCTTTTAGCAAAACTTTTGAAAAACAAGACGGCTGGGAAAAGATCTGTATTTAAAATATTGGGGGTAGAATATGAAATTCAAAATGACATCATTAGAAAAGAAATGGGTGCTGTATGACGTTGCTAATTCGGCATTTACCCTGCTGGTATCAACGATCATGCCGATCTATTTCAATTCATTGGCCGATTCGGCTAATCTGTCGGAAGTAAGTTATTTGGCCTACTGGGGTTACGCCACATCGGCCGCAACCCTGATCGTCGCGTTTTTAGGACCGACATTAGGCACGCTTTCTGACAACAAAGGACGTAAAAAGATCTTCTTTATGGCTACCATTCTTTTGGGGGCGATCGGCTGCGTCGGACTGGGCATCATACAGTCATGGCTGTGGTTTTTGTTGCTGTTTGTGATTACCAAATCAGCTTATTCATTAAGTCTGGTATTCTATGATTCCATGCTGCCGGATGTGACGACCGACGAAAGAATGGATCAGGTATCATCACAAGGCTATGCCTGGGGTTACATCGGCTCTTGCGTACCGTTTATTATGTGTCTGCTTTTGGTATTAATGTATGATAAGATCGGCATTTCACAGGGACTGGCCATGGTTTTTGCTTTCATTTTGATCGCAGCCTGGTGGCTGATCCTTTCAATACCGCTTCTTAAGAGCTATAAGCAGTTAAATTATGTTGAAGTAAAAGACAATCCGATCTCATCCGGCTGGCACCGGCTTTCCAACATCTTCAGTGAACTGAAACAAAACCGTAAAGCCTTCCTGTTCTTGATCGCTTTCTTCTTCTTTATTGACGGAGTATATACGATCATCGACATGGCAACGGCTTATGGCACGGCCTTAGGTTTTGATACGACCGGCTTGCTTTTGGCCCTGCTGGTAACGCAGATCGTGGCTTTTCCGGCGGCGATTATCTTTGGTAAATTATCAACCAAATATCCCAACTATAAACTGATGTATGTCTGTATCGTGGCGTATCTGCTGATTGCTGTCTATGCTATTTTCCTCAACGAACAGTATCAGTTCTGGATTTTGGCCGTTGCGGTCGGCATGTTCC
Organism: uncultured Bacillota bacterium; assembly: GCA_949298975.1. GTDB lineage: Bacteria > Bacillota_I > Bacilli_A > Erysipelotrichales > Erysipelotrichaceae > JAHHTG01. The sequence goes on along the minus strand of CASFYR010000002.1, from coordinate 52,909 downwards.
AGGGAGCGATCCAATCGCTGTCCCGCTCGTACTTTGCCAAAATAATCCCGGCAGAAAAAAGCGGCGAATATTTCGGGATCTATGATATCTGCGGCAAGGGAGCAGCCTTTTTAGGAACTTTCATCGTTTCCTTTGTTTCACAGTTTACCAATTCAATGAATCTGGGCATCGGCGCCATTGCTTTCATGTTTGTCATTGGTCTGTATGTCTTCTATCAAACAAACAAGATCAACTAAAATACTTCCGGTTAGCCGGAAGTATTTTTTTATTCGATTATCTGATCTTTCGGTGTTATAATTAAAAAACAAAGGGGTAAAATATTATGAAAAAAATCTTATCTTTACTATTAGTGGTTGCCGTTATTTTCATGTTGGGCGGCTGCAGCGGCGGGGAAGACAAAAAAACTGCCGAAACCGTTTGCACTATCGATATGGATTATGTAGTTCAAACAGTTACCTTAAGCAGTGAAGACGATGTCGTCGTACTGCAAAAAAACGAGATCAAAAGCAGCATCCCTGAAATGGTAGCTTTGGGATACAGCGAAGAGGCGATCAATGATGCCGTCGAACAGTGCAAGACTGATTATAATGCCATCGAGGGCGTATCTTACTCAGCTTATTTCCAGGATGATTATCTTTATGAAACCATTACGATCGACTATAAGAATGCCGATTTTGAAGCTTTGCTGTCAAACGGATTCATCGAACAAGCCGATGGTGAAACACCGGATTACATTTCCCTGGAATTGACTATGGAAGGTTTTAGCCAAACCGGATATGTTTGCGAGTAATATACTTCCAGTAAATACAGACCTTCGGGGCTGATATTATAAACATGATATCTTTTATCAGGATGCGTCAGCATCCTTTTAACATCAGCAATGTCTTTCTGACCACGGGCGGTATCGATCATCGTGCCGACAAGCATCCGCACCATGTGCCGTAAAAATCCATCGCCAATAATATCCACGATAATAAGATCCCCTTTGTTTTTGATATCGACAGCATAGATCGTCCGGTGCTGATCTTTTACTTCGTCATAGGTTGACGTATTAAACGAACCGAAATCATGATATCCTAAAAACAGCTCGGCGGTCTTCCTAAAAACAGCCATATCCAGCTTGAAATAACAATCATATACCCGGCCGCTCAAAAAGACGTCATGCTCACCGGTATTGATCAGATAGCGATATTTCTTAGCCTTAACACTGTAACGGGCATGAAAATCATCATCAACCGGTTCAATCGATTTTAGATAAATATCATCAGGCAAAAGCGAGTTAAGACTGCCTTTGAAACGATACAGATCAAGCTGGCGGTCAATATCGAAATGGAAGACCTGTCCTAACGCATGAACTTTGGCGTCAGTCCTTGACGACATGACAATTTTGAGCGGTCTTTGCAGGATAACGGCCAATTTGGCTTCAATCACATCCTGGATGGCGATGCCATTGATCTGTGATTGAAATCCGACATAATTCCTGCCATCATACGATATTATACACTTGTATCTCATAAGACTATACTGATCGCGACAAGGCTGCCCAGCAAAATCAAAGATGATGCCAGCAATACATAATCGCTTTGGTGATAACATAATTGCTTATAGCGGGTTCGCTTCGCCCCGGGGACATAGCCGCGGGCCTCCATGGCGTCCGCCAGATCATCCGCTCTTTGGAAAGCGACCGAGAATAACGGTACGATCAACGAAACGATCGCTACGACTTTTTCCTTGAGTTTACCTTCTTCAAAATCAACGCCTCTTGATTTTTGCGAATTCATGATTCTGGCCGTCTCTTCGATGATCGTAGGAATAAAGCGCAAAGCGATCGAAATGATCATAGCGATCTCATGAGCCGGGAAATTAAAGCGTTTAAGCGGGGTAAGCATGTATTCAATGCCCAAAGTCAGATCCAGCGGTTTGCTCGTAAAAGTCAGAATGGTTGTTGTCATGATCATTAAAATCAAACGAATAACGATATACAAAGTCTGGATTAGGGCACTGGAATAAACCGAAATAAAACCAAAACTTAATAGCAAAACGCCGTCCTTATAACTGAGGATATTAATGATCAAAAGAAAGATCATCATAAATATCATCGGTTTGAAAGCTTTGATGATAAACCGGAAATTGATCTTGGCCAGCACAATAACTGCCGCCAAAGCCAAAGCGATAATACCATAACCTATAAAACCGGCCGGTAAAAAAACAGCGATCAATACAAAGAACATGGCGATAATCTTGGCTCTGGGATCAAGATTATGAATGACGGTATTTAAAGGCAGATACTTGCCAAAAACGATATTATTCATAATGAGCCACCACTCTTTCGCTCAAAGTCTTAATGTCACGGACATCTTTGCCAAGATCAAAGCCCTTTTCATTCAGCATTTGCCTTAAGGCAATGATCTGCGGTTTGATGATATGATACCTTTCCAACCGTTCATCATCATCAAAAAAATCCCGGGTCGGCATGCTCAAAACAACTTCACCTTTTTGCAGCAAAACGACATTGTCGCTATGATGATAGACCACCTCGTTATCATGAGTAACAAGGATGATCGTTTTGCCAAGATCGCGGTTCAGATGACAAAACAGAGCGATCATTTCAGCTGATCCTCTGGGGTCAAGCCCTGCCGTCGGTTCATCCAAAACAATAATCGAAGGATCCATCGCCAAAATACCGGCAATCGCAACCCGCCGCTTCTGACCGCCGCTGAGATCCAAAGGACTGCGCTCATAGCATTCTTCTTCGATCCCTACGAGTTTTAAGGCCGCTTTCGCTCTTTCTGCCGCCTCTTTTTCATCGGCGCCAAAATTTTTCGGGCCAAAAGCCACATCTTTTAAGATCGTTTCTTCAAACAACTGGTATTCGCTGAATTGGAACACTAGGCCGACTTTTTGTCTTAATTTTTTCAGACCTTTGGTTTTTTCGTTCGCTTTGATCGTATATCCGGCAATTGCCAGTTCCCCGTCACTTGGTAAAAGCAAGGCGTTGAGATGCTGCACCATCGTCGATTTGCCGCTGCCGGTCTCACCGATGATCGCGGTAATCTTGCCTTCTTCGATCGAAAGATCAATATTCTTTAATGCCGCAAAAGCATAAGGCATTTCCTTATCGTAAATATGACTTAGATTCGTGAATTTAATTGACATATTGCCCTCACCAATCCTTCCATTGAGTCTAAACAGCCGACATCGTAACCGGCTTTTCTTAATTCATTAGCTACCTTGTAAGTAAAAGGAATGTCAAGCCCGATCGAATGCAGCTTCTCTTCTTCCTTAAAAATATTGCACGGGTGATCGTCCATAAAAACTTGACCCTTGTTCATAACGATCGTATGATCGCTCTTCAGAGCTTCTTCGATATCATGTGTTATTGATACGATCGTTAATTGTTTATCAGCGTGCAAACTGTATATCAGTTTTTTGATCTCCGCCTTGCCTTTAGGATCCAGCATACTGGTAGCTTCATCAAAAATAATAATCTCCGGCCCCATTGCCAAAACCCCGGCGATTGCGACCCGCTGTTTCTGACCGCCGGATAGATTATTCGGTTCCCGGTCAAGATAATCTTTCATATTGACAAATTCGCTGAAACGATCGATGATCTCATCCATTCTTTCCGGTGCAACGCAATGATTCTCCAGACCGAAGGCAATATCATCCCTAACCGTCGATCCGATAAACTGATTGTCCGGGTTCTGGAAAACTATGCCTAACTGATTGCGGATCTTGGCTGTATTATTGATGTCCAGGATCTCGCCACCGATATGAATCGCTCCTTTAGACGGCGCCAAAAGACCGGCTAAAAGCTTAGCTATCGTGCTTTTGCCCGAGCCATTATGCCCGACGATCGTCGTATATGAACCCTTCTGTACCCTAAAGGATACATCATTCAAAGCGACGATATCTTTGGTATAGGCGAATGAGACATTTTTTACTTCAATTATTTCCATAACCATAACATTATACCATTTTAAAGCGGTTTTGTAACAACTGATATTTTCATAATTAATGTAGTATAATATGAACCATGGAAAAGATAAAATTAATAGCGTTCGACATCGACGGAACAATTTTGCCAAGGGGAGCAAAAGACATTGAGGACTCGACCAAACTGGCCATCAAAGAGTTTGAGGATCGCGGGGGTAAGATCATGATCGCTACCGGCCGCTGTCCTTATTTTATCCCGGAATGTATTCTGCATAGCGTCAAGACCGATTATTATGTTACGGTCAACGGAGCGCTTTTGACCGACGGAAATTTTAATACGATCCACAAAACGACGATCAGAGAAGAGCACTTCCATAAACTGCTCGATACCGGTTTGCAGCTTAACATTGCGATGGGATATAAATTTGAAAAAGCCATTGCGGTATACAACCGCTTTGAAGATTATGTCAGGGTATATACCGGCAAGTTATATCCAAAACTGGAATTGAATTACGAACGAGAACGCAACTATCATCTGGATCATGGCATGCCGCTGGGCTGTTTTGCGATCAGCGATGATGAAGATCTGGAGCGTTTCGCTAACGCAACCCCGGAAGTTGAATGGGTCCATGCTTATAAGGGAGCGATGGAATGCTATTCCAAGAAAGCATCCAAAGCCAGCGGAATCAGATATGTTGCTGAACTATTGGGTATTGCAATGGAGGAAGTAATGGTATTTGGCGACAGCGAAAACGATATCGACATGATCAAAAAAGCCGGAATCGGCGTAGCAATGGGCAATGCCGGCGACAATGTCAAGGCCGTGGCCGACTACATCACAACCAACTGCGGCGATAATGGTGTCTATAACACATTAAACCACTTTGACATAATATGATAAAACGGAACCGATTAAGGTTCCGTAATTAATATTAGTCAATTCTTTTATACCCAAAGATTGTCTTTTTATAATTAGGCATACAGTCAATATTTTGATTTTTAATAATTCTTCGGGGATTATCCACAAAAATTGTTTTGGCAAGCTTGTCGTCAAACTTACTCGTCACTTCTTGATAAGCACCAATCAGCGTGCACGGACGATTCTCGTTATGAGCGTCACTGGCTACGAAATAAACATACCCCTTAGCTATCCAATCATACACCATATGCTTTTCCTTTTTGTTGAAAGCATTCTGATTTACTTGCAGTAAATAACCTTCATCAACCCACCGCTTTACAAACGAAGGATCTTTTTTCACATACAAATACCTTTCGGGATGGGCAATAATAACTTCATAGCCCATTATTTTAAGGTTATACAAAGCTTCGTCATAATCCTTTTTATATTCGCCGAAAGAAAATTCGACCAGAACGTAACGGCTTCCATTGAGCGAACAGCATGTGCCCTCACCAAGCAAAATATCCAAGTCTTTATGAATATACAATTCATTCCCTAAATAGAGCCTGATATTTATTCTTTCCTTAACCAATTGCTGCTGAAATACGGGCAAAACCCGTTCTAACACCTCTTTTTTTACACGATATTCACCGTTGTGAATATAATGGGGAGTTAATATAATGTCCGTTATTCCTTCCTCGGCGGCATCTTGCAATAATTTAAAAGATTCTATAAACGATCGACTACCATCATCGACTTTAAACATCAGATGATTATGAATATCTATCATTTCTTCTTACCTTTTTTGCTTGAACCGTAATAACCGCCATAAGAGCCATAATATTTTTTCATCTGCGGCATACGGGTCATCACTATGCCAAGTACATTGACTTGCATCTGTTCCAATATATCTTTGGTTCTTTCTAACTCTTTTCTTTCATTTTTACCGCTAGCCAAACATAAAACCGTACCGTCGCATAATCCTGAAGCAATTACCCCATCAGTAACAAGCCCTACTGGCGGGCAATCGATCAAAATCAAGCTATACTTTAATTTAAGGCTTTCCAAAAAATCTTTCAATGCTTTAGACTGAACAAACTCTGAAGCAAACGGCACTTTCGTGCCAGAAGTCAACACATCAAAGTTTGGCGCATAGTTATTAACCGCCGATTCAAAACGGCATTGTCCACCGATTACATCGGTTATGCCTACTTTATTGCGCAAATTTAATTTTTTGTGAATAGAAGGCAAACGTAAATCCATATCAATAACCAATACTCTGCGGCCCAGCTGGGAATAAGTGTAGGCCAAATTCAGGGTTGTAGTACTTTTAGACTCCTGCGGACCGGTTGAAATAACATTTATAACTTTTATTTTCTTATCAAAATCTCTCAAAGTAATATTAGTTCTCAATTGTCTAAAAGCTTCAGCTGCAGCGGAAGCAGGATCGTTCATCGTTACTAAACTCTTTGTTGGTTCAGCCATTATTTCTTACCTCCTTCTTCAGCATCAAATTCCGGTATTACCCCAATAATTGGATAATCAAAAATCTTCTTAACCTCTTCTTCAGTTTTTACTTTCGTATCAGTCAAGACCTTAATAACCGTATAAGCACCGCAAATCATGATTCCGATTGCTGCGCCGATAGCCGTATTTTTTGTTGCGCTTGGACCGCTTGGAACAGTTGGAACTTTAGCGTTGTTCAAAATTGTAACATTTTCAATCTGCATAATGTCATAAATCTTTTGTTGGAAAACGCTGACGACTTCGTTTGCGATATCAGCACTAAGCTTTGGGTCATTGGTTTTTGCGGTAATGTTCATTACCTCAGTATTATTAGCAGCATTGACACTGACAATGCTTTGTAATTCTTTAGAAGTGATATCTTCTTTATCTAAACCCAGATTAGCTACAACTGTATCATTGATCGCTTCACTGGTTAAGATTTGCGTATAAGTAGCTACCAGTTTTTGTGACAGCTGTACATCATTGTAAGTAACGCTACTGCTGCTATTATCGTTCTTCTGAACGATAATGATAGTTGCCGTAGCACTGTATGTTTTTTTAAGCAACATCTTAGTACCGACAAAAGCGGCGGTACTAACTAATAAAATAACAACGATAAACCATATCAGATTCTTTTTAACTATTTCTAGTACTCTGCTGAGATCTATGCTCACATATTCTTCGTTATTCTCCATTTGGCCTCCTTATTCTGCTGGATCCGTCGGGGTATCCGGTTCGACTGGTTCTTCTGGTTGCTCCGGTTCTTCTGGCTGTGAAGGTTGCTCCGGTTCGTTAGGGGTCTCCGGTTCGCTTGGAACGGTTGGTTCATTTGGAACAGACGGGCCGGTTGGTTCAGATGGTTCAACCGGTTTCTCCTCAGCCTTGACCGTTACTTTTACTTCGGCGGTAGCTATATTACCATCGCTATCCATTATAGTATATTTTATATGATACTCGCCCGCAAGGTAAATATTAACATTTGAATCGACCTGCATGTTTTCCTTTAAATATTCAAACGAATCTTTATTGTCTTCAAACCTTTCAACGACATCGTTAAAGTATAGATTTTGCCCGTATTCAAGTTCGAATTCAGTCGCTTTTAATATTATTCGAGGGCTTTCTAGATCGGCGACTTTCATAACAACTACTAGAGGTTCGGTATAAGTATCATTTATCGCCGAAACGGTAATCTCATAATCTCCTGCTACTTTGGTATTCAAACCGGTAACTTTAATAATATCGTCAAATGAAGTACCGCATTCGTTAGTAATGCTGAAATATTCTTCCGCCCTAAACTCCTCGCCAAGCGGCAAGACCAATTCCTTTAAAACACTGATTTTTTTATTTTTAACTTCATCGGGAATATTGACATAGACCTCTTTTTTGGAAACATTGTTCTTGCCATCGATCGCCACATAAGTAAACCGCGACTTCTCAATGATCTCTGCTAAACTTTTTTCCTCGATAAATAGTTCCTTAATACCATTTTTATCAGTGGCACTCACATTGTCCAGCAATGATTCAAAAGTAGTTTCGCAACTGATTGTCGGGTTATTATCTTTTAGACTAATAACTGGGTTCTGTTTATCAAGACCAAAAATCGTCAGACCAACCGCAACCGCGCAAAGGACGCTAACTAATCCAAATATCGCTATTTTTTTCACTCTTCGCCCTCCCGTATTCTATATCCATGTGTACTCTCATCTTTATAATCCCCCTCAAAGTATTAAAATCTCATCAATATAAAACTTTTTGCTCACCCACATGTACAAAGATCCATATTAAATAATCTATAAAATTCGGCAAAAGATTTTTCCTCTTATTTTCAGATTTCTTGTCGTTTTCCTGCATCTCATCTTCTATGTGCCAAAATTGTTTCAAATTAAGTATAGTGATAGTATATCCGATCTGTTAAATACATCTAATGGCAATGATCAGGAATCATGAATCACAAACGAGTTAAGAAAAGTCTGCCGCAAATTGTTTGTGTTTCCAACAAGCACAACGCTAACTTTAATTCTTTCGCTAACCATTTTTATTTCATCGACACAAACCTTTGTCAAACCTATCCGTCAAGCAAATGAACATCTATTCAAAACAGTATTTGTATGGTCTTTTTTCTGACTCTAAAATCTCCTTTAACCACCACAATAGGAACAACAAAAACAGATTTCCTACTGTTGAATTTTAACATAACTGCAAGAAAAATTAAAGTTATACATAACTATTGACCAATTTCCCCACATTTTGAATAAGCCGTGCAAAAAACATTGCACCTAACTGTCTCGGATAACGGTAAATAACTGATTTTTTCATCTCGTAGAGGCATAAAAACCATACTATATAGCCATAATCCGGCACTATATCCTTATTCATGCAAAGTGACCATCTTATAAAAAATATCGGCTACCCGTAATAGCCGATATAATTCTAAACTAATAATTAGCACATTTAGTTAACACATTCCTCAACAGTCTTGATGATATTTTCTTCGGTCAGGCCATATTTCTTTAAGACATCATTAGCTTTGCCGCTTTCACCAAAGGTGTCATTGACGCCGATCGGGGTCAGTCTTAGCGGGTGCTCTTTGCTTAAGAGTTCGCTTAATGCGCCATAAAGACCGCCGATAATGCTGTGCTCTTCGATAGCGAAGGCTAAATCGTGTTCTTTTGCGATCTTAAGGATACCTTCTTTATCTAATGGTTTAAGACATGATACATTGACTACCGTTGCGTCAACTCCCTTATCTTTCAGCATCTTGGCTGCATTAAGGGTCTTTTGGACCATTAATCCGGTGGCAAATAAAGCAATCTTTTTGCCTTGATGCAATACCTTGACTTTCTCGGGATCAAAAACCGTGTTTTCATCAAAGACATCATCGACCTTGCTGCGGCCCAGTCTGACATAACATGGACCTTTGATTTTAGCGACATAATCAATTATTGCCCTGGTCTCATACTGATCGCATGGAACAAAGACTTTCATGTTAGGAAGGGATCGCATGATGGCTAAATCTTCTATTGCCTGATGGGATGCGCCATCTTCACCAACGCTTAAGCCGGCATGAGTAGCACAGATCTTGACGTTAAGATTCGGGTAACAGATCGAGTTGCGGATGATCTCAAAGGCTCGGCCGGCGGCAAAGACGGCAAAAGTGGAAGCGAAGACAGTCTTGCCGCTGGCAGCCAGACCAGCTGCCATGCCCATCATATTGCATTCAGCGATACCGGCATTGAAATGACGCTCAGGACAGGCTTTTTTTGCTTCATAAGTCTTGGTAGCTTTGGAAAGATCGGCGTCCAAGACGACGATATTATTATCTGCTTTTATTAAGCGGGCTAATTCATTGCCATAGGCAGTTCTGGTTTCTAAAGCCATTATTTAACCTCCTTTAGATCATTCATAGCGATCTTGTATTGTTCATCGTTGGGAGCACTGCCATGCCATGCGGCATTATTCTCCATAAAAGATACGCCTTTGCCTTTAGTGGTATGAGCGATGATGCAGGTCGGCTGACCCTTGGTATTATGGAACACTTCAAAGGCTTTGGCGATCGCAGCGAAATCATGTCCGTCGCATTCAGTTACCTTAAAACCAAAAGCTTCAAACTTTTCTTTATGCGGGGTCGGATTCATTACTTCTTCGATCGGCCCGTCGATCTGCAAGTGATTAAGATCAAGGATGATGCAAAGATTATCTAAATGATAATGACTGGCGGCCATCATCGCTTCATAGATAATGCCTTCTTCGCTTTCCCCATCGCCCAGCAAAACATAAACGTTATGATTATTATTATCTAACTTATTAGCTAAGGCCATGCCCACCGCGCAACTGGTGCCCTGACCCAAAGAGCCGGTCGACATATCGACGCCGTCGACTTCGTTCATATTCGGATGACCCTGCAGATTGGAATCAATTTGCCGGAAAGTCTTAAGATCTTCCTTCATTAAGCCGGCTTCATCCAACACGCCATAAAGGGCCGGTGATACATGACCTTTAGATAAGACAAAACGATCGCGGTCAATTCCTTTGACATTGTCATTATTAATATCCATTTCCACAAAATAGAGATAGGTCAAAAGATCAGCTGCGCTCAAAGAGCCGCCGGGATGGCCGCTTTGAGCCGTGTAGACCATATCAATTATCTTTTTGCGCACATTATTCGCATGTTTTTTTAGCTCTAATTCTTCCATATATAACCTCCTAAGCCCTATTATATCAATTTAAATATTATTGGTAATGATCTATCGCTTATTTTTATGACTTATTCTATAATGAAGACATGAAAATATTGATTGTATCTGACATCCACGGTGCTAAGGACAGCGCTGTCAAAATTGCCGAGCTTGATCAAAAGCATGATTTTGAAAAAATTATTTGTCTTGGCGACATCAACTACCACGGTCCGCGCAATCCTTTGCCAGCTGATTATGATCCCAAAGCCGTCATATCGCTCCTCAACACTTTAAAAGACAAGATCATCGCGGTCAAGGGCAACTGTGATGCCGATGTCGATCAGATGATGTATGACTTCTCTTTATGTGATTATTTGCGCATGATTGCCATTGAAGACCGGATTCTCTGGCTGACGCACGGCCATGTCTATGATGAAACGCATCTGCCGCCGCTTAGCCATGACGATATCTTCATGTACGGCCACACGCATCTGCCGATCTGCAAATACGAGGATGAACACTACACTTTTAATCCCGGCAGCATTACCTTACCCAAAGGCGGTCATCCGCGTACTTACGGTCTCATGGATCATGATGGTCTGGCCATTTATGATCTTAATGATGAACTATATCAAAAAACAGCATTTAAAAAGCGGCCCTGACCGCTTTTATTGATGCGCTTTACCGATAATTGATTTAAGACTTCCAATACCCAGACGACGGCACAATTCCGGCAAATCGTCGAGTATTTTTTTACAAGCGAAAGGATCGGTGCAATTAGCAGCTCCGATCTCAACCGCACTCGCTCCGGCATACATCATTTCAATGACATCTTCGGCTTCGCTGATGCCGCCGATTCCGATAATCGGCAAAGAGACTGCCTCATATACCTGATATACCATCCTTAAGGCGACCGGTTTTATTGCCGGGCCGCTGAAGCCGCCCATGATATTATGAACGATCGGCTTCCCGGTTCTAAGATCAAACCGCGCTCCCAGCAGCGTATTGATCAAACTGATCCCGTCGGCCCCGCCTTCTTCGCATGCTTTCGCAATCGCGACGATATCCGTAACATTCGGGCTCAGTTTCATAAAGACCGGTTTTTTGACCGCTTGCTTGATCTTTTGCGTCAATTCTTTGACCGTCTGCGGATCGCTGCCAAAACTAAGTCCGCCTTTGCTGACATTGGGACAGGAAATATTGATCTCTAAAATGCCAACCATCTCCGCTTTATCAAAAGCCACAGCACAAGCTATATAATCAGCAAAAGAAGATCCGGCGATATTAGCGATTATCGGTTTATGAAATACCTGTTTTAATTTCGGCAGTTCTTCTTCAAGGACTTTTTCCACTCCGGGATTCTGCAAACCGACGGCATTGATCATTCCCCGGTCACACTCGGCAATCCGCGGTGTCGGATTACCGAATCTGGCATTAAGTGTTGTTCCTTTTATCGCAATACTGCCTAAGATATCAAGATCATAAAAGTCGGCAAATTCATAGCCGAAGCCAAAAGTTCCGCTGGCCGGAATGACCGGGTTGTCCAGTTTGATTTTACCTAAATTGACTCTTAAATCACATCCCATAATAATTCCTCGCTGCTTAATACCGGCCCTTCTTTGCAGATCCGTTTAGGTCCGTTTTTTGTCTTGATCGAACAGCCCATACAGGCGCCAAAACCACAGCCCATTCTCTCTTCAAGCGACAGCTGGCCATTAGTCTGGCTGATATGGCAAACAGATTTCAGCATAGCCAAAGGACCGCAGGCATAATATGGAATATCTGTCAGTCCTCTTACTGTCAAAAGATCGCATACCGTTCCTTTTTGACCGAAAGAACCATCATCGGTAGCCACGTAGACCTCATCGCTTAAAGCCTTAAACTCGGCTAAATAAAAAATCTCATCGGCGTTTCTGAATCCAAGGATGACTATCGGTTTAATTCCGGCAGTTACCATTCTTTTTGCCAAACCATATAACGGCGGCACGCCTGCCCCGCCGCCAATGATCAGACGGCGATTATTCTCAACCGTGAAACCATTGCCCAGCCCGCTCAAGCATTCCAGTTTATCGCCGCTTGTAAGCAAAGAAAGCCATTTGGTTCCTTTGCCGGCTATGCGGTAGATGATCACCATTTTTTCATCGTCCCAGTCGGCAATGGAGATCGGCCGTTTTAAAAAATGATTCGGGATCGTGATATTGATAAACTGCCCCGGCTTAGCAATCATCGAAGTATCGCCGGATAAGGTCATTTCATAAAGATCGCTGCTTAGTTTACGGTTTGATACAACTTCATACTTCTGTTTAATATTCGTTCTGTCCATTCTTCGCTCCAAAATAACAAATGCTCCTTTCAATATCAAGGAGCATGATATGTTTATTCTTCTTCAGCCTTTTTGATCAGTTTCTTGCACTTGCGCTCAAACTCGTGTCTTTCCATCATGACTACCGCGTCGCAGCCAAGGCACTTGATCTTGATATCCGCTCCCACCCGAATGATGCGCCAATAATGACTTTTTTTACACGGGTGATCTTTTTTCATCTGAACAATATCGTTTAATTCATAACTTTCAATCATAGTTTCTCCTCGTAAGCCTCCAGCGTGTTTTGCATCAGGCTGGCGATCGTCATCGGACCAACGCCTTTTGGCACCGGAGTAATGATCGAAGCCAGATCTTTGACATCTTCAAAATCGACATCGCCGCATAAATGGCCATCGATCCGATTGACCCCTACATCGATCACGACTGCCCCGGCTTTGACGAAACTGCGATCAATCATTTTTGCCCGGCCAATGGCAACGATCAGGATGTCGGCTTCTTTGGCTATTTTTTGCAAATCCCTGGTTTTTGAATGACAAACCGTTACCGTGGCATTCCGGTCTAGCAGCATTTTAGCCAAAGGCAGGCCAACCAGCTGACTGCGGCCGATCACAACCGCTCTGGCTCCTTCGATCGTTACCTGACAATGATCGAGCATCGCCATCACTCCTTTCGGCGTGCAAGGTCTTGGGCCGCTTTCACCGATAAACAATTTACCCTTATTCAGCAGTTTCAAACCATCAACATCTTTTGCATCGCTGATCATCGCCAAGGCTGCTTTCTCATTAAGGTGCTTGGGCAAAGGCAGCTGCAAAAGAATACCGTCTACGGTCGCATCACGATCGATTGCCGCAATCGTATCCTCTAATGTTTTCTGGTCGATATCTGCCGCCAGATGGTGCAGCTTGAAATCAATGCCCGAAACTTCCGAAGCCTTGCTTTTGCCTTTGACATAGGATAAACTGGCCGGATCATCGCCCACTAACACAACTTCCAGCCGCGGCCGTCTTTTGCCGTCTTTGACATAACCGTCGATCTTGGCGGCAATTTCTGCTTTGATATCTTTTGCTATTTCGCTTCCATATACTATCATCTTAACTCTCGCTATCTAATAAAATGGTAATCGGACCATCATTGACTAATTCAATTTTCATATCAGTCCCAAAGATCCCGCTTTGGGTTTCTATTCCCTTGTTTTTGAGATATTCGTTAAAGGCGTCGTACAGCTTGACTGCCTGATCCGGCGCCATTGCAGTGATAAAGCTTGGCCGGTTGCCCTTTTTGGCGTCACCGTAAAGAGTAAACTGAGATATTGATAAAACAGAACCGCCTACCGCTTTCAGATCAAGATTCATCTTGCCGTGATCATCGTCAAAGATCCGCAGTTTGCTTACTTTGTCCGCCATCTTTTCCACGTCTGCTAAACTATCGCCTTCTTTAAGTCCGACCAGGCACATAAAACCGTGTTCGATCGAACTGTATGTTTGGCCGTCAATATGACATTTGGCATATTTAACCCGCTGTACTACGACTCTCATGTTATTATTCTACTATAAAAGACCGCTTTAAAGTCAAAAACATGATAAAATATGAGATATGAAAGAACCTTTGGCTTTCCGGCTTAAACCGGAATGTATTGATGATGTCATCGGCCAGAAACATCTGGTCGGTGATAATGGCATCATCCGTAAATGTATCCAGCACGGCACGCTTTTTTCCATGATCTTTTTTGGTCCGCCCGGAGTTGGCAAGACCAGCATTGCCAAAGCTATTGCTAACCAGATGCATCTGCCCTACCGCAATTTTAACGCAACGACCGGCAATAAAAAAGATCTTGACGCGATTTTTTTGGAAGCGAAACTATCGGGCAATCTGGTTCTGATCTGCGACGAAGTCCATCGCTTGAACAAGGATAAACAGGATCTGCTCTTGCCGCATGTCGAAGACGGTTCGATCACTCTGATCGGCGCAACGACCGCCAATCCTTATCATTCGATCAATCCGGCGATCCGCTCCCGCTGTCATCTTTTTGAATTGTATCCTTTATGCCGTGAAGATATCCAAGAGGCGATCGTTAAAGCAATCAAAAACCCCAAGGGTCTTGACGGCCAATACACAATCGATGACGATGCAATTGATAAAATTGCCGATACTGTTAATGGCGATATCCGCTTTGCTTTAAATATTTTAGAAATTGCCGCTATTGCCTGCGAAGACCATCACATCACCAAAGACAAAGTGCTGGAATACTGTAAGTTTGCCAATAACCGCTCTTTTGGCAGCGATGACGGTCATTATAACCTTCTGAGCGCTTTTCAGAAAAGTATCCGCGGCTCGGATACCAATGCCGCCTTATACTATCTTGCATTATTGGCCCAAAGCGGCGATCTTGAATCAATTATCCGCCGGCTTTTAGTTATCGCCTATGAAGATGTCGGCTTGGCCAACCCTCAGCTTTGCGCTCGTACGATTAATGCCTGCGAGGCTGCTTTGCATGTTGGATTTCCTGAAGCTATCATCCCGCTAGGCACCCATATCATTGATCTTTGTCTCTCGCCTAAATCCCGGACCGGCGCTGACAGCGCTCATAAAGCCCAGGCCCTGGTAGAAGAAAAGACTTACGAAATGCCGTCTTATCTTCACCTGACGCCCGTCAATGTCGAAACCAAATACGACTACGATAATTACGGCGCTTTCCATAAGATCCAGTATTTGCCGGACGCGATCAAAGATATTGAATTTGTCCGTTTTAATCACAACCAGTATGAGGATCTTCTGAGAAAGAATTATGAAGAACTCAAAAAAACAAGCCGAACAAATGATTTAGCCAAACTGTATAAAAAATAATTATCTGACGGCATAACTGTTAATGATCTGGGATCCGTACATAAATAACACCGTGGCCTCATTGTCCAACTTGAGGTCTTTTATTAGCGAGCGGTCATAATAGCGCAAGTCGATCAGTTCGATCTGCTCAAAACTCTCGATCAAAAGCGGAGCAATACTGCTGGCAAAGGAATCACGGAAGATAATCAGTTTTTGATCGGTCTTCGATGCAGGATTCTCGATCTTCAGATAGGCTTTCGGTCCGCCCAAGAATATGTCATAGGCATCAGGGCTCAATAAATCCTGCTGATCGTATACCGTAATGTATTTATCGCTTTCCAGATCGTATACTTTGGCCTGCTTGATTGTTTCGCTGTCAAGATA
Organism: uncultured Bacillota bacterium; assembly: GCA_949298975.1. Classification (GTDB taxonomy): domain Bacteria; phylum Bacillota_I; class Bacilli_A; order Erysipelotrichales; family Erysipelotrichaceae; genus JAHHTG01. The sequence goes on along the minus strand of CASFYR010000002.1, from coordinate 36,864 downwards.
AACTAGAGTATCCGGCTTTACAGACGAAGCGATCTCGGCATATAGTGCGCCATAAAACGGGTAATAGCTTTCATTTTCATACTTCCCCGCTATCCAGGACATTTCCATTTCACTGACCAATAATTCAGCGATACCGCCGATCTGCTCTTGCCGCCAATGTATATCGGTCCGATAATAATCTTCTAGTGACAGCGAGGAACTGATATCAATAAAGGTGATTTCTGCTTTTTCATTTATAAAGCTTACTAATTCATTAAAGTCATAATTGTCATGATATCCCCGGGCATACTCCGCTTTATTAGGAATAATCGTCAGATAACAGTTGTTGAAATCAGCAGCGATTTCATTGATGATCGCAATATTTCTTTCGACTGCTTTTTGATCAAATTCGTCTTTTTTAAAGAGATAGTTATCCTGCATAAAAACACCGTTATACTCCCCGATATGAAAGATCTGAGAGATGACGAATCCCTTTAGGGCTCTGAATTCATCGCGCAAAAGAAAATGATCGCTGTAATACTTATCGGCTTCATCGAAAAAACCGGCATTAAGATTGCCGTTTTCCCAAACATCAGGAAATACCGCCAGCGATCTTCGCTCAGAAAAGGAGATCGATGCCTGATCAAAAAACGGTGAAACCCCGCCAACAATCAGGACCAGCATAAACAATGTAATCAATATCTTATTTTTCATCATCAAAACCTGAAATACAAAAAGGGATTAAAGCTTTCGTCCAGCAAAAAACCGATCGCCATCATAAACATGATCATTAATACGGCAATCTCAGCATAACCGATCTTCTTTTGCCAGCGTTCATATAATTTATGGCCAAGCGGAGTAGCGGATATAAGGCAGATAAGCAAAAACGGCAGATAATTCCGGCAATAGTATATCGTCTCAACATTAAGCAATGGGACATTAAGCCCCAAAAGACCTTTGAAGTTAATCAATAGCCGGTCAAGATCGGGATTGGTAAAAATCACAAAACTGATCACCACCAAAACAAAAGTATAGACATGACCAAATATCCGATGATCATTCAGCCAGCGGCTCAGCCATAATTTCTCCGCAATAATCAATACCGCAAAATATATACCCCAAAGCATAAAATTCCAGTCCGCTCCGTGCCAAAACCCGGTCAAAAACCAAACGATCAGCATATTAATGATATAGCGGCTGATTTTTACCTTTGATCCGCCCAGCGGGATATAGACATAGTCTTTAAAAAAGGTCGAAAGGCTGATATGCCACCGCTGCCAGAATTCCCGGATGCTCCGGGCGATAAAAGGATAATTAAAGTTTTCAAGAAAATGAAAACCAAAAAACAAACCCATGCCGATCGCCATATCGCTGTAAGCACTGAAATCAAAATAAATCTGCAAAGCATCAAAAAAGGCATCCAACCAATAACTGACGACGGTCGGTTCGTTTAAGGAAGCGAGTATGGCGGCCAGCTCTCCCAGCGTATTCGCAATAACCAATTTCTTAAACAGACCGACAATAAATCTTCTGATACCACAAGCGAAACTGTCACTACTACTCTTAAATACAGATAGTTCCGCCGCGATATCCTGATAACGAACGATCGGTCCGGCTACCAGCTGCGGAAACATCGTCAGATAAGCGGCAAAGTCGATAAAACGGCGCTCTGCGGCAACCCTCCCCTCATAAACATCGCAAAGATAGCTCAATCCCTGAAAGGTAAAGAAAGATATACCGATCGGCAGGACGATATTAACGCTGATATTAAAAAGTCCTAGAAGAAAAGCAGTATATTTAAAATACAGCAAAGCTATAAGATCAACCGCTACTCCCAAGACCAGCATTCTTTTCGATCGATGGCTTTCCAGATACCGAGCAAAAGCATAATTGAACAGGCATGCAAAAAGCAGGATCGCCACATACATTTTCTCGCCATAGAAATAAAAAAAGATACTGCTGATAAGTAGTATCAGGTTTCGCTGCTTTGGCAACAGATAAATCGCCACGATGACGATCGGCAGAAAATAAAATATAAAACTGACGCTCGAAAAGACCACAAAAAAGACCTCATAATTATTATAAGGTCTTATTTGATATTTTCAAAATTTTCTTTAATGGTATTGCCGACACCCAGATCATCAATAACCACTAGGATTATATTACCGCGGTGAGTAATAATCAGCTGGTCTTTTTCAATACCGACGCATACCCATTTTCTTGTATCGATATTATCTTTGATCTGATTTTCTACTTCTTGAACATCAGTGCCGTCAGCTACTTTGACTAAAACAACCGAATGAGCGATCGAACCGATCATTGGTTCAACAGCCAGTGCTTCTTCAAACTGCAGTCCAGCAGTGCCAAGATACCAATACTCATTATCGCTGTTTACCGTAACATACTCTGCCATCATCGGCAGGTCTTCTTCAGGAATGCCCTCGTATAACTTATCCATTATCTCTGATAACGGCAGGTCAATGTTATCGGAATCACCTGAACAGGCTGCCAACCCTAAACTTAATAATACAACGATCAATAATTTTAATACCTTTTTCATTTTCATCTCCTTCCTCTTTCCCGCAAAAAATTATATCATCTTTTTTAACATAAAAAAAGGGTTCATATTGAACCCTTAAATAATAACCTATTTGACTAACTTAGTTAGCGCTGTTCATTGCACTTACGACAGCAGTGTTGAAATCAACAACTGACATTGTGCAAGAAGAAGTTAAATCAACCGGTCCACTGTGGTTTTCAGTATCAAGTTCCATACCTTCAACGTCAGCAACAGTCTTGCCTAATAAGAATTCTTCATAAGCAGCAGCCTGTTCGTACCATTCTTTACCGATTGGAGAAACGCCCTTCATGTTGTAGTCTTCTTTTCTTTCGGTCTTAGTAGGGATAGCTTCACCGGTAACTTCACCGGTAGTAGTAGCAGTACCCTTCTGCTGAGAAGCGTCAACATCAACGTAAACAACTTTACCATCAGCGTCTAAAGCAACTGCAGCGATAGTAGTAGTGATAGTAGCTGTAGCGGCTTTATCTTCAGTAGCAGTGCCGCCTTCAACCGTAGTAACACTGGCTAAACCGGAAGTAGCATAGTTTTCAACTTCAACGGCATTAGCACCAGCTTTAGCGATTGCATCCAAGAAAGCTGTAACATCGATTGTACAAGAAGTAGCTAAATCAACCGGTCCGTTGTGGTTTTCAGAATCAAGTTCCATAGCTGCAACTTCTTCTAAAGTCTTACCAACACAGTATTCTTCAAAAGCAGCAGTCTGTTCGTACCATTCTTTACCGATTGGAGAAGTGCCTTTCATGTTGTAGTCTTCTTTTCTTTCGGTCTTAGTAGGGATAGCTTCACCGGTAACTTCACCGGTAGCAGTAACAACGGCAGCATTCTGTGCGGCATCGATGTCAACCTTGACAATCTTGCCTTCGGCATCCAAAACAACCAATGCATAAGTATCAGTTGACTGAACTTTACCAGTGCTATCTTCAGTAGCACTAGAAGCTGAAACACTGGTTGATACGCCTAATCCTACTTTGTAAGTGGTTGATGGGGTATCGTCGCCTGGTTCTTCGTTATTTGTGTTTGAACAAGCAGCTAAACCAAGAACCATCAGTACTGTTAATAAAACAGCCAATAATTTTTTCATAAGTTTAAAAACTCCTCCTCGCTAGTATTATATAAAAATCCTCTTTGAAATTCAAGAATATTTGTGATTATCTTGACAAGGTGCAAAGGTAGTTTGACAGATCTTTAAACGATCCTCGCGGGCCTGGGAAACCCTTACCATCATTTAGTGGATAATCATCTAAAAAGAAAGTTTTCAAGCCGATTTTATCAGCCGGAACGATATCATCGACCATATCGTTGCCAACCATTAATGTCTCTTGGGCCTGATAGTTTAGTTTATTCAGAAGGTCCTGATAATATAGCGGATTGGGTTTGGCATAGGAGGAATTTTCATAAGTCGTGACATAGACAAAATCATCAATGCCATAGCCGATCCAGCTTAATCTTTTATTTACTGCCTGGGCGGGAAAAACCGGAGTATTTGCGATCACAACATTGTACTTTTTCATCACATCCTTTAAAAAATTGGTTGAAGAATCACTGTCAGCGATTATTTCTTTGATCTTATCAAAATCATGTTCGTAAAAATCAGCAAACATCGCCTTAAGATCAGCGAATGAGCCAATGATGTCATGACCCATCAGTTTTTCAAAAGTAGTAAAAAATAATTCTTCGTTACTGATTTTCCCATCGTTTTGCAATACGACATAAGTCGCCGTCATCACTCTTTCACCCAGTTTTTTAGGGTCATAGCCGTTTGCAGCTGCTTTTTGGCCCAAAAGACTAAAATATCGCTTGATAAATTCGTCGTTATCCATCGGTAACAGCGTACCGTCAAGATCGATAAAGATATTCTTGATCATTCTTTTTCCTCACATACATCCAACATATCTGCTTTTAAATAGTTTAATAATTCTTCGCGTCCGATCCGTAAACTAATGCCCTTCATCCCACCACTGACGACCAGCTTATCCAGTTTATCGGCTTCAGAGGCAAAAACCGTCCGGTGCTTTTTATGAATGCCAAGCGGCGATACGCTGCCCCGTTCATAGCCGACTTCCTTCACTAAATCTTTTACTGCCACCATCTTAAGGTCCTTGACCTTTAAAGCTTTGGCGGCTTTTTTAAGATCAATGGCCTGATTGGCGCTGATCACAACAATATACAGATCATGATCATGTTTCAAAGCCAGGGTCTTATAACATTCAAACGGATCAATTGCCAGTTTCTCGCTGACCGCTTCAGCCGAAAATGCCGTATCACCCAAATCGTAATACAGAGTCTCGTAAGATATTTTCGCACTGTCCAGCTCCCGCATGGCATTAGTCTTATAATTCTTCTTCATCGACATACTCCATCAGTTTTCTGAAATCACTGTCTAACCGGATCTTGACTTTCATCATCTCAACTTTTAGCGGATGATAAAATTCAACTTCGTTGGCAACCAGACCCATTCTTTTTAAAAGCGGTGAACTTGTGCCATACAATTCATCATTAATGATCGGATGTCCGATGGAGGCCAGATGCACTCTGATCTGATGTGTCCGCCCGTCCCTTAATTCGCAGCGCAATACCGAATATTTGCCGCAGCTGTACAGATTATAAACAGTAGTTTTTGCGCTTCGTCCTCTTTTAGCGATAACCATCCTGCGGCTATCATGACGATCAGAACCAATGTTTTTTTCGATCGTTTGTCTTTTAAAATCGCAGCGGCCTTCAACGATCGCAATATAACTGCGTTTGATCTGCTTATACATTAAAAGGCGATCAAGCAAAGGCTGAAAAATCATGCTCTTGACAAAAACAACCAGACCCGAGGTGTCAACATCCAAACGATGGATCGCTTTGGCTTCGCCAGGGATGTTATTCTCCCTAAGATAGCTGCCGACAATATCGGTTAGGGTCAGGCTGCTGTTGCCGTCTTTATGTACCAAAAGACCATTAGGTTTATTGACAATCAGAAACAGTTCATCCTCATAGACAATATCCGGTTTGGTTTCGACTATCGGATATTCTGTCTGTACCGGGTAAAGATCGATCTTCAGCTTTTTCCCGATTAGCGCTGTTTCTCTTTTGACCGGATTATCATCCATCGTGATCCACTTATTTTGAATCAGAAGATGCTGGATCTTTTTTGACGGGATCAGTTCATCAAACAAATCCTGAACCGAGGAGTAATAGATTCCTTCAAGATCAATGAATAAATAATTTCCTTTTACTTCATAATTCATACAATCAATATTCTACCACGAGCCTTTCTAAAATGTTTCGCTAATAAAAGAAAGTTCAGCCTTAATTAGACTGAACTTGTGAATCGCTGGTTTTATTCATAAAATCATTTATCAGCTGTTTCGCCTTTTCCACGCTGGTGGTGTACGGCTCCATTACCCAAAGATTGGCATAACCGGCCGGTGACCATAATATCGCTCCTTCGCCCTCCATTGCATGTGACTCGATATTCCACGAAGCTAAATCGTTAAGCTGCATCTGGATCAGAGCATAGATATCGTTTTCAGTAAGATTAGTTTGGATCGTCTTAGCCATGACATCCATAAAACTCATATAATTAGTAATAATGGCCGGGGAGGCAACTTTGTCAATAATTGCTTCCAAGACTTTAGTCTGATTCTTGATCCGCTGATTATCACCGTCAAGGAAAGCATAACGCTCTCTGGAAAACATTAATGCCTCCATCCCGTCAAGATGGTTCCATCCCTCATCAAAATGATAACCGGCAGCTGCCATGTGGGTATCGAAAGTGTAATCAGAATAGACATCGATTCCACCTAAAGCATCGACGATATCAACCACGCTTGAAAAATTGACTCTTACAAAATAATTAATATCAATGTCAAGGAAATTTTCAATCGAACTAACAGTGCAATCGACCCCAAAGAAACCGGTATGCGTTAACTTGTCCTTTTGATCATACTGACAAGTTTGAGGAATATAATAATCCCGCGGGATATCTATAAGCAAAATCTTTTTTTCTACCGGGTCAATTGCCATGACCTTGTTGACATCGCTTCGCCCCTGCTCGCTCAAATCGCCATAGACATCTACACCAGTGATATAGACCAAGAAAGGCTCTTTTGTCACTTCGGCAGCATCACGAATATCAACACTTTCAACCTCGAAAGAATACTCTGCCACAACTGTCGAAATGCTTTCCAGGTCAATTTCAAACATTGACCTCAGACTTTCGTTCAGTATTAACATATCTACGTCCCCGTCAGTAAAAGCCTCTGCCGCTTCCTGAATTGAATAGTATGTCGTGTACTGAGCCTGATTATTAGTATCTTCACTGATCGCTTTGATGACATCACCGTTATTGGCAGTATTGCCTACCATAATAATGCCGTATTCTTTATTGCTGTAGTCACTAAGATCATGTTTGGATGGATCAACATCATTGTCAGTTACATTCTCATTTAATGTCAAAACACTGTAACGCACCGAATTGGTACTCAAAGAAGAAATTAAGCTTAATACTCCTTTAGTTTTATACAAAGTATAATTACCATAACCGCCGATAATTACAAAAATTACCAGCATAATCATACCAATGTAACGAAAAGCTTTACTCTTTTGGTAACATAGTGCCGCCAAAAAAGTGACTAAAAACATAAAAACCAAAATTACCAAAATCAAATACTTCCACGACAAGACAGAAGTTGAAAATTGAAATACGGCCAGCAGACACAGCAAAGCTAACAGTATCAGTAAATAAATTCGGATATCTTTAAATAGTTTCATCAAACAACCTCAACATTTAATCTAAAGCGAAATCTATTATATAACTTTATCAGTTATATTTAAACATTAATCATCTAAAATCGCCTTCGTCTGTTATTCAACACAGAATACGGGGCCAAAGACCCCGTATTAATCATTTATGAATTAATAATTGCAAGATAACGTTCCAGTGCGTTTTTCCAGTCGGGCAAACGTTCAAAACCATTTTTATCCAGTTCTGTCTGATTCATACGGGAATTATGTGGTCTTTTGGCTGCGGCAGGAAATTCTTCGCTGGATACGGCAGCAACATCAACAACCAAACCAGCCTGCTTAAAGATTTCACAGGCAAAATCGTACCAACTAATAAAGGATCCGGAGTTAGTGGCGTGATAAGTTCCGTATTTATCTGTCTGTATCATGTCAATAACCAATCTAGCTAGGTCATAAGTATATGTCGGTAACCCAATCTGATCATCAACTACTTTTACTGCTCCTCTTTCTTTTCCCAAACGCAGCATCGTTTTAATAAAGTTACTGCCGTTGACACCAAATACCCAGGCAATCCGAATAATAAAGTGTTTATCTATTTTTTCTACATACTCTTCACCTTTAGCTTTGGTTAGGCCGTAGACATTGAGGGGATTTCTTTGATCGTATTCATTCCACGGTTCCTTTCCCTCGCCATTAAAGACATAATCGGTAGAAAAATACATCATAGGGATATCAAGTTCGGCGCAGATCTCAGCTATATATTTAGTTCCAAGCGCATTAACGGCATATACTTTATCATAAAGACTTTCTTCTTCTGCTTTGTCAACCGCCGTCCACGCCGCGCAATGAATAACAGCGTCATAATTGCCTTCAGTAATGACTTCGTTGACTTTGACTCTATCGGTAATATCCATCTCTTCGATATCAACCCCAATTGCCTCAATGCCTCTTTTTTGCGCTTCATTTACAACATCAAAGCCAAGCTGCCCTTTATATCCGGTTACTAACAGGCGCATCATACCCGCCCCTTATCCAGATACATCTTCTGGTAGTAATTCTGATATTCCCCGCTCATAATAGTTTGCCACCATTCTCTATGTTCAAGATACCAGGCGATGGTTTCTTTGATGCCTTTTTCAAAAGTTGTCTTTGGCAACCAGCCTAATTCGTTATGGATCTTGGTCGGATCAATTGCATAGCGGCGATCGTGGCCTTTGCGGTCAGTAACAAAATGAATCAAATCTTCGCTTTTGCCAAGTTCTTCCAGGATCAGTTTGACAATCGTCAAGTTATTCCTTTCGTTATGGCCGCCGACATTATATACTTCGCCAATTCTGCCTTTTCTTACAATCAAATCAATCGCTTCACAATGATCTTCAACATACAGCCAATCACGAACATTAGCGCCATCGCCATATACCGGCAATTTTTCCTCGTTTAATGCTTTGGCAATCATTAAAGGAATCAATTTTTCCGGAAATTGGTAAGGACCATAGTTGTTAGAACAGCGCGAAATAGTTACCGGTAAACCGAAAGTACGGTAATAAGCCATCACCAATAAATCGGCGCCGGCTTTAGAGCTGGAGTATGGTGAACTGGTATGTAAAGGGGTATCTTCGTGAAATAGAAGATCCGGACGATCCAGCGGCAAATCACCATATACTTCATCAGTTGAAACCTGATGGAATCGTTTAATCTCGTATTTTCTGGCGGCATCCATCAAAACAGAAGTACCGATAATATTAGTGTTAAGGAAAATGCTTGGATCTTCAATACTACGGTCAACATGTGATTCTGCCGCAAAATTGACGATAACATCCGGTCTTTCATTTTCAACTAAATCATAGACCAGTTCGCGGTCACAAATATCCCCTTTGACAAATTTGAAATTAGGTAAATCAAGAACGGTTTTTAAAGTTGACAGATTTCCCGCATAAGTCAGTTTATCCAAACAAATAACCTTATCTTCCGGGTATTTTTCAAGCAGGTAAAAGATATAATTACTGCCGATAAAACCGGCACCACCTGTTACTAAATGTTTCATTATTTCATCTCCTCATAAATAAAATTACAGTCAGCATTATCTAAAGTTGGACCATTCTTATCCTTGTCAGAAAGAATCGGTTCAATGCCGTTTAGTAAACCGCGCCAGTCAACATTGATGAACGGATCATCATATCTTATGCCGCGATCACTTTCTTTGTTGTAGAAATTATCCACCTTATATCTAAATTCAACATTATCAGTTAAAGTCAGAAAGCCATGAGCAAAGCCTTGCGGAATATAAAACTGCAAAAAATTTTCATCACTTAATTCAACACTAGTCCATTTACCATAATTTGGCGAACCTTTGCGAATATCGACCGCAACATCAATAACTTTCCCTCTTGTGCACGAAATCAATTTCGCTTGAGCAAACGGGTTATTCTGGTAGTGGAGACCTCTTAAAGTTCCCTTGTGAGCGCTAAAAGACATATTATCCTGAACGAAAGTATTGACAATGCCAAACGCTTCATATTTTGCTTTGGAATAGGTTTCCATAAAATAACCACGATGATCACCATGGACATCAGGTTTAATGATCAAAACTCCATCTAAATCTGTTTTAATTACTTCCATTAACCGATATACTTCCTTTCCATGATTCTTTTGATATAAGCACCATACTGATTCTTCTTATATATTTCGTAGGTAGCATTTAAATCATCTATAGTTATCCAGCCGTTGTTAAAAGCTATTTCTTCAAGACAGGCAATCTTGCGATGCTGATGTTCTTCGATCGTTTTGACAAAGTTGGTAGCGTCAACTAAAGATTCGTGAGTTCCTGTATCCAGCCAGGTAAAGCCATCACCTAAAAGCTCAACGGATAGTTCATCATTTTCTAAATAAATCCGATTTAAATCGGTTATTTCCAATTCACCCCGGGCGCTAGGTTTTAAGTTTTTTGCATATTCTACCACTTTATTATCATAAAAATATAATCCGGTGACAGCATAATTAGATTTAGGATTAGCCGGTTTTTCTTCTAAAGAAATCGCTTTGCCGTTTCTATCGAACTCTACCACTCCAAACCGTTCCGGATCATCGACATAATAACCAAAAACCGTTGCTCCAACTTCTTTTGCAGCAGCATTCTTCAAACGTTTGGTCAATCCATGACCATGAAAAATGTTGTCCCCCAAGATCATTGCACAGCTATCGTCGCCAATAAATTCCGCGCCTAAAATGAAGGCTTGAGCCAAACCATCGGGTGAAGGCTGAACTTTATATGATAAGTTAATGCCGAACTGAACTCCATCACCCAGCAATTCCTCAAATCTCGGTGTATCATTTGGTGTCGATATAATTAAAATATCTCTGATCCCGGCGCTCATTAAAATGCTCATTGGATAATAAATCATTGGTTTGTCATAAATCGGCAATAATTGCTTACTTGTTACTTTGGTCAAGGGATAAAGCCTTGTACCGCTGCCTCCAGCTAGAATAATACCTTTCATTTCACACTCCTCATTCTTATATCTACAATAATAATCCATTACGGTTCACAGTCACTATTTTTTGTTTTTCTTATATCGCTCAATGCTTAATTTTTGTACTAGTTCCTTATTTTTCTGTTTAAGATTGGATATTTCGATCGATTGGAAAAATACAATCAAAAACAGAGTAAAAATAAAGAAGCAAAAGATAAAATTACTGGTAGAAATAAAACCAAACAGGCCGGAAAAATATTCCGGAATGATCGGAAATATACTGATAACCAGCAAGATCAGCGCCCAAACTATCCAAACGATTGAGTCTTCAATGTTTAGTTTATGCTTAACAATTTTATTGATGACATATATGATCGTTGTCAAACTGATGATCAAAAAAACAATCTGTAACTTAAAATCCATCCTCATCTCCTTCTAAAAGGCTGTATCAAAAAGATTGAAAGCAGGACCCGGCTCATATACTTGACTGTATTACTCAAATTCAAATATGACTCTCCATGAATCCGTTCACGCATAGTCGCCTGGACTTCTTTTATTCTTTTTCCTTTGCGCAGCATGAAAACCAGAGTATCCGGTTCCGGTGGATTGTTGGTTCCATACGCATATTCTTTAAGCGCTTCCCGATCATAAGCCCGAAGTCCGCTGGTAGGGTCACTGATCTTTTTGCCGGTAACCATCCAAATGGCGGCGGCTATCAATCTGCTGCCGATCATTCGGGCCGTAAAAGGTTTTTTCGCTTTAACAAAGCGCGATCCAATAACAATATTAACTCCTTCATTCATCCCTTCCACTAATTTAGGTAAAACTTCAGCTTTATGCTGCCCATCACCGTCAAATTGTATTGCGATATCATAACCATTCTCATAAGCATAACGAAAACCGGTTTGTACTGCTCCAAACAATCCCAGATTAACAATTGAATCAATACAATTATAGTCATGTTTGCGAATAATATCTAAAGTATTATCGAGGGAACCGTCATTAACTATTACATAATCATAACAAGAAGCATGCTTGCGAATATCTTCCATGGTACTAACGATGTTCATTGCCTCGTTATATGCTGGAATTACAATTAATACTTTTTTATCCATAAACAACTTAATTATAGATAAAAAGACATCATAAATCAACGAACTGTTAAAATAATGCCCTTATGGATCTCAAAGACTTAACTGCCTGCTCCATTCCGTCATTATAGGCTGCCAGAAGACGTTCGTCATTCGGTTCGATATCATTGTATTCATGTGAAGGATAGATCGCCAGGGCTCTGCCGTCCTTTATTTCCTGATCAAGCAATTCCCTCTCTTTATTGTACATGATATAGCGTTCGTTCATCGCTTCAGCCAGTTTAGGATATTTATGAGCCAGTGTACGGGCCATCAATTTGGTTTTGGTATCAAGGGTCTTGATATAATCTTTTGTTCTGGTCAGTACGACAAGATTCTTTTCATGACCTTGATCGATCGCCCGGGCAAGCGGAATGGAATCGGCTATTCCGCCGTCAAAATAGAGAGTGCCGTTGAGTTTAACTCCGGGAAAGATCCCCGGCAGGGAACAGGTGGCAATAAACTGTTCGTTATGATAATCGAAGCCTTTGCCATCCAGATAGGCGGCTTTTCCTGTATATGCGTCAGTGACTACGACTTCCAGATCACCGGGATAATGCTTAAAAGCGTCGTAATCAAAAGGATAGATCCTATTGGGCAGATCTTCATAAATATATTTGATGCCAAATAAGCTTTTATCCTTGGCCAGATTGTAAATGCTCTGGTATTCTTTGCTGTTGCGGTACTTTAAAAAAATATCGATCCCGCGGTAATATTGTTTTGACATATATGACGATGCAGCGCAAGCCCCGGCAGATACACCGATAATATAAGGAAAATAGATCTCGTTTTTGATTAAAACATCAATCACTCCCAAAGTAAAAGCCGTTCTGAACGAACCGCCTTCCAAGATCAGTCCTGGCATAAACTCTCCTTTCAAATAACAATAAACAGACCGCAGTCTGTTTATTTCTTAGCCATTTTTTGAATACTTTTAAGCTGTAAATAAAGATAGATCGGCGTCGATATCATCACATAAAACAATAAACCGTATAAGACGATATCCGCCAACTGATCGCCCAAAATAAACGCGATCAATAAAACGACGATATTAACTAATAATAATGCGATAAAAATTCCGGCTTTTTTCATAATTCCTCCCGCAGATCAAAGTCAGCCAGGATCAAAAGATCGATCGCTGCCGTCTCATCTTCCAATACCCTTTTTGACTGGTTAAGAATCGCTTCTTCAACTAAATTACGGGCCAAACGGCCATTGCCGCTGGTGGTGTCTTTAGAAGACTGGATCTTGTCAAAATAAGCGATCAAGGCCGGCAAGGCTTTATCCTCGATCCGGTAATCCTTGCTTTTAGCTATCGATTCCGCGATCAAAGCCAGCTCTTTGCCGGTATAATCAGGAAAATTAATGATATTGGCAAAACGCGATTTAAGACCGCTGTTGGCATCTAAGAAAATTTGCATTTCTTTAGAATAACCGGCCAAAATCACGATCAGATCGTCACGGTGATCTTCCATCGCTTTGACCAGCGTATCGATCGCCTCAAGACCAAACGAATCATCTTTGCCCCGATACAGCGAATAGGCTTCATCAATAAACAATACGCCGCCTAACGCGCTTTTAACGACATCCATCACTAACGGCGCCGTCTGTCCAACGTATTTAGCGACAAGATCAGCACGGGTAACTTCAACCAGCTGACCCTGCTTTAAAATACCGCAAGCCTTCATCATCCGCGATACCAGCCGGGCAATCGTTGTCTTGCCGGTTCCCGGATTGCCGGTAAAGATCATGTGCTTGGAAACCTCGGTCGTTTTAAGTCCTTTGGCTTTGCGCAGCCGTGACACTTTCAAATGATCTTCTAAACTCAAAAGATATTCTTTGACCGGTTTTAAACCGACGATTTCTGCCAGTTCCCTGTCGATTTCCGCCCGCTCGAAACTATTGTCATCTTCAAGATCCAAACCGATCTCATCCTTGTCAATGATCACTTTGATCCCCTCATCATAACGAATGACCAGTGAATTAAAATCATCCTGTTTAAGTGCGATATCGACCAGCTCGTCGTACATTTTTTTGATCAGAGGGGTTATTGAATCAACCCCGTCGTTAGGGCTGTAGTGCCGTAAAAGATATTCTTTGATCGAATCATCGATCAAAACTTCGATCTCCAGTTTATCATGGCAGCGCCTGATCAGCTCGGCAATGATCTTATCAATGATCTTATCGAGCGATTTCTCATCAAGATATACCGTTCTGATCCGGTCGGCAATCTTATCCATAAAGGATTTGCCAAAAATATCCAGCATCTTGCCTTCGGAGTTTTCCGAAATAAAAACCAAGGTCTTGGCGTTGCCGCTTAGCGAATCGATCACTTCTTTGGTCAGATTGCCGCTGGCTAAAGCGAGGTGGCCGTTTTTGAAGATATAACGCTGATTGAGTTTCAGTTCGCCGTTTACCACCAGTTCAGCGATCATCCGGTTAAACAGGGCATGGCCTTCTTCCATATGTTCAATGATTACAATCGGCGCTTTACCGGATAAAGCGACATAAAGATCCTGCAAAAACAAAGCTTCACTGCTGGGTGAAGTGTATTCCCGCATATCAAGATAAGCGATCTCATCGCTTGTCGTTAAACCATGCTGTTTTAAAAGCGCAGCCATGCTTCTGATCAAAAGATGGCGGCCGCTGCCGTTTGACCCGGTCAGAATGATACTGTTTTTGATCTTATTGACATCATATCCGGTAACATAAGGTCTTCTAAAAGCGATCGTCATAGCCTTGCAGGCCTCTTTTTGCCCCAGCACCAGATCATTGAGCCCGGCATTGATCTTTTCAAATACCTCACGCGAGGCTTTGCCGGTCGAAACCGTTTCGGGCACTTCCAGTTTAACCGCCAGATCGCTTTCCAATTCTTGTTTCAGGGAGGCCAGATTAAAATCCTTCCTCACTTCATTATCGATCTTGGCAACGGTTTTTTCGTCCACCTGATCTTTCAGGGAAGCAATTGATCTTTTATTCTCCTTGATGATCCGTTCCAGTTCACCGGATGACGATCCCAGCACATCGACCGCATCAAAAGTAAGATCTCTTTTTTTACCGAACAGTTCGGCCATCAGTCTTTCTTTTTCTTTATTAACCATTAATTCAATTCTCTTTTCAGTATATTATTGATTCGCTCCGCCATGATTTCCTTGGATTTGCGCAAAGACTTATGTACATAGTTTAAACCATCAAAATAGCCTTTGGTATCCAAAGAAGTCTTGGAACGGTTAAGCATGCTATGGATCTCGTCGCTGATTGCCGCTTCGCAAAGCGAAAGATCTGTCGGGTTGCGATCAGCTTCGCATAAATATTTGTTTAATGCCCGACGATGACCGATAACATAGTTTTCCGAGTTGGATGAACCGTAATTGACATTTTGGATCAGATACAAAAAATAGTCATAACGGGTATTGAAGTCCACATCGATCCGATCGGGAACAACCGGTCTTTTCACCATCATCGTCTTGCGCATTTTGGTATTAAGATCGGACAGGTTGACTTGGCTTTTCTTATTTTCGTTTAAACGCTGCTTAAAAGAATCCACTGTTTCGTCATTGGCTTTCTGCAGGTTTTCAAACATTTTATCGATCTCATCGAATTTTTCGGTCTTTTTATTGCTCATCATCTTTACCGCTTTCACTGTAAATTGAACCTTCTTTAACCAAACCGTCCTTTTTCAGCAGCGACTGAAGCGTAGTTATATCGGCTGACAGGTTCATAAAATCATCTTCATGGATCGTATTGTTGATCGTTTTTAAAGCTTCGTTGATCAAAAGGATCGTCTTGATCAGCTGATCTTCACACTTTTTAAACTCATCGCCTTTGGCTCCGGCATCAAGCAGACCTTTATAATTTTCTAAAATCTTGATCAAGATCGGCAGATAATATTCATAAAGCTTATCCAGAATATTATCGTCTTCACCGCTTGTTGAAATATCGATCTGTTTTAAAAGAGTACAGGTTTGCTCTAACCCGGTCGTGATCTCTTCTTGAGGGATCGCGATATTCAGATCACTGATCTTTTCGATATACATCGCCGCTTTGGATTGAGGCTTTTTGACCTTTGGCTGTCTTGCCGGGGTTTCTTCTTTTTTAGGCATATCGTCGCCTTTGGCAAACAGCAAAAGCAAAGAAGTTATCTTGCTATGAGTTGAGGGATAACTATCGCCGAACTCTTTCAAAGACATGATCGTCTCGCCGCCCTTGGCGATATAAAGTTCTTCAAAAGCCCGGTATTTGCCGCCCTTGGGCACCAAGACAATATCATCAAAAATCGGCAATTCGTAGTTATCGGCAAAATATGCCCGCAGTTTATCATCGATCTTAGTGAGATCCTTATTTGACATATCGTAACGATTGACCGTATAACGGTTAGTATTGCTGCTTTTACGGCGATTATTCCGTCTGGTCGTTTTGGATTCCTGCGAAACTGCCTTAATCACCCGGGAAATAATAAAGATAAATATGATCAGCGGAACCAATTCAAAAAACAAGCCGAACATCGGTCCGACAAAACCCCCAAAAAATACGATAAAAAATATTAAACCAATAAAGCTGTTTCCGTCTTTCATGCCTAATATTATACTACATTTAAATTTAATTTAATATCTTTCCCTTATCTATGGAACGATTTTATTCATCATCCTCGATACCGAACATCTTTTGGATGTCATAGCAGATCGTTTCGATCTCATCGATTGCCTTTTTGATCTTATTTCGGGTTTCATTGATGTTAGACTGAACCATAAAATCAACAAAGAGGTTATCAAACAAATAATCGGCAATACCTAAAAATGAACCGATATTAACCGAAAAATCCAGATCGACATCCTGCAATTCATCTCTAAACTGTTCTAAATCATATTTGGCCTGCTCAAGGTAGCGCTGACCGTCTTTCATCTTGGATCTTTTGACCATCGTCGCCAGAAAACCGCCGCCGATCATATCAAACAACCCCCAATTAGCGGCGCTGTCCATACATTCAAGCGCCTCATTAAGCGAATCTATAGCTCTTTCACCGGCTATCAGCACTTCTTCATAATCAATCAAATCATATTCTTTCATCACGATCCCCTATAACACTTTATCCATTATCATACTGCGGATACCATACCCCAACCGCCCATAAAAGGCAATTGCCTCTTGGTTAAAACTCCAGACCATAAGTTCGATCCGCTGCGCTTTGATTCTTCGGGCGTCTTCTTCGATCCTGGCCATCAAAGAACTGCCGATATGCCGGCCTCTGGCTTTTTCAGCCACATAAAGATCATTGACATAAACAATGACCGTCTTTTTGAAAACTCCTTTTAAATTGATGATTTCAGCGACGATATAACCTAAAATACGGCCGTTTTCTTTGGCTGTGTAAGCCATTTTATTATCCGAATTAACCAGTTCTCGGAACGAATCAATATTATATTCTTCATAAGCAGGATCAAAAATATCCTCCCGCCCCCTAACATGCTGCAGCTGCAGCTTATGGGCCATGGCTTTCACCGTTTCATAATCTGTCTCATTCATCTTTTCGATCATATCAAGATTATATCACATCATCATGCCACAATCCTGTGTATAATGAAGATAAAGGAGCAAATTGATATGTCAGAAAAAACAACTGCCTTATATGCCAAACTGGCCAGAATGCAAAGATATCGGGAAGAAGAGATCGCTATGGCTGATGATCTTACCAAAGAAAAGGCAAAAGAGATCAAAAATCAGACCGCAAAAGTCTTAGGCGAAGCCATCCGCAAGATCGAAGAAGCGCAAAGCGAACCGGCCGGTATTGATCTTGAAGAATTTGAAGATCGGATCACCTCCCGTTTCAATGATGCCTTTTATTATTCGATCCACAAGATCGATGATCTGTTGAGGATCAAGGAAGAAAAAAACGATATCGAAGATGCGATCAACCGTTTTTTAAACTCCGAAGAATTTAAGAAGACCAGCGCTAAAGCTCAGGCTTTTGCCAACGAGATCTATCATCAGGTCGAAGATTATATGAATAAGGAAGAAACCAAACAAGCCATAAAAAAAGCGAAAGTCACCACGGTGAAAATCGCTGAAAAAGGTTTGGAATCTTTAAAGAAGATTTTAGGAGAAGAGGTCAAATAGACTTCTTCTTTTTATTATACCGATGGCCAAGATCAGAATAACGGCGGGTGATCCATGAACAGATGCCGTCAAGTCCCGGATAGATCAATCGTTCAGAAATATTGATGTAATCCAGCTTGTCCCGGATCTCCAGTTTTACCTCTTTGGGAATAATGATCTTGATCAGCTCATCGGTCTTGGAATCGCTTAAAAGATCAAACAGGGAGTATGACGGATCGGAAGTCATGGAAAAAAGGGCGTACTGATTGGTCATACGATTGCTTTGCGAGGCCGGTTCATAAAACAAGAAAAACGGATGATCGCTTAACGCCTTTAGTTCGTCATAGTTTTTAGCCCAGGCGTCGAGCATACTTAAAGTAAAACTGTTGGCTCGGTTTTTCTTAAGCTCACTCAAAAGGCAATCCGGCAAAAGATCCTGTCCGGCTTCCATATTAATGCAATAAATCGCACCGTCTTTATCATATTCATAGATGTCTTCCGTAGCGAAATGAGCAGCTACCAAAGGAGAATAAGTCCAATCCAGAAGTCTTGTCGGCAAACCGTAATGCTGCCCCATTGCCACCATTTGCCAGAATGACTGACAGTCTTTGACATCGGTATAGCCATATTTCTGAAAACTGCGTAATATTGATGATTCCAGAGTCAGATCGTGGCTGCAGACCCGGTTCAGTTTCGTCAAAAGATTAAAATCTTTATTTCTGACTCCCCGGTACACCCGGTTGTTGCGGTAACGGTTAGTCTTAAGATCGAAGCAATCCTCAAAGACCAGATTCTGTAATTCTTCAAAACTATTGATTACAACTTCTTTCACTTTAGATCTCCTCATGCATAAATAATGGTTTATTGTCGATGGTCATCGCCGAAAGCGGATCAGTAATTTCGCTTTTAAACAGTTTATTGAATAATTGATAATCATTGACCCTTACCATCGTATAATCGCTCGTATCATACGCCACTCCCGGATAAAGCCGTTCAATCCGTTCATATTCGCTCAAATATATGATTACATTTTCTCTTTGCGCCAAACAGTAAGATAAGATCTTATTGAGCGTTCTGGCATCAAGATATAAACATTCATGAATAATGATCTGCTTGGTGTTTCGCTCATAGATAAAATATCCTTTGGGATTACCGTTAGAGTCATAAACAATCCTGATCATTTGATTTTGCGCTTTGATCCCTCTGAGCATCGTTTCAAAATAGTCGGTATTTCTGGTCTTATAACCGCTGAAAAGCCGGGTGAAACGGCGATAGATCTTTAAAAGATCAGTTGTAACGATCTCGTCTTTGATTCCGTCGGTCGAACTGTAGTTAAATCCGCGGTAATTGAAATAGTAACGGCGGCGGTGATAAACTGTTTCAAAGCCGAATTTTTGATAGATCGCCGAATCATACGCCTGAATCATCGTCAGCAGATCCTGACGGCTCAGCTGATCCAGTATTTCCTTTAAAAGACTGCTCATTAATCCCTGATTGCGGTAAGGAGGCAGGGTCGTTACTCCTGCGATCATTGAAACCTTTAGCCGCCGGCCGCCAATCATAAAATCATGCTTAAAGACCGAGGCGATCGCGGCGATCTTTTCTTCCTGGGTCAAAACATAGTGCTGTCCTTTATCATAAAGATCGGTAAAAAAGAAATCAGTAAAACCGCCGTCGTCAAAAGCGAAAGCGTCATGCCATATCTCTTGCAATCGATCTTTTTCTTCAGTTAATGCGTATCTGATCATAAGCTGATATCGTATTTCTCCAATAAGTATAACGGTTCATAAGACATTTTGGAATGCCGCAGGTTTTCAAGTCCCATATCATCCTCACGGTTGAGATAGAGACAGTTAAGATAGTTGCGGCTAAAGAATTCCTTTAATAAGATCTGGCTGAGGCCGACGATCTCATGATTTACTTTTTCAACATTCTCCTGGATCATCTCCTCGTTTAAAACCGACGCTATCAGAAAGGCCTCAACTTTGCCGTCGATCCGGATAAGTCCGCCCTTGGCTTTAAGGCGATCGCGATAGGCCAACACTTTGATGATTCCTCTTTTTTCAAACAATAGACTTTCATCAAAACCCGGCAAATCATCAACATAATTCATCACTTCTTCCACATTATGATCATCGATCATCTCAAATTGATAGCGATCAGCATAATTCTTAAGGAAATTATTCAAATGATTGCGCTTTTTTTGGTATTTCTTGCCCTTAAAGGTGCGAAACGACGCCAGATCATAAATATAGTCAAAACTATCCCGATCTTTAGCGGCATTAAGATCCGGACGCAGTTCTTTTAAAGCCGCATAGATCTCCTCAGTATAGTAGTTAAGATGGATCGGGGCGGCGATCTTTTCTTTCAGATCCAAAACCAAAGGCAATGCCTTGCCCAAACATTCGCTGCGGCAAAAAGGCATATACACATTGTATTGACCCTTGAAAAGATTGATCAGCAGCATAAACCCGGCTTCATGATATTCAAAGACGCGGTAATAATCCAGCCACTCAAAGATATTGACCAGATTATGATTAGATTCGCCATAACCTTTCAGCTCCAGATAACCTTTGATCAGTTCGATATCGCCATAGCCAACTTCCTTAAAACCCTGAACTAATAAATTACTCTCCATCTTTTGTCTTATACTCCACATCAATAATATCATCACTGTCAATGCGCTGATCGTTAATCCGGGTATTGCTGTCCGACGGTTTGATGATCCTGATCTTCCGGTGTAAATACAAAATCAAAATAACGACCAATGCCAAAACGATCAAAACCAGCCATTTAATCAAAGGCCACAACAACATTATGACAATAAATCCGATCAGATATCGAAAAAAATCATTATTCATTTCCTAATTCTCCTGCAATGGAAGCAATTTTGTTTAAACGATGCTTCAGTCCTGATTTAGAGATTTTCTCTCCGGTAATATTATAATATGCTTCGCATAATTCCAAAAGTGATGCTTCCTGATATTTCATCCTCAAATCAACAACGGTCTTCAGTTTAGGAGGCAAGGCTTCATAACGGCCGTTTTTAAAGATCGTTTCCATATTGGCGATCTGATCTTTGGCCGCTTTGATACTTTTGACTTCGTTGGCGATCTCACAATTATCCAAACGGGTCAAAGAGTTTTTGAAATCACGGCTGATCCGGGCATTTTCAAAATTCATCAGGGACTCATGCGCTCCGATACAGCGCAGAAAATCAGAAATCGCATCGGCTTTTTTTAGGTAAACAACCGTCTTATTTCGTCTTTTGGTCGTTTTGGCATCAATGTTAAAGCGGGTGAGCAGTTTAAGCACATGATTGGCATGTTCGTCAGAATTAAGCGATATTTCCAAATGATAGTTGCTCTTAAGCGGTGAGTTGCATGAACCGTAAGCCAAAAAAGCACCGGCCAGATAGGCTCTGGCACAGCAGTCTTTGGTCGTGATAAAAGCCATCGGATAATCCAAAAGACCTTTGCTGGCACTCAAAAGTCCCAGATCCTTTAAAAGCGGCTTAGCGTCGCTCATGATATTGATCACATAGATATTATTTTTCTTAAGATTAGTCTTTTTGATTTTGGATAATTCCATATCCAGTTTAAAATTATCCTTCAGCAAGGACATGATCCTTTTAGCGGTGGTCGGATTTTCGCACTTGATCGAAAGATGAAGACCGCCGGAAGAAATGACCAAAGAAGCCGCTAATTGGATCAGAGCGCTAAGTTCGGCGATCTGACAGCACGGCTTTAATTCATTATACGAGATTTCGCCTTTGATCTCGCTGGTAAACGACATTAATCAAGCTCCTTTAATATCTCTTCGGTAATCCGTTTGATCTTTTTAGGATCATGACGAACCAGGTCACGGTCAAAACTTAGCAGTTCGCACTCGATAACCGGTTGTTTGAGATCGCCTTTATCCATAACTTCGATCGAATTCTGTTTAAGATAGCGGTTTTTAATGTAAAAAGGGATAACCTCACTGTGCTTTACCACAAGATCGATCGGTGCGCCATGTTCTTCAATGGCATTCACATGATCCAAAAGATCAAAATCAAAAGTTTCGTTGTTCTGCGTCATGCAGTTGGCAAAATACACCCGCTTGGCTTTTGTTGAGCACAAGGCATCTTTAATTCCGCTGATGATCACATTTGGTAAAATACTGGTATATACGCTGCCGATACCATAAATGATCAAATCGGCATTAAGGATCGCTTCAACCGCTTCTTTTGTCGCTTTTACTTCTCTTTCGTAGAATACTTTTTTGATATGGTGATTAAAACTTGGAATATTCGCTTCCCCTTTGACGATCGTATCGTCATCCATCTGGGCATATAAAGTAATGACCTCAAGACTGGAAGGAATGATTCGCCCGGACACATTTAAAACCTTGGAGATCGTCAAGATCGCTTCCATAAACGACCCGCTGATCTGCGTCAGCGCCGTAAGCATAAGATTGCCTAAATTATGGCCGACAACATCCTCGTCATTACTGCCTTCAAAGCGGTAATCCATCAGATCTTTCATAAAGCTTTCGCTTTTGGCCATTGCGATCATCACATTGCGTACATCGCCCATTGCCGGAATCTGATAAAGATTTCTGATCCGGCCGGTCGATCCCCCGTCATCAGCGACCGTAACGATAGCGGTAATATCGATATCTTCGATTTCTTTTAATCCTCTTAAAATGGTGGACTGACCATGTCCGCCCCCGATAACAACTACTTTCTTTTTCATTTCCTTATGTCGCGATGATTCTTAAAACAGGTATAGATCGTGCAATAACGGTTATACAGATAATTGATGAGACTGGCACTGCGGTGCTGTCCCCCGGTACAGCCGACGGCAACCGTAAGATGTCTTTTCCCTTCTTTGATATATTGTGCAAACGAATAATCCAGATATTCCTCCAAAATCCGGATATATTCCCTTGTCTTGCTTTTGGACATGACATAGTCGTAAACATCCTGATCGTTGCCGGTCTGATGGCGCAGATCCTCTACATAAAACGGATTATCTAAAAAACGTACGTCAAAGACCAGATCGGCATCTTTTGGCAGGCCGTTCTTAAATCCGAAAGAAACAAAAGAAATGGTAAATTTGCTGACATTATTAACATCAAGCAGCCGTTCAACATAGTCTTTGAGTTCATAAGTGCCAAGAGAAGTAGTATTGATCACATCATATTTATCGCTGTATTTGGTCAATTCTTCTTTTTCGATATCGATCGCTTCTTCTAATGTATCGGCAATGTTGCCGATCAAAAGCGGATGAATCCGCCGGGTAAATTTGTAGCGGTTCAACAGCGCGTCTTTATCGGCATCAAGCAAGAGGACTCTGGCATCAAAATGCAGGTTTTCAAAGACATTCAAAAAACCGCCCAGATCAAGCAAGGATATGGTAATGGCAATATTCTGATAGGTGCCGGTTTCATCTTTTTCGATGTAATTCAAAAGATCTGCCAACAGAAAATTCGGCAGCTGGTCAATACAGCGATATCCAAGATCTTCCAATACATTTGATACGCTGGTTTTGCCGGCTCCTGACAAACCACTGATCAAAATTACTTTTCTTTCCATGGTCTTATTATAGCATAAGCAAAAACTTTGCTGAAAATAACTTATTCTGAACGAATTTCAATAATCATATCCCGCAGTTCTGCCGCTTTTTCAAAATCCAGCGCTTTGGCTGCTGCCTGCATCTCTTTTTGCAGTGAAGTGATCATTTGTTCCTTATCTTTCTTTGAATGAACCTTCTTCTTTAAGAATTTTTTAGCCATTTCCTTGGTTTCGGTTGCATGGATCGCCTCTTTGACTTCTTTAATGATCGTTTTTGGTGTTATACCGTGCTCTTTATTGTAGCTGTCCTGAATCTGCCGCCGGCGATTGGTTTCGTCAACCGCTTTTTTCATTGAATCAGTCATCGTATCGGCATACATGATTACCCGGCCGTTAGCGTTACGCGCTGCCCGCCCGATTGTCTGGATCAAAGACCGCTCGCTTCTCAAAAAACCTTCTTTATCGGCGTCCAAAATAATGACTAAAGATACCTCTGGCAAATCCAGTCCTTCTCTTAAAAGGTTGATGCCGACCAAAACATCATACTCGCCCTTTCTCAAAGCGACCAGTGTTTCAGTACGTTCAAGCGTCTTGGTCTCATGATGCAAATAGGCAACTTTCAGCTCCTGTTTTTTTAAAAAATCAGTCAGATCTTCCGCCATCTTGACAGTCAAGGTCGTAATCAAAGTCCGCTCATGACGGGCGTTATTGGCTTTGATTTCGTCCAGAATATCGTCGATCTGACCTTCGCTTGATCTGATATCGATCAGCGGATCCAACAAGCCGGTCGGACGAATGATCTGTTCAACCACCTGATGATCAACCTTCTCCAGTTCATAGTCACCCGGCGTAGCGCTGATATATATACTCTGGTTGCAGACTCCTTCAAATTCGGTAAAGGTCATCGGCCGGTTATCGAGTGCGCTCGGCAAACGGAAACCGTATTCCACCAAAACTTCTTTTCGGGCCCGGTCACCATTATACATTCCCCGGATCTGCGGCAGGGAAACGTGCGACTCATCCACCACCAACAGAAAATCATCCGGAAAATAGTCAAACAGATTAAACGGACGTTCGTGATGATAACGGCCGTCGATATGGGAAGAATAATTCTCGATGCCCGAACACATGCCAAATTCCCTTAAGGCTTCTATATCATAGCGGGTACGCTGTTCCAGCCGCTCTTTTTCAAGCGGTTTATCATGTTCGCTAAAGTATTTTAGCCGCTCTTCGAGCTCTTCTTCAATCGTTATGCAAGCCCTTAAAATATCATCCCGTTTGCGGGCATAGCCGCTGGCCGGAAAAAAGACATAAACCAAATAACCCTTAATGACATTTTTAGTAAGCGGGTCGATCTCGGTGATCCGCTCAATCACATCATCAAACAGTTCGATTCGGATCAAAAACTGGTCGGTATGACCGGGAGCGATCTCAATGACATCGCCCTTAACCTTAAAAGTACCGCGCTGATTATCCATATCATTGCGCTGATACTGCAGTCTTAGCAAACTGCGGATAAGATCCTGTCGGTCGATATGATCGTTGACTTTCAAGGTATAGAACATATCTTTGTATGCCTTAGGGTCGCTGGAAGCATAAATACAGGCTACCGAAGCCACAACGATCGTATCTCTTCTTTCCAAAAGCGAATTATATGAACTCATCCGGAGCATATCGATCTCTTCGTTGGTTACCGCACTTTTTTCGATATATGTATCGGTTTTCGGCATATATGCTTCCGGTTGATAATAATCAAAATTAGATACGAAGAATTCGACCCGGTTTTCCGGGAACAATTCCTTAAATTCCGAATAAAGCTGTCCGGCAAGCGTTTTGTTGTGGGCGAAAACCAAGGTCGGTTTATTTACTTTAGCGATCACATTAGCGATCGTAAAGGTTTTACCGGTACCGGTCGCACCTAAAAGAACTTGTGCTTTTTTACCATCAATAATTCCTTTGGTCAGTTTTTCAATGGCCTCCGGCTGATCGCCGGTCGGTTGATAATTTGAAACTAATTTAAAATCCATATCTAGATTATATCGCAATATCAATAAAATAACTGCTTTACAGCAGTTGTTCCGTTATTAATTTAATCGCTTCGTTCAATTGGACATCTTTGCTCTTATCGATCGCATTGGTTTTAGTGATCGAAGACAAAATACCCTCATAAGTCTTTACATCCAAAATACCGTCCGGCTCAAAACCGTTATCTTGTTTATAAGCGTTTAAGGCCGCTTCAAAACTTTCATCAAAATATCCGTCCGTCCGCTCAACCTTATAACCCAGATAATCAAGCGCAAGAGCACAAACGCGTACATATTCGCTGGAAGAGGATAATTGATAACTATCATTTTCATCCATATAATAGAAAGTTTCATACAAAGCCGGATGCATCGCTACCGGGTGATCAGGTACGATGCCCACGTCGTTAATCCATTTGTTGTTGGGCGACAGCCATTTGGCCGTTGTGATTTTTAAGGCACTGCCGTCGGGCAATTGGAAAGTTGACTGCATAACGCCTTTGCCAAAGCTGGTATCACCTACGGTATAGGCATTAGCGTGACCTTCCTTTAAAGCCATTGCCAATACCTCTGAGGCACTGGCGGTTTCGCTATTGGTCAAAATAGCGATCTCTTGAAAATTGTCAAAATAGATATCTGAAGTTTCGTACGATACTTCCTCGCGTCCGTCCTTATATATCGCCCGCATCACGACCGAGCCGTCTGGCAAAAACAGTCCGGCAATATCCAATACAGCGGTTTGATAACCGCCGGTATTGTTGCGCAAATCAATAATCAATTTGTCACTGTTTTGATATTCGCTTAAAAACTTGACACATTCATCGTATGTGCTGGTACCAAAACTGACCAGCTCAAGAACTGGGATTCCATCCATTTCATAACCATAGACCGTTGTATCGACATGACCGCGGGTAACATCGATGCTTAAAGAATCGTTTTGTCTGGTTATCTCAAAATTTACAACCGTTCCCTCTTCGCCCAGCACCATCGATTTGATCTCTTCTGTTGTCTTATCCTTGATATTGACGCCGTCGATCTTCTCAATGATATCGCCCGCCATCAGTCCGGCTTTGGCGGCCGGGGAATCATTATAAACCTTTATGATCGTCGGGATTCCGTTTTGCATCGTATAACTGACACCCACCCCGACAAAATCCATATTGATCGATGAACTGAATTCAGCCAGTTCATCAGCGCTTTGATAAGTGGTATAAGGATCGTTAGGGAAGGTAGTCATGCCATAATATGAATTATCACTTAAAACTTCGTCCAGATCTTCATACTCATCGCCATAAAGCCAGTATTTTTCCATATAATTGCGGATCATCTGGCTTTTTTGATCGTAATCGATATCGATCGTCATCATCCGGCCGCTGCCTAAGGCATAACCGCCTAAAAAACCAACCGCCAGCGCCGCAACCAAAGAAAAGATGATCAAAAACTTGGCTAAGATACCCTTTTTCTTTTTCGGTCGATCATCACGGTCAAGCCGATATCGCTCATCAATTTCGCGTTCTTCTATTTTATCCATCGATTTTTATCATCCTCTCTTACATTATCCGGTTAAGACCAGAATACCCGGCCATCGATCCGGCATGGCGCACCTACGCCATCAGCACACAAGCGTTCCAGTCCGGCCCAGCCCCAGCCGCAGTTAAATGACAAACTGTAGCCTCGGCTCAAATAATCATCTAAATCTGACATACTGCCCGGTCCTAACAAATATAATTCAACATGGGCATGCGGTCCGGTTGAACTGCCGCTTGATCCGACTTTGCCCAAAGCCTGGCCCTGCATAACGATATCGCCCGGGGCCACTGTTAAACTGTTAAGCTGCAAATGGAAAATAGTAAGTCCATATACCACGCCATCAGCGGCCATGATCATTGTAAACTGGTTACCGCCGCCGGATACTCCGCCATACTGACCGCCGCAGGTGTTACCTAATCCACCCCACGACGAACAACCGTTGGCAGTGTTGATAATTATTCCGTTAGCCGGAGCAACGATATCGGTTCCCATGCTTACGGCATAATCAACCCCCAGATGATAACCGCCGGAAGAATAATACGGCATGCCCTGAGAGATCCATGCTCCGCTGACCGGCGGGATCAAACCGCCGCTGCTTGGCAGATCTTCGACGCTGTTAATGCTCTCCCAGATCTCATCTCTTAAATTGAACACTGTATCCTGTTCATTTTGCAATTGCGCGATCTGATCGGCTGACTGTTCAGCTACATCATTATAAAATTCTTCCAGTACTTTAAACTCATCCTGTTTGCTCTGCTGAATCTGCAGTTTACTGTCAACTTCACTTTTGGTCGTTTCCAGTTCGGCCTTATCATTATTCAGCATATCAATTATCGCGTTGATCTCATCGCGCGTTTCTTCGTCCGAACCCATAATTGCATTCAGACCGTAACTGCGCCTTAACATATCATCAAAATTCTCGGCCCCTAACAAAAACTCCAGAAAAGGATTAAAATGCATAATGCTCTGTTTGGAAGCCATCCGGTCTAAAACAACTTGATTGAGTTCGTCCACTTTTGTTTCATTCTCGGCAATATTGACTTTTAAACTTTCGATCTTGACATTCAATGAATCAATTTCCGCTGTGAGGTCATCGATCTCAATCTGCAAAGTATCGATCTTTTTGCGGTAATCGTTTGCCAATTGCTGCGCTTCCGCTAAGCTCTCTTTGGCACTTTCAATATCGTTTTTGATCAGATTGATCTTATACTCCGTGTACTCAAGACAGGCGCTGCGCTGATCCTTTGGCGGATCGGCACAAACATTATCCCAGTATTCAGTATCACTGAAATCTTCCGCTATGACTTCAAACGAAAACAAACTCAACGCCATAGCCAAACTGATAATGATTTTCAATGTTTTTTTCTTCATTAGCGTTTCAACCTCAAATATTTAAAGACACTGATATAGCTGCCGACAAAGCCGACAACAATACCGATCGCCAGCAATAACCCGGCAACATATAATACAAAAGGATGCGGTTCGATCAAGACAAAGGCGCCAAACAACCGACCGCTGACGCTTTGATAAAGATAAATATAACCAAAGACTGCTGCCAGCATCGGAATGACCGAGCCAAGAAACCCAATAATGATTCCTTCGACCAGAAACGGCGCCCGGACATATCCGTTTTTAGCGCCGACATTGCGCATGATCCAGATCTCGTCGCTTCGGGAAGCAATTGTAATTTTGATGGTATTGTATATAAGATACATCGCCAGAATAATAAGGGCAACAACCAATATGCCGCCAACGACCCGCACATGGTCAAGAACTCCGACCAAAACATAAGTATTACTGCCGCCATCACTGGTGGAATCGATCTCGATCATATCATCTAACCGGGTCTTAATGCTTTCGATCTTATTGCCGTCATCGGTATAAATAATAAAGGCGGCTTTAAACGGATTATCGTCACGGTATGATTCGTAAAACTCCCGGAGCGAGTCATCGCCCATCGTATCCAGATAATAATCGAACTCCTGATCTTTGGTATGATAAATGATCGACTCAACTCCGTCGATCTTATCGATCCGCTCCTGAATTGCCAAATGATCGCTGTCATATTCGTCTTTAATCGTTGCAACAATTGAAATTGATCCTTCGATCGATTTGGTAACCTCGTAAAGATTAAGGGTAATAACGATAAAGATACCGATAATGATCAAGGTGATCGTTACCGCACTGGCGCTGGACAAAGCCATACCCAAGTGGCGGCCAACCCCAAAGAATCCTTCTTTAATATGTCTGAAAAAACGTCTGATCATTTATATGCTGGCTCCTTTATTTAAATCGGCGACGATATGACCGCTTTCGATCATAATCATCCTTTTTGGATGATTCTTAACGATCTCCGTATCATGGGTAACAATCAGGATTGTCGTCTTTTCCTCTTGGTTGATCTTTTCAAAAAGTTTAATAATCTCATCGCTCTTTTTGGGATCAAGATTACCGGTCGGCTCATCAGCAATCAGGATCTTAGGGCGGTTTGCTATTGCCCGGGCAATGGCAACCCGCTGCTGCTGACCTCCTGATAATTCATCGGGAAAAGCATTGGATTTATCCGCGATGTCCACCAGTTTTAAAACTTCCCTGACTCGGGAGCGCAATTCTTTTTTAGGGGTATCGACTACTTCTAAAGCGTAAGCCACATTTTCAAAAACCGTCTTTCGCGGCAACAGCCGGTAATCCTGAAAAACTACTCCGACATTGCGGCGATATAACGGTACTTTGGAAAAACGCAGTTTTCCGACATCAATTCCATTAACGATAGCTTTCCCGGATGTAGGAATTTCTTCACCGTTAAGGATTTTAATCAAAGTTGACTTGCCGCTGCCGGTCGATCCGACGATATAAATAAACTCCTCGTCTTTCACTTCCAGACTGATGCCGTTAAGGGCGTGAGTGCCGTTTTTATATTTTTTGAATACATTCTCGATTTCAATCATTTCTTATCACCACTTCGTATTATATCATTATATCCGGACAATTTCACTAAATCCTTCCCCGTGGACATCAGTTGCATCGGAAACGATAATAAACGCTTCTTTATCAATTTCATTGATAATATTGATCAAATGCTGATATTCTTTTTCTGAAACAACAACTAAAATAACATTTTTCAATTCATTGGTATAGCCGCCTTTGGAATTAATGATCGTCGTTCCCCGTTCCAACTCATGATTTATTCGTTCGTTGATCAGGACAAAACTATCGGAAATGATCTCTACCCGTTTGGCTCTGACGCCACCGTAAGTCAAAATCTTTGAAATGGCAAACGCCGTCAGATAAACGCTGATCAACCCGATCAGCACTTGCTCTAAACCATAGATCATAAGACCAAAACCGACCGTCAAGGCATCAAAGATCATTACGGCCTTGGATAAATCAAATCCGGTATATTTATTAATGATGATCGGCGGGATATCCATTCCTCCGGTCGAAGAGCCCATCTTGATGACCATGCCAACTCCGGCTCCGCCTAAAAGTCCGCCATAAACCGACGCCAGCAATGGGTCGATATTGGACGGCACGATCACCCGTTCAATGATCATTAAAAAGAAAGGATAAATGATTGAACTAAGACAGGTGGTAAGCATAAATTTAGTACCTAAAAAGATCCATCCTACCAGCAGCAGACCAACGCTCAAAAACATGACGATAACGCTGGTGTCAATGCTGATAAAGGGAGACATTAGTACCGCAACCCCGGCGATCCCACCGGTCAGAATATCGTTGGGCAACAGAAAAAGTCCGACTGCCACGGCCAAAATAAAATTCCCGATCAGGACAATAAATGTTTCTTTAATAATTTTCGCCATAGAATAATTATACATGTTAAGATAAAATATTGTCATGAAAAGATTGACGATTTTATTCTTTTTAGTTGCTTTGACAGCCTGTTCCACCCAAAAATACACACCGATCAGGGAAAATGAACCGATTACGATCTATGCAACTTCCGATCTGCATTATATTGATCCGAGTCTGACCGGTGAGCAGTTTGACAAGGCCCAGACGACCAGTGATGGCAAACTCAGTATTTACATCGATGAACTGACAGGAGCGATGCATGACCGCGTCATACAAGATCAGCCCCATTTTTTGATCATAACCGGCGATCTGACATTCAACGGTGAAAAAATATCGCATAACTCATTGGCCGCTGTCTTAAAATCAATCAAAGACCAAGGAATTTACCCTTTGGTAATTCCGGGCAATCATGATATCCTAAATGCCCACGCCATTGACTATTCCAAAGAAGAGCTCTATTACACTCCTTATATCACGGCTGAAGATTTTAAAAACATCTATCACGATTTCGGTTACAGCGATGCTTCATCGACCGATGAGACATCGTTATCCTATCTCTTCAAAGTCAATGATCAGTTATGGTTTTTCATGTTGGATTCCAATACTTACGACAAGAACAATATGTTTGCCCCTTCCAGTCTGGGCAGGATCAAAGACGAAACTATCGAGTGGATGGATAATGAACTAAAAAGGAAAGCAAGCGATACCAACGTCATCATCTTTATGCATCATCCGCTTTATAAAATGACTTCTGTTAACGGCATGGAAATCGAAAACGCCCCTGAATTGACCGAAGTATTGCATAAATACAATGTTTCTATGGTCTTCAGCGGACATCTTCATGCGCAAAACTATATTGAAAAAGACGGAATAACCAATTTCTCTTTGGCTTCGCTCAGCGTTTACGATCACCACATCAACCGGATAACGATCGATAATGATCGGCTGACTTTAAAAACGGTCAGTCTTGATCTTGAAGCCTATGCTAAAGACAAGCAGATCGATGATCCCTTTTTTGACAATTTTGCAGATAATGCTTTCGCCTATTTCCAGAAATATTCCACGGTGCGGATGAATCAGCAGCACGATGACGATATCAGTGATGAATTATTTGCTGAAATCATCAAACTGAAAGGGGCGGTAAACTGTTATGAATTTGCCGGCAAAGGCCATCTGATCGATAATCTGATCAATGACAGCGGTTTAAAAGAAGAAGTGGAACGATATAGAAACAGTTATACGCAAAGCATCTATGACATCAAAACCTACTTTAATAAAGACGCAACAAAATTTGATACACAGTTTAAATAATTAATGATAAAATATATACAAGGAGGCAACTATTATGAAACTAATATTAGCCATCGTATCTAACGACGATAGTTCAGCTGTATCCAGCGCTTTAACTAAAGGCGGTTTCCAGATTACCAAATTGGCAACGACCGGCGGTTTCTTAAGAGCCGGTAATACGACGATGATCTGTGGCTGTGAAGATGATAAAGTCGATAAGGCAATCGAACTTATCGGTCAGGAATCTAAACGCCGCACCGAGATCGTACCATCCACTGCTTCTTATGATATTGGCCGTTATGCATCATTCCCGGTCGAAGTTCAGGTTGGCGGTGCTACGATCTTCGTATTAGATATCGAGCAATTCTTAAAATTATAATCACACATTTAGAGATACGGTTTAAGTATCTCTTTTTTTTAATATCAAAACGATCTCTGCATCAGTTTTTGCAGAAAATCAGTTTTGATAATGTTCTCTGATAATAAAAAACCAGTTTTTACTGGTTTTGTTTATAACAGATGAATCCCGTTTTCCGCACACAGCCGGATCGTTTCATCCGGCCAAATACTGGCCTGTACTTCACCGATATGAGCCTTGTTAAGCAATAAAAGGCAGATCCTTGACTGGCCAATCCCGCCGCCGATCGTCAGCGGCAGTTCGTTTTTCATCAAACTTTGGTGAAACGGCAAAAGCAGTCGTGACATATTATCTGATTTCATCAGCTGTGAGCGCAAAGATTCCTTATTGACTCTGATACCCATTGAGGATATTTCCACTGCTTTATCAAACAGCGGATAATAAACCAGAATATCGCAGTTAAGCGACCAGTCGTCATAGTCCGGCGCCCGCATATCGTGCGGTTTGCCGTTTTTAAGATCGTCGCCGATCTGCATAATACAAACAGTATGATGCTCGCGCGCAACAGCATCCTCTCTCTTTTTTGGAGTCAATTGCGGATATCTGTCTTCCAGTTCGCCGGTTGTAATAAAAAAGACTTCTTCGTCAATGATTCGCTCCAGTTTAGGGAAGTTGGTAATCAGATCATTTTCGGTCAGTTTTAAAGCATGGATAACTTTAATAACGGTTTTCTTAAGAAATTCAAGATTGCGGTCTTCCCTTTTGATGATCTTTTCCCAGTCCCATTGATCGACATAATATGAATGAATATTATCGGCAACCTCATCTTTACGGATCGCATTCATATCGGTATAGATGCCTTTGCCCTGATAGTCGTATTTTTTTAATGCCATCCGTTTCCATTTCGCCAGCGACTGAACAACTTCCAGTTCGTCAACGATGCCCTTGGCATTAAATGATACCGGCTTATCAATGCCGTTGAGATCATCGTTAAGACCGCTGTTATGCTTGACAAAAAGCGGGGCCGATACCCGCAGCAGTTCAAGTTCTTCTGCCAGATGCCTTTCAAAATTATCTTTAACGAACTTAATCAAGAGTTCGGTTTCATAATAACTCAATTTATCCTTATAATCCTTTGGTATCCACATAGCAAGATCTCCCTCGTATAAATGTTAATATATCATTATTAACAAAAAATATCTACTATGTAAATAACCGGTTACAACGGTAGTCGCCGGATATCGCCGCTTGAGTTAATGTAATCAGCTTCTGCCACTACCACCTTAGCATGATCATCGATATCATCCTGAGTTATCATCCGGCCTTCAACCATCTCGATAATTTCGTCATACATAAAACTATCAGCATATATGATGCCTAATATATAAGCTGAATGCCTGTCGGTATTATATTGAATTTTTGGGTGATTAAGATAAAAAGTTAGAGGCCAAGACGGTTTGAATTTATATTTGCCGCTTCTATGGTATCGAGTTGGTTGATCGCATCAAAAAAGTCAAAGCCTCTTTGTTAGCTTCTAAAAAACCTTCTTTATCTTCATAATACAGATTAGATACATCATTGCCATCTATATATACTGTAATATAATTATCAAGGCTGGCTTTGATCGATTTATCGATGTAAGTTGTCGTTTGATAGAGGTTATCAGATGGACTTATTTCTCTTTGGGATGATTAGGATTCATCAGGTGAGAATAGGTATTGAATCTTATGAAAAAGTATAAACCCAATACCGCAATCATTCCCGATAAGAATAGTTGAGTACCAAAGTAAAGAAGATAATCCAAATACTTCAGATCATAGAAAATGACCTTAATTACAGCGACCGGGATCAAACACAGAAATAAATAGGTCGCTTTATTTACTACTACAACATTCTTGAACATAAAACTTTGTCGCATATCTATGCAAAAGCATCAAGCCCATATATTGCCGCGACTTCTCCTTTCTTTTCGGGCCACTTAAATTTAGCGAAAATCAATCAATATGAAATGACAATCAAGCAGAGAATCAACCTAAACAACAAAACTGTCCATTGGTCTGCACCTAGTGGGTGTTTCCCATCCCTTTCTATACATATTTTATACCATATATTCCAATAATGTAAACGCTTAACTTATATGACAAAAATAAGCAGTGTGATATCACGCTGCTTATCCTTCAAATTGTGAATTATATAATTTGGCATAAAAACCATTGCGGGCCAGCAACTCTTCATGATCACCGACCTCAACGATATCGCCTTCATTTAAAACGATGATCATATCGCTGTTTTTGATCGTACTTAAACGGTGAGCGATGACAAAGGAGGTCCTGCCCTTCATCAGCTGTTCCATCCCGCTTTGGATCAATTGCTCGGTTCTGGTATCGACGCTGGAAGTCGCTTCGTCCAGAATCAGAATCTTCGGATCTTTAAGAAAGGCCCGGGCAATCGTCAAAAGCTGTTTCTGACCGGCAGAAATACCGGAGGTCTCTTCATCGACGATCGTATCATAACCGTTTTCAAGCGTCTTGATAAAGTGATCGACATGAGCCATCTTGGCTGCCTGATAAACCTCTTCATCACCGGCGTCTTTTTTGCCATAGCGGATATTATCCCGGATACTGCCGGAATAAAGCCATGTGTCCTGCAGTACCATACCAAACAGCGACCTTAGATCACTGCGTTTCAAATCTTTGATATTATGACCGTCGACATAAATCGCTCCGCCATTAAGCTCATAAAACCGCATCAGAAGTTTAACCAGTGTCGTTTTACCGGCGCCGGTAGGGCCGACAATCGCGATCTGTCTGCCGGCTTTGACCTCCATCGAGAAATTCTTGATAATGATTTTGTCCGGGTCATAACCAAAACGGACATTTTCAAAAGTAACTTCTCCACTGATTGTCGGATTTCCGTTTTGATCATATATTTCTACCGGACTAGTGGTATCCGGTTCGATTTCTTCCTCATCCAATATTTCAAAAACTCTCTCTGCTGCTGCAACCATCGACTGGATGATATTCATAATCTGAGCTACCTGAGTAATCGGCTGATTAAGCTGACGTACATATTGAATAAAGGCCTGAATATTGCCTATTTCAATATTGCCGGCAATGACCTCAAAACCACCGACCAGACAAACTCCGACATAACCGATATTACCTAAAAAACCAACGATCGGTTGCATGACCATTGATAAGAACTGGGAACGGTAAGCGCTGTTGAACAGCTGTTCGTTCATCTTTTCAAAGTCAGCAATGCTCTTATCTTCATAGTTGAAAGTCTTAACGATCAGATGACCGGCATACATCTCTTCAATATGACCGTTGATGTGACCCAGATAAGCCTGTTGCGCATGGAAATATTTTTGTGATCGCTTAACGATAAAAGCGGCAAAAATGCCCGACATCGGTACCACCAGCAAAGCGATAAGGGTCAGCTTCCAGGAAATTGATATCATCATCCACAATACGCCGACAACCGTTACTGCCGAACTTAAGATCTGCTGGATCGAAGAATTAAGATTTTGCGAGATATTATCAACATCATTGGTAACCCGGGACAGTATTTCGCCATGCGTTTGTTTATCAAAATATTTTAAAGGCAGGCGGTCGATCTTTTGGCTGATATCCCTTCTTAAACCAAAGGAAATCTTATTGGAAACTCCGGCAATGACCCAGTTGGCAATATAGCTCAAGATCATGGAAGTGATATAAAGAGCAACCATAGTCAAAAGGATCCGGAAGATTGCCGCAAAATCGATTCCCGCTCCGCCCTGGTATTTAGAAACGATCCCTTCAAACAACAAGGTGGTAGCTTGACCCAGGATCTTCGGACCAATGATGGCGATCACGGTCGATCCGATGACCATCATCAAAGCCAAGATGATTTTGGCATAAAACGGTCTTAAATAACGCAAAAGATCACGAACGGTCTTTTTGAAATTTTTAGGTTTAGCCTGTTTAATATTCATCGGTCTAGGCATAAGCTAATTCCTCCTCGCTCAACTGGGAACGGGCAATCTCCTGATACACCGGACAAGTCTTCAGTAGTTCCTGATGCTTGCCGATGCCGACCATCTTCCCGGCATCCAGAACGATGATTTTATCAGCGTCTTTGATCGTTGAGATCCGTTGAGCCACGATCAGCACTGTCGCTTTTTTCTTTGCTGTCAGCTCTTTTAGATCATGACGCAAAGCACGATCGGTCGCATAATCAAGAGCGCTGAACGAATCGTCGAAAATATAGATCGAAGCGTTTTTCGCCAAGGCCCGGGCAATAGATAACCGCTGCTTCTGACCACCGGAAACA
>CASFYR010000001.1 GCA_949298975.1 uncultured Bacillota bacterium | reverse complement strand
TTTAATATTCTTCTTGTTTAACTCTTTTAGTTCACCGTCGACTATCTTAAGCACCCGATCGCACATCCCTAAAAGTCTGGTATCGTGCGTTACCATAATAACTGTTTTGTTTGGTAAACCGGTAATGTCTTTGAGGATATTGACAACTTCCATCGCCTTGATGCTGTCTAAACTGGCGGTCGGCTCATCGGCCAGGATCAGTGAAGGATCAGAATACAGAGCGCTGGCAATAGCCGCTCTTTGCCTTTCGCCGCCCGATATCTGATCCGGGTATTTCCCGGCAATCTTTTCGATGCCCAATTGTTTCAATAACTCCATGCCCCTATTTTGATCGTATTTCTTTTTGGCATAATCAGCTTTTAACTTCAATTGTTCTTCAACCCTTAAATATGACAGAAGATTTGATGCCTGCAAGATAAAGCCGATCTTATCAAAACGGATCGCCGTTTTCTCTTTATCGCCCAGTGAATCGATTTCCATATCGTCAATATAGATCTCTCCGCCGCTTGGTCTTTGCAAGGCTCCTAAAATTGTCAACAGGGTCGATTTACCACTCCCGCTTGGCCCGATGATCGCCACAAACTGATTGTCTTCAACCGTAAAACTTGTCGGTTTGAGAGCGTGGATAACTTCATCACCGTCATTAAAAT
Organism: uncultured Bacillota bacterium; assembly: GCA_949298975.1. Classification (GTDB taxonomy): domain Bacteria; phylum Bacillota_I; class Bacilli_A; order Erysipelotrichales; family Erysipelotrichaceae; genus JAHHTG01. The sequence goes on along the minus strand of CASFYR010000001.1, from coordinate 15,907 downwards.
CTTTATAAATATCTATTAATTTAATCGTACTCATAATATGCTTCTCCTCATATCGCTTCTAATGGATCGATCTTTGCTACGGCATGTACTGAAAACAGCGCTCCCAACAGGGCAAAGACAATCGTCAGAAAGGCAATAACCAGATAGAACATATAATTCTGGGCGAACGGCACCCGGTCTGGCAGAAAGATTGCCGTGATCTCATTTAAAATAAAGCCAACCAATAATCCGCCCAAGACAACAGAAAGTGTTTGAACAGTTACCGAAGTAATGATGTAGATGTTAGATATCCCCTGAGCTTTGAGGATTCCGAAACTCGATCGCTTCTGAATGGTCAGGATGTACATGAATATCCCGATAATGATAGCTGAAATACCGCTCAAAAAAGCGATCATCAAACCGAAAGTCAAAACCTGTGCCTGATAGCCTGGCAGTTTACCGATCACATCATCAATCGTGAGATAAACAAGACTACCATCACTTAAAGCAGGATTTTTATCCATGATCACCAAAACGCTGACCATATTTTCATCACCCCGGTCTACATAGACGGCAGGAAGAGTATTATACTCAGCGTTATCGGTAAAACCAACGATCCGGTAAACCTTATCCGTAGCGCTGTCTTTGATCGTATCGTTGAGCAGCAAATGTTCCTTATGCTTAAGCGTAATGCTGACAACCGCTTCGCCGTCGCTTATCAGACTGCGTCCTTCAATAATATCCGGGATCAGTTGAGAATCCCTGTTCACCTTTAAAAAAACGATGTTGATAAGCATATCAGCCGTTTCTTCACCGTTTTTGTAAACATTGCTCAAAACGATGGTCAACGGTTCGGTATTCAGATCATCGTATCTGGTTAAATCGTTCTGATCGATGATGGAAGCGGGGATATTCTCGTTGGCCGAAGATGATATGATGACCCCTTTGGCGCCAAACTGATCGATGGCGCTGCGGTTTGCCTGAGCTAATCCATAGGCAAGACCGGTCAGGAAAAATACCAAATAAAAGATCAGCGCAATCACGCCAATGATCAAAAGATACCGTCCTTTTAAATATTTCATCTCTTTTAAAGCTAAAAACATGTGTCAGACCTCTAATTTAAAAATATCGTCAGCACATGTTTTTCTCTGTTGCCCTAATAGTTTTAAATATACTTTCTTGGGTTAATTATATCATGGTGATGCGATTATTTGAAAAAGACGCTACATAAACATTATCATCATATTTTTATTCTCTGAAATTAGTATCAATCGCTATACACAATTCATCATCATCTATCGATGCTTCTATCCTCCAATCATGGATATCAGCAATCTTCTGTACGATTGATAAGCCAAGGCCATTAGAATCAATTTGATGATGTTCTTCCCGATAGAAACGATCAAAAATATGTGTAATATCGATTTTATGAGTTTTATCACAGGCATTGTTAAAGCAAACGACCCCATTCATCTCGGAAATAGTAAAGTGATCAACACCGTACTTCAATACATTGCTGATCAGATTATGAATCATTCGTTCAAGCAGTTCCCGATTGCCATCGACCACCATGTTCTCGTCCTCAAATACAACTGAAGGAACGATTTTCTTATCTTCAAAATCATAATAATAGGAAGCCAAAATCCGGCATATCACCTGATATAGACCGATTTCTTCCTTGACGTATTCAAAAGTTTCATCCGACAGTTTGGCAAAAATAAACAGTTCGTCAAGCGAATCGTTTAAATTGTTCAGTCTATGTTCTATGATCTCTAAATACTCATCATCCCCATATTTCTTTCGCAAGAGACTACTGTAACCCTTTATACTGGTCAATGGCGTCCGCAAATCATGTGATATATTGGTAAATAGCGTTTGAACGTTCTTTTCTTTTTCCTTCCGGTCAGACCGCTCTTTTGCTAGATCACAGTATAAACGGTTAACTTTCTTCTGGATATCGGTAACGATCGCAAACCGGCTTTGAGTAGTTAAGTCAAAATTACTGCCGGTTTTATTTTTATAGGACATTTGTTTTGCCAGATCGCTTAAATCATACAGAATGATAGAAAGGAGAAATGCAGCAATCAGCAGGAATACTATAGTTATTATCAGGGCTAAAACCACTTTCTTCCTCCTTTCGTTTCTTGTTTATGTTTCCTGTCTTATCACGACCATACATCCGATTATATTATACAACAATGTCCAAATGACTGATATCATACCCAGTTTTACCGCATCATCAGCATTAAACATCAAAATTCCTGCATATTGATAGGAAAGAGAATATTCGATCAAATTGCTGATATTTGCCGTACTCAATATAATTTCCAAAAAAGGCAAAATCATTCCGGATGCCAAAATAAATAAAACGACGATTCCGGCTACCTTGCTGCGAAAGATCGATGTGATACAAACGACAAAGGTAAAGGTTGCCGATAAGAGTAAAAAACCGGCAAACATTGTTTTAATAATTTGATTCGGTGGATCGATACTAAAACCGGCAACCAGAATATAGCCAAGCACTAAACTCAAAACATAAGACAACACAATGGATATGAATGCCATGAAAATGGCGCAGGCAATATTGGCAACCCACAGATTCCTTCTTCCTTTCATGAGAGAAAAATAATTTTTAATATAGCCGCAATTATAGTCCTGAGCGACAAAAGAGGCCAGAAAAACTCCTGATATCAGCGATGAAAAAGTTATCCCGAAACTAGTCACAAAGTCGTTTAAGGTTATCAGTTTCCTATCGACTGCAATATAGAGACCAAACTTTACTGTATCGTTTGAAATCGCAAAATCGGAATCACTCTGAGATGAGGACTGTACGATAACGCAAAGCGCAAAAACAAAGATCAATACCAAAAGGGCGAGCCAAAAAGTATTGCTTTTGATCATTGTTTTAAATTTAGCTCGAATCAGATTAAGCATGCTCGCCACCTCCAATCTTTTCCAAGAAATAAGTCTCAAGATCCTGTTTTTTATAATACATCTGTTCGATATTGATATGATGTTTGGCCAGTACAGCACTGACAGCCTGGCCTTCAGTTTGATCATAGATCTGCAGTTCATTCCTGTTGGCTACCAGATAATCTTTTATCAACAGCTCCTGTTCCAAAACAACAACCCCGCTTTCAATATCATCGATTGTCAAAGACAGATAATTCCGGCACTTATGTTGAAGTTCGGCTGCATCAATTTCTTCAATCATGACACCACTACGAATAATGCCGTATCTGGTCGCTATTTTACTTAGTTCTCCCAAAATATGGCTGCTGACGATAATGGTGATCTGTCGTGATTCATTCAAATATCTAATAACTTCACGGATCTCTTTTATTCCTTCGGGGTCTAACCCATTGATCGGTTCATCAAGGATCAAAAGATCCGGAGTTCCGATCAAAGCCATCGCGATTCCCAGCCGCTGTTTCATGCCTAAAGAATAGTGTTTGACTTTTTTCTTATCATCCTTATCAAGACCGACCAAGTCTAAAAGATCACCGATTTCTTTTTTGTCGCTGATGCCGATTGCTGTCGCCCTGATATCCATATTGTCAAAAGCTGAAAGGTTTGGAAATAGACCGGGGTTTTCAATCAGTGATCCAATTCTTTTGGCCGTGTAATTGCCGCGATCTTCATTAAATAAGCGAATTTCCCCACTGGTAGATCTTATCAAACCGGTTATTATTTTTAGCGTCGTTGATTTCCCAGCACCGTTTTGACCGATGAAACCGTAAATATCGCCTCTATAGACGTTCATATCGATGCCAAAGAGAGCTTTAACACGTCTGAATTCTTTTGAAACCTGAGTTAATTTAACCACTGTCTCCCTCATAATCATCCTCCCTTGCGATTACATTTTACCAGTAATTCTTTCAATAACTTTAAAGTGATTATAAAGAAAGTATAAAGAAAGGCGGATCTTATTCCGCCATTTTGAAACCGATGCCCCAAACGGTTTTGATGTACTCGTCGTCGGTTATTTCGCTTATTTTCTTTCGGATATTACTGATATGTACATTGATCGTCTTATCATCACCCAAATAATTTTCGCCCCAGGCATATTCATAAATATCCTGTTTGGTAAAGACCCGCTGCGGATTTTTGGCCAGCAGTTCAACTATCAGATATTCGTGCTTGGTCAAATGCAACCTTTTATGGCCGATCTTAGCGTCATATAGACCGGCGTCGATGGTCAGGTCTTTGAATTGATGCTTGAGCGGTAACCTGTTGGCCTTTCTCAACTGGACTTGAATACGCACTAAAAGTTCTTCGATATCAAACGGTTTGCAAAGATAATCGTCAGCTCCAGCCTTTAAAAGATCGACCTTGCTTTGCAGATCATTTTTAGCCGTCAAAACAATAACCGGTACGGCCAAATTCTCACGGATCTCTTTAAGAACCTCATCGCCGTCAAGTCCCGGGAGCATTAAGTCAAGAATGATCAAATCATAATCGTTATTTCTTATCAAAAGCAAAGCCTCTGTACCGGAAAATGCCTGGTCGGACCAATAGTCATTTGCCGATAAATGCTGGTGGATCATATTGTTGATATCGTTGTGATCGTCCACGATCAGGATTCTGGTATCGTTCAAAACTAATAACCTCCTTTAAGATTATAACATTTCAGCCGCTTTCCATCACATTGTCTTCTTCACTTAATATGACGGCAGATAAATATCCTATAACCTAAATATGATATATTGATCATAAATAAAGCGATCCTTTATAACTGGCAAGGATCGCAAACGGATGATTCTGCAAATTAAACATTTTTACCGAAGCAGATTTCACATTTTGATCTTTCATCATCAATGATGATCTCCTTAACTGCCGGAGCACTTATATGACCAAGATAAGGATTTTTGATACTGTCGACCGGGGTCAGGATCACAGCTTCTACATCGCTCTTTTCAAAAGCGAGATCGGTATCTTTCATTTTGCAGTCAATCAGACGTAAACCCTTGCAATAACATAACGGCTGGGTACCGATGATCTCGCATTTTTCAAAAGTCACGTTCTCGCTGTACCAGGCCAGATACTCCCCTTTGACCGTACTGTTTCTTACAATAACATTCTTAGCGTGCCAAAAAGCATCTTTGGTATCAAAATGGCAATTTTCAAAAACCGCATTTTCAATATACTGAAAAGAATATTTGCCGATAAATCGGACATCGGTGAAATAAAGATCGCTGGAACGCATCATGAAATATTCGCTTTCGGCCTGACAGTGATCCATCGCTATTCCTTTCGTCGACCAGCCGAATTCTGGCGATATAATATCACAGTCCTTCATCTTAACATTGCAGCATTCCCGCAGAGCCTTTATGCCATGCAGCTTGTAATTGCTTATTTCGATATGATCGGAATACCAAAGGGCAGCCCGGCATTGCGCGGTCATTTCACTGTCAGATATCACTAAACCATGGTCATGCCATAAAGGATAGCGCAGATTGAAATAGCAGTTATTGACTTTGATATTTCTTCCTTCTTTCAAAGCGCTCTCACCATCGTTTGGACCGTCAAACCGGCAGTCAATGACGGAAATGTCTTCTTTGCCATATAATGCCCGCTCTTCATCGAAAATTTTATTTCTGATCTCTTCCATCCCTATAGCCTCCATTTCAAAAATTATCAATAAGCATATAAGGTATATGCTTTCAAGTAGGCAGATTATTTTTTATGCACTTACTGTCTGCTTCTTAACTATGATAATCGAAAAAAACCAAAATAACAAATGCTTATGAATAATAGGTTGATATAGAAAATAATTATACAATATTCCATTATTGACTTTACTTATTTAATAGAACGAATATAAAAAGACGATTGATCCTTAATTTGTAGAAATAGATTAATCGTCTTTATCACTTAAGCATGACAAATAATATTATTCATAAAGACAATTGCCGTTAGATGCAATAACTTTTTTATACCAGTCAAAAGAATCTTTTTTATAACGTTTCCTTGTCCCATTGCCATCATCATCAAGATCCACATAAATAAAACCATATCTTTTTGACATTTCACCGGTAGAAGCACTGACCAAATCGATACATCCCCAGGCTGTATAGCCAAACACATCACATCCGTCTCCAATTGCTTTATCGATAGCTTTAAGATGTTCGGAAAGATAGCTTATTCTTTCTTTGTCATGAATTTTACCATCGATCATTTTATCTCTGATCCCTATACCGTTCTCTGCAATCAATAAAGGAATCTTATAACGATTATAGACTTGGTTTATATAATATCTTAATCCTTCCGGGTCGATTTGCCACCCCCATTCGTTTGCTTTGAGATAAGGATTTTTAATCCCTGTCGTCATATTGCCGCCGGTTTTTGTCAAATTCTCATCAGATGAAACACAGGTCGACATATAGTATGAAAATGAATAAAAGTCTACTTTTCCTTCCTTTAATATACCTTTATCATTCGGATCCATTTGAATAACAGCTTTTTGATCTTTTAAATAAGCGTCTGTTAACGGATGATACTCGCCCCTAACCATTACATCTCCACAATAAAAGTTATTTATCTGTTCCAAATACCAAGTTTTAAACGTATCATCCGGTTTTGGCGAATATGGATAATTCACCACACCGGCTATCATACAGCCAAACTTAAAATCCGGATTGATTTTTTTTCCGGCAATTACTGTTAAGGCAGAGGCAACAAACTGATTATGCAAAGCTGTTAATCTCTGGGAGATGATCTTCGGGTCATTATCTTCATTTTTCTTGGTAACATCTATCATATTGTTTTTTGGCATCATACCCAGCGACAATGTATCCCCTACTCCAAGAATGCCGATATTGATTTCATTAAAAGTAATCCAATATTTAACCAAATCTTTATATTCATTCATGATCGTTTTAGTAAATTTTATATAACAATCAATAGTTCTTCGGTCAATCCATCCATTCCATTTCTTTGAAAGATTGAAAGGAAACTCATAGTGGGACATTGTGACTAAAGGTTCAATATTGTATTTATGGCAAGTCTCAAATACTTTGCGATAGTGATCAAGACCTTGTTTGTTTGGTTTGTCATCATCGCCGTTAGGGAAAATTCTCGTCCAATTCAAAGAAAGCCGATATATTTTAAAACCCATCTCGCTGAACAGTTTGATATCCTCTTCATAACGGTGATAATGATCAATACCGCTATGCGATGGATATCTTTTATTCGGATCAATTTGCAAAGTGAATTCTCTTGGTTTATTTAAACTGCCCGAAGTAAAATGATCGGCACATGATTCGCCTTTTCCATCTTCTTGCCAGGCGCCTTCACATTGATTGGCGGCTGTTGCACCGCCCCACATAAAATCATCAGAAAAATTAGTCATTAATCAATCACCTCAAAACCAGCCTTGGATAACTTATCGGCAAAAACATCCATATTTTCGTGAAAAGTTATGCTCATGCTGTGCTTATAGGGAGTTCTTCCTTCATACCAAGTTCCGAATATCTGAGACTGTCCGCTTAATTCCACACGCGGGTATGCTGTCAAGCCTTTAGCTCCCCATTTACCTTTAAAATGAATCTCTTTTCCACCAAACTTAAACACCGCATCCTTATAGATACAAGTCCCATCATCAACATAAGGCAATTTAACCCACTTTGCCTCCATTAAAACATTGTCTGATATAACCGGATTTTCTCCTTCTAACCAATAGAAGCCTTTACTATATCCGTTTAAGGATAAATTAATCATTGCGATTTCTTTTTTGCCGTCTTCTCTAATACCTGCATCATAGGCATATATGTATGAGAAGAAATCATTTAGATTTCGTGTTTCTTTTTCCGGCATATATACCAATTCAAAATTACCTAAACCCTTCACATGCTTCCCTTCGTATGTTCCGTCAATAATCAGACTTTGTGTAATCTGAGAGGACACCAGCGAATCGTCAGCATGCTTAAAAATAGCCTTCGTAAATAGATCGCCCCTGACATCTAATACATTAGTTTCCTTATATTCTACATGGTCTTCATAAAACTTATATTCGAAGAACGGTTCCCTGCAAGATATTTCGTAGTGGTCATCCGCTAAATGATAAGGTTCTATTTTTGCTCCTCTTTGAGCTATATCATCCAAATGAAGTGAGCTTTGAACATCAAGATAATCGTTTCCCGGCCGATGGAACGCGCCAAAGCGAATGCCATCAGGATTGCAGTGGCGGATAAACCAAATTGGTTTATCATCGCCATCAGCAAATAAGACCCCATACATGTCAACCAAAGTCAATTTTCCATGACCATCAATTTCATTGTCAAAAAAAGCAGGTCTGTAATCCAAATCTTCTAATTTGTAATTTTTTAAAATAATACTGTTATCCATAAATTACTCATCATAGTTGACAAACAATGCTGCAATTGTACCTGAAATAAATGCGGCAAGCATCAAACCAACTCCGGCTATAATGTTTGCGGTTCCGCCTTGAATCCAAGGGATAAAGAAAGTAAATACTGTAGCCGTCGAAATGACATAATTGACGGGAGTAAAAACAGCTACCCATAGACCAACAACCACACAAGCTATCAGCAACGCTTTCATCGTTTGACGATATTTCATAATTACTCCATATAGACATGGTTCAGTAACGCTTCCTAAAATACCAGTTGCAAAATATCCTGCAACTGCTGTTTTGTTTTCTGGTTTCTTCAACTTAAAGACAGCTCCCAGCGCGACGCCGAATACGGCGAAATTATAAGCCAGCATGATTGGTAAGATAAAAGATTCCGAACCATTCTGAGTGAATGTAAGTATCGCAAAATTTACCAATGCACCATGCATGCCACCCAGTACCATATATGGCAACAAGATACTTAACGCCATGGCGCCGATTAATTTAAAGACAAAATTAGACTGAGATAAAGTAATAAAGAAATCACCAACAATATTACCGATATATGTTCCTAATGGAGCACATACAGCGAACATTACCGGAGCCATTATCAGAATGGTAATCAAAGGTACAAAAATAGGCTTTAGAGCTTCATACATATATTTGTTGAGAAACTTAACAATATATGACATGATCCAAACACCTAGAATTACCGGTAAGAATGATGAAGCATAACTAGCAACCGGAACGCTGATTCCAAAAACAGAGATAGTCTCTCTAACACCAACTAAACCGATAAATTCCGGAACCATGATCAGCGCACCTAAATAAATACCATAAGTAGGATTGATATTTAATGTCTTAGCTGCCGAATAGCCAAGGAACAGCGGAATGAAATAGAAGAATGCATTGTACATGAAATTTAATACAATGTATAAATCACTCGTATTCGGAATAACATTTAAAACCTCCGGTCCCAATAAAGCTGCGATAGTTTTGCACATACAAGCGGCTACCATCATCGGTATTATTCCGGTCATCGAAGGTGACAAATAAGCAAGAATCGCATTGCCAAGTCCTTTTAAGCTGATTTTTTTGTTTCCGGTTAATTCTTTGTCCAAATTTTCATTTACCGCTTCAGCTGCCTCGATATTCCCAAGTTCGCAAACGGTTTCGTAAATATCATCAACCTCCGGTCCAACTATTATCTGATACTGTTCGCCTAGCCATTGGGTACCGATTACACCTGGAATTTCCTTAACTTTTTCATCATCGACGATACTCTTGTCTTTAAGAGTAAAACGCAATCTGGTTACACAGTGTGAGAATGTAGCTACATTACTGTTGCTACCGATTTCTTGAAGGATGCTTGCAGCCATCTCTTCGTGCTGTTTCTTTTTCATAAATTTTCCCCTTTCTATATATCTTTACGGCCTAATTGCCGTATTGACCTAATTTAATCGTAATCTTCTCTTGTACAAAGACGATTGATATGAAGCATCAGATACAACACTTCTTCATCAGTCAAGGCGGTATTGATTGTTTTTTCGAGATAATCGCTTATTTTAAGCGCGCATTCATATGTTTTCGGATACGATTCTTTCATTGTTATGAATAGAGAATCGTTATCTGAAGTAATAATATGCTTTGTTGCGCTCCGCTTGATCAAATATTGAATATGAGAAACAAATCTTGAATAATTAAAACTTTTGAGATTTATCTTGCGATTGAATTCCTGTTCCATTATTTTCGTAATATGTTCAATGACCTTGTCATCCGTAATTTTAACTGTTGTGTTAGATTTTTCTTCGGCATTGATAATATGTAAGGCAACATAGGCAGCTTCATATCGTGGTAATTTAACCCCGACATATTTTTCAATTAATTTCAAACTATATAAACCAATTGCGTATTCTTTTTCAAACAGATATTCAATATCATATATTATTGATAATTGAATGTTCATTTTTTTCTGGTATCGATTTATAGCAAAATTTATATGGTCCGCCAATGTAAATATGATATTAGAACTAATGTCGGCGTTTAAGTCATTTCTGACTCTGTCAACTAAAATCGTCGCGATATCAATGATGTTATCAGGGATGCTTCCTATCATTGATATATAAAGAGGATCGATATCATAATAGGATCTAGTAATTAAATTCAAATCAGTAATTTCTCTTGGTACACTGCCAAAACCGATCCCTTTTCCGGAAACGATTAAACTTTTTCCTGCTGAATCTACAGCTATGGCATAATTATTGTTAATATTTTTAATGATTTTCATAATTACCTTTCTATGATCAGGTCTTTTGTTTTTACATCAATATCGGTGTGCTTGTTGTGCACTTCGTTTCTGCCGACCAAGACCACAATTACCGATGTATCGTAGCCTTCTGCTTCAATTCTTTTTAAATCACATTTTATAACCGGAGATCCGGCTTTAACCTTTTGATTAACTTCTACTAATTTTTCAAAGCATTCTCCATTCAGGTTTACCGTTTCGAGTCCTACATGTACCATTACTTCCTGACCATCATCGGAAATTATTCCAAATGCATGCTTCGTCGGGAAAACCATTTTTACTGTACCGTTACATGGACTGGTAATAATATTATCGTTTGGTATAATCATTACTCCGTCACCAATCATTTTTTTAGCAAATGTCATATCTTTGCATTCACTGATATCCTTACAAAAACCGTCAACCGGTGCGTAAATATTATAATCTTTACTCTTTTTAAGAAAATTAAACATTGTAACCTACCTCATAATCATAACCAAACAAAAACTCTCGCAAAACGAACCTATCAGGTTACGCCTCGCGAGAGTTACGTCCTTCTATTTACGATTTAATATTATCACTGCCTGATTGACATGTCAAATAAAATTAATGTCTCATCTTTCGTGCGAATTACTTTATAATTAGAATTCAACAAATATACCGTAATGATACTGCGATATAATTATAGTTCCTACACTTTAATCATCTTCCTTCAATTTCTACGATATAATAAATAATGAGGTGAACGATCAACGAGGAAAGAAAATAGTTATGGAGCAAAAAGAAATTGAATTGATTTTTGAAAAGTATCTAAAAAAGTTAAGAATTACCCCGGCATGGGATGTGCAACTTAAACTGATCGAAGATCCTAAATGGAATAAAACCGGTGACTTTAAAATAGATTGTGATGACAAAAAAGCTATACTGGAGCTGAATATTTTAAATTCGAAACAAGAAAATCTTGAAGAGATAATCGTGCACGAGTTAATGCATCTTAAGTTATATCCGTTGGATCAGGTAACTGAATCTTTGATTGGCACTTTATTTGCAAAAGACAGTGCAGCCAGCGATTTTACTTATCGACAGTTTTTTACTGCTTTGGAACAGACGGTTGAGGAGATGACCAAATGTTTTCTTTTTGAATTTGGTGATCACAAGGAATTATCTTTTGGCCGTTGTGAAAAAACAAGATCTTTCAATGATCTTTATGAGGGTTTGAAAAATATCGAATAAATGCCAAAAAGTGTTCTTTATATCCTCTTTAAGATACTTATTACCTGACATATTAATTAGATCGATCTTATATAACATATAAACGAAAGGACAAGCGGCAATGAAATGTTTTTTAGTCAGCAATATCATGGCAGATAACAGTGATGACCTTAACCCCGCTAACGGGCTGGTCGATAATTTAAGGATGTGTATTCCGGATGAAAGCCGCGCTTTATTCGTCTGCTCTTCTCCGGATGAGCACGAAAAGACCGCTTATTTTGCCAAAGCGGTAAAAAGCAGTTTTGAAGCATCGGGATTTACTTTCGATAAGTTCAATGTCCTCGACCGCCGAAATCAGGCTAAGGCGACAAATTTAGTAAATGCCAGCGATCTCATTATTCTGGCAGGAGGCCATGTACCGACGCAAAATCGTTTTTTCTCTGAAATCCATTTAAAGGAATTGCTGTCTTTATTTGAGGGGGTTCTTATCGGGATCAGCGCCGGATCGATGAACGCTGCAAGCGTCGTCTATGCTCATCCGGAATTAGAAGGTGAAGCAAAAGATCCGTCCTATCAAAAATTTATCCCCTGTCTGGGCCTGACCGACAAGATGATCATCCCACACTATCAGATGATCAAAACGACGTACTTGACGGTCTTAGGGTAATGGAAGACATCGCCTATCCTGACAGCATGAATAAAAAGTTTTATGCTCTGGTTGATGGCAGCTATGTCTATCTTGACGGCAGTACCGAAAAGATCTATGGCAAAGCATATCTTATTGCCAATGGTCAGATAACTAAGATCTCCTCAACTAACGAGATATTCATGGGATGATTATTTAAAAAGCTAACTGGCAACGATATGTCAGTTAGCTTTTTATTAGTAAATAGATGCTCTCAAACATTTGATAACCTAAGATGAGATCATATCTTTAGTATTTCCCGATAATAATCATTAAAACCTGATACTGCATAATTATTATCTTTATCCAAAGGATCGTAGATACTGACTGCCATCGCTTTAAAATACCCTCGATAATCTTCCGGCAGGTCTTTAATAAGTTCCTTATCGTAATATATAGCTTTAGCGCTGGCTAAAATATAACCGTTAACGATATCGACAAGATGCCAGGCATCATCAAAATATACCTCGTTGATGCAATGGCCCCAATTGTCCTTATCAGTATCACAAAGATATACCAGCCGTGATGGAAGATCGGCACACATAAAAAGAGTAACGCCCAAACGGGCAACGTCCGCACACCAGTCCGTTCCTCTTTCCAAGATCTCTTTATCGCTGCCGCCTAAGATCATTTCTGCTTCATCATCGATTCGCGCTTGATACATGCCGACGATACTCTTTACGGTGTTCTTCGGGCTATCTTGCGCATATTTTCTTACAAGTGGATAGAGCTCATGATCACGCATACTTAAAACTTGCGGTACTCCCTCATAAAAACGGTTCATCATTTCATCATCAAGAGCGATCATTCCTTTGATCAGTTCAATATCGATCGAGCCAGCGGCATGACTATCATTGATAAGCGTCTTTTTAAACCGACTGCCTAAAGCATCATATCCCCTCTTCATGGCAATATCATACAATGATAAAAAGGAAGTGTAAATCCTTAGGAATTTTGAGCAATAAATATCCTCTCTTTTAAAACCGATATAAACGATGATCATCTGTTTTGCCGATCAGTGGGTGCCGCTATTTCACAATTGTAACGTTTGCCAATGCATAATCCCTCGCGATCTTTTCCCCTCTGTTATAATTAAGTTATTCCTTTATTCAGGAATAGTAGATATGAGGTAAGATAAATGTCGCAATCGACCAAGATTGTACTTGAACAATCACTAAAAGAATTACTGTCAGTAAAGCCGTTAAACAAAATAACCATCGGCGATCTGACCGAGGCCGCCGGTATCAGCCGGATGACCTTCTACTATCACTTTCAGGACATATATGAGCTGATCGAATGGACATGCCAGCACGGCACTCAAAAGGCGCTTAAAGGCAAGAAAACTTATGATACCTGGCAAGAAGGCATGCTCAATATTTTCAATGCCATGTTGGCAAACCGGGCTTTTGTTATGAACGTCTATAATTCCATCAGCCGGGAACAGATCGAAAAATACCTCTATACCCTGGTCTACACTTTGCTCTATGATGTCGTCAATGAATTGGCCCAGGGCCGAAACGTATCGACCGACGATCAGGAAAAGATCGCTCAATTTTATAAATACGCCTTTGTCGGCATCATAATCGACTGGATAAAATCCGGAATGAAACAAAAACCGGAAGATATCATCAACCATTTAAGCGTCATGATCCACGGTTCGATCGAAAGGTCGGTCATAAATTTTGCTAAATAATTGATCAAATGCAGCGGAATGATAAAAAATACATCATTCCTTATTTTTTGATAGGAGACTTAATTGCCAAGCGGTGTCATAATTCAGAAGCATCGTCGATGATGCGATAGGAGGCTTGTTATGAGCAAGAAAAAAGTTTTATCAATAACCGGGCTTGCCGCCGTTACGGCAGGTGCGGTCGCTTGTGCACCAAAAGTAATTAAAAAAGGCGAAGAGCTGATCAATGAATCAGCCGGCAAAAAGGCGGCCAAAAAAATCAAAGAAAATGCCCGGGAATTGGAATTAAGAGATTATAAGAATACTGAAAGGGGCAAACAGAAGAAAAACGCTAAAGGGATCTATTATTCTAATGGGAACTACGAGGCTTTTGCCCGACCGGAAAAACCAAAGGATGTTGATAAGAAATCGGCATATCTGGTAGGAAGCGGACTGGCGTCGCTTTCAGCCGCCTGTTTTCTGGTAAGAGACGGTCAGATGAAAGGCGATCACATCCATATTTTAGAGGCAATGGATATTGCCGGCGGGGCATGCGATGGCATTATTGATCCGATGCGGGGCAATGTTATGCGCGGTGGTAGAGAGATGGAAGATCACTTTGAATGTTTGTGGGATCTTTTCCGGAGCATTCCATCGATCAAAAAGGACGGCATCTCGGTACTGGATGAATTCTATTGGTTAAATAAACACGATCCAAACTATTCATTGTGCCGGGCTACCGTAAATCGCGGACAGGACGCTCATACCGACGGGAAATTCAACATCAGCGATAAGGGCTGTATGGAAATCATGAAATTATTCTTCACCAAAGATGAAGATCTTTACGATAAAACCATCGAAGATGTGTTTGATGACGAGGTGTTTGATTCGACATTCTGGTTATACTGGCGGACAATGTTTGCCTTTGAAAACTGGCACAGCGCTTTAGAGATGAAGCTTTATTTCCAAAGATTCATTCATCATATCGGCGGTCTACCTGACTTCTCGGCTTTGAAATTCACCCGGTACAACCAGTACGAATCACTGATCTTGCCGATGGTCAAGTATCTTGAGAAAGCCGGCGTAAAATTTGAGTATGATACCGAGGTCACCAACGTCACATTTGAGTTCAAGGACGGTAAAAAGATCGCCCGAAGCATCGAATGCACGGGCAAAAAAGGCGCCAGAAGCATTCCTTTGAGCGAAGATGATCTGGTATTTGTCACAAACGGTAGTTGCACCGACGGGACGATCTATGGCGATCAGCACCATGCACCGGATGTGAATGCCGAAAGAAGAGATACCGGGGTCTGGAAACTGTGGGAAAATATTGCCAAGCAGGATCCAAGTTTCGGTCATCCGGAGAAATTCTGCAGCGATGTAAGCAAGACCAATTGGGAAAGCGCCACGGTTACGACTTTGGATGACAAGATATTGCCGTATATCGAAAAGATATGCCAGCGCGATCCGCTGTCGGGCAAAGTGGTTACCGGCGGGATCGTCAGCTGTATTGATTCCTCGTGGCTGCTGTCATGGACCATTAACCGTCAGCCGCAGTTAGTGAATCAAAAAGACGGGACAGTCGCAATTTGGCTGTACGGCTTATTTACCGATATCCCGGGAAATTATGTCAAAAAACCGATGAAGGATTGTACCGGGATTGAGATCTGCGAAGAATGGCTCTATCACTTGGGAGTGCCGGAGGATGAGATCGCTGATTTGGCG